>DATDXL010000062.1:0-16269 GCA_036517235.1 Minisyncoccota bacterium
GGCTACGCATGGTCAGAAAACATTGGCATAGTGAAGTTCGGCGGTTTACCTATTGCCAGTATACCTAAAGAAAATGGAGTAGACGGAACGGTAAAAGTGAATGCTCGCGTTGGTGCCGGAAATATAGTTGAGGGGTGGGCACGTGCGATAAGTCCTGTGGGAATTCCGGAAGGTCTTATCGCCTACTGGGCATTCAATGAAGAGTCTGGGACGTCAGCCACTGATTCGTCGGGTCACCATAAGACAGGAACGCTTACCAATAATCCTACTCGGGTAAACGATCGGCTCGAGCGAGCCCTCTCCTTTGATGGTGTGAACGATTATGTGAACTTTGGCGATACCGCTGATATTGGTGACGGTGCCGTTACGGTGTCGGCATGGATAAAAGGAGATCCGAGTATGTCGGCATGGGGGCGTATTCTAGACAAGGGTTTTAGTAGCGCGTATTCAGTTACACGATATATCGGTACCAATGATGTTTCGTTGGAAATGAGCGGTGTGCATACTATTATTACTTCAGCAATCGATAATACGTGGCACCACATTCTCTTTACGAGGAGCGGACAGACAGTGACAGGATATAAAGACGGGGTGCAAGTTGTTCAAGTCACCAATGCGGTGTACGGACAAAATAGAACCAACGCGCTTCCATTCTTTATCGGCTACAACCCTGGCGAAGGAACGCGGGTATATTGGAAAGGGATTATAGATGACGTGCGCATCTACGACAGGGCTCTTACCTCGACGGAGGTTAACATCCTCTACACCTTCACCGGTAACGCCGGCGGATGGGACGGGTGGATCAGTCTCAAAGGGACGACAGGCGGTGGGGGGAGCTATGGCGGAGAAATGATAGGCAATCGGTTCTTTGGCTGGGGCTGGGGAAGCGATGTCGTAGAATGGTTGCACTATCGCGGAGGTATCGGCCTCGCCGCCGGTTCTTGCAGTCCCCCGAGTATTTTTGCGAACTGGAATCGCGATGATAGCGCCACGGGCTATAAGTTGTACCGGAATGCGGGAGGAACGGAAATCTCCTTTGATGTCCCGCAACCCGCGTCAGGAAACATTGTGACGTACGAAGACACCAGTAACCTTAGAGCTGGCGCCTTATACCTTTATCGTGTCGCGTCACTGGTCGGCGGGTTAGAAGGTCCCGTAAGTTCACTGACAACTGGAAGAGCTCCAACTTGTGCAAACTTAAAGATTTATCGCGTAGATGAGAATCTCAATAATATTTCCGGTACCCAAGCGCGATACGACGGTGGAACATTCGCTACTTCCACAGGACCTGGTGGGAATCCCCTGATTGGAGAATTAGTGCATGTGGGTATGCACACAGTTGATGCGACGAAACTGACGGGGAAGACCATTACGGTGGGGACATGCACCTATGATAACGCGGCACCGAGCCAAAACTGTGAAGTGTTGCACACAGAATCTTGCAATGATTCCACGCTTCCTTGCATTGACCCTTCGCCAAGCTGTACTGACGGATACGATTGCGTCCGGCTTAGCGGTATTCAGACCACATCGGGTAGCACCACGAAAGTTTCATTCCTTTATTCTTCAACGATAGCTACTACGCCGGCGTGTTTCTTAAGAGTGAAAGGTCCGAGTGATGGCAGGTACACGACGACTCCAGAGCCAGTAGCGTCCGGAGAATCTGTCTTGCTGCAGACCCAGGTACGAAACGTAAGTGGCTGTACGTTGAACAGTGTTCCCAGTCTACCTCTGACACGCACTACGATTTCAGCCGAAACTCAAGGCACTCTTCGACCCGAGACTACTACGGAAGGTCCTCTCACAGATCTTGGCGGGTATACGTTCAATCTTAATTGTTTGGATTTGTCGAGTCCTCCTGCTCCCATCATGTGTCCTTCTGTCACGGTACCTGTTGATGAAATACCCATAGGCCTTTCCTGCTCGTTCATCCCGCCCAATTCTACGTCAGAGCCCGTGGTGGGTAGACCCCTTACGATACAGGTGAGCATTGTCGACGGTGTTCCACCCTTTAACATCCACTGGACCGATAGCGATAATTTCGATTATACGACTACAGGACCGACTCAAGGTATCTATGAGGTTACCAGGATTTACTCAAGGGTGGGTAGCAAGTCTTTATGGGTGGATGTCATAGACAGTGAAGGAAATACCGACAGGTGTTCTCTCGTGGCGGGTGTGAATGGCCCCAATCTCAAAGTAAAACCCCTCTTTGATGTGTATTAGGAAAAAAGTCCGACCTTTTACAAAGGTCGAACCTTGCGGAGTGTGTAATTTATAAGGTAAGTATATTTTTATTGCCTAACGAGTGAGGGAAGCGAAAAAGTTCCTCTTTTTCACTTTCGAACGAGCGACGGCAACAAAGGGTTTAGTATCCCGCCCCTTGGGGCGAAAAAGGGTAAGCGAAGCCAACACCGCATGGGTGCAGGGCTTGCCCTGCGGTTAACCTACCACCGTGAGTCTCTGAAACTCACAGTTGCTGTGAGTTTCAGAGACTCACGGAATTCGAAATCAGCAGGGACTCTCCTTGATAGATATTAGCCTACTATCCCCACCATTCCTTGCGGGGGGGGCACGTATTCGCTACACTTAAACCTATGAAAAGTCTTGCTCGCCAAGTGCTTGATGCCGGTAAGATCATCGTTCTCGGTTTCGCGCTTTCGGTTGGCGTCTCCTACCTCTTTGCGTGGACGGGACCGACGGCCCCGCCCCCGGAAGGCAACGTAGCCGCACCAGTGAATGTAAGTAGCAATGCCCAGGCAAAACTCGGAGGTTTATCACTGGGCACTACGGTACTACCGATAGCTCCCGCGCTCTTTCGGGTTGATTGTCCTTCGAATGACTGTATTGGAAAAGTACTCACAGCTACCGATAACAATGGAAATGTCGTGTGGCAGGATGTCCCTCCGACACAGTCGGTTCAGTGCACCAACGTCGGTACTACTTCCTTCGTATCTCTCAATGGAAACAATTCGGGGAACAACAATTCTATTGTGGTCAATATCGGTACCCTGACGGCAGGAACGTATACCTTCACTGGCTCGGGACAGACCTACAATAGTGGAGGCGGCGGGTGGGCCGGTGTTATTATTGATAGTTCTCCAAATTTTACACTGGGCGATGCAAGCTGGGTAAGTATGATAAATAGTACTTATGGTGGTAATCCAGCAACAAGCGGTACTGGTCCATCTTACAGATTTTATTACAATAATGACAACGTAAATACTATAGTAATGTTGAAGAGAAATGGTTACAACGAAGCTTCTTTCACAGTTCCATCAACCTCGATTACGCTAGCAGGAACAAAATACATGTATATCGTTCTGACTCAAGCGGCTATTAGTGGGAGTTTAACCATTGAAGGTACACAGAATATATGCGCTGGCGGAGGGGGAAATCCAATAACGATACTTGGGCCACTTGCGTACACTGTTAGTACCGACTTCAACAAAGAAGGCAGATTCACATTAAACCAGGCAGGCAAGGTGCAGATTGTTGCCTACGCGAATACGTGCGTGGGTGGAGATTCGGGAGATCCCGGAAGCGTATTCCTTGATGTTGATGGGACTCGATATGATTTTGCCTATCTCAAAGACTCATCCGGCGGTGCAGGCTGTCATGGAGAGACTTTGGCGACTCCGCAAACTACCTTTTTGTCAGGCCAGCATAACGTCAGTGTGCACACGTACAATCAGAATCAGTATTTCACGTCCCACGTGGCTTATGGGAATAACCCCACGCCGGTTGATATATACGTGTATTGTACTAATTGTAGCCAACCTTAATCTTTCCGCAGAATTCCCCGTCAGCTCTGCTGCGAGGATATGGACGAGCAGGGTTTATTGAGTTATCAGGAAAGAGTAAAAAGAGATCCGGTCTGCGTTTGTAGTCGATCCTGCTACGAGTTGTACGGTTGAAGTTAATAATGCAAGTGCGGCAGGTTCATTTCGTTGTTGTTTGAGGTAGTACTCTCACAGGTACTTCCTGCTTTGTAGAAGAAGCGAATGGCGGTGATTAGTTGTAACACTACGATCTTTCGATTTGTTTGTAAAAACCGAGGAAATCGTGCATACTAGGCCTGTTTCACCCTCTGAAATTTTAGTCCGGTTTGCTAGTTGTAATTAAATAGAAACTGGATTGTGCCAATGAGGGCTTTAGTAGTATCAGAAGGTTAATCGCTAAAATTTTCTAGGATAAATGGCTTTTTTTTCCAAAAAACTCGGTATTGACCTTGGCACCGCGAACACGCTCGTGTTCGTTCCCGGCAAAGGAATCGTTCTCAACGAGCCTTCGGTAGTTGCGATGCTTGAGCCCGAAAGGAGGATTCTTGCGGTTGGTGCCGAGGCAAAGAAGATGATTGGTAAGACTCCCGACACTATCGTTGCGTACCGGCCTATGAAAGACGGTGTCATCGCTGATTACCGTGTGACCGAAGCTATGCTTCGCTACTTCATCCATAAGGCGCTGGGACGATGGAATATTTGGAAGCCCGAGGTCATGCTTTCCGTGCCGGCGGCTATCACCTCAACCGAGCGCCGTGCGGTCATTGAGGCGGCAGTGCGAGCGGGTGCTAAGAATGCCTACGTGGTAAAAGAGCCGATACTTGCTGCCATCGGTGCTGGTATCCCGATTCACGAACCAGTGGGGCATATGGTGGTTGATATCGGAGGCGGCACGACCGATGTCGCCGTGATCTCCCTCGGCGGTATCGTTGCCTCAACCTCGGTCAAGTGCGCAGGCAACAGGATCGATTATGCTATCGCGGATTACTTGAAAAAAACCTACAACCTCGTCATCGGCGACAAGATGGCCGAGGATATCAAGATCCAGATCGGTTCCGCGATACCTCTCGAGGAAGAGCTCGAAATGACCATCAAGGGCCGAGACTTCGTGACAGGTCTTCCTCGCGCGACGCAACTCAAAACGAATGAAGTGGTGAAAGCTATCGGCCGAGAGCTGCGCGAGATGATCAAAGCTATCAAGGAAGTCTTGCAAGAGACTCCTCCCGAACTGGCTGCTGATATCATCGAGCGCGGCATCATCATGACCGGAGGTTCTTCGCTTCTGCGCAATTTTCCTGAACTGGTATTTCGTCGCACCGGAGTTCCTTCCAGACTTGGGAAAGACGCTCTCTTTTGCGTCGCTCGAGGCACTGGGGTCGCGCTGGAGCATCTCGATAGTTATAAGAAAGCTATCGTCGCTAAGCGCTAAGGGTTCGCTTTAGAGGCAGAGAAAGGCGAGACTGGCTTAAATAGATCTCTCGGTACGGATTCGTTTCTAAAGGTTATTCTTTGGTGTTGTTTCTTTTTTGTTATACTGACAGTCATGAATACAGATAGGATTTGGCAAGGAGTAGGAAAGGGGAACGTACTGCTGCACCACGCCTACGGCATCGCGGGAGAGCGCAACGAAGCGCTCCGCCGGCTTTTTGCTTTTCTCGAGAAGACGCTCTCCTATGAAGTCCGTGCCAATCCCGACTTCTCGGTAAATCAGTACAACACGCTCACTATAGATGATAGCCGTCGAATAAAAGAAATGGAAGGGAAGAAGGCGTTTTCAGGAAGGAAGATCATTATCATCGCTTTCAATGCGGCAACGGCTGACGCGCAAAATGCGCTCCTCAAGGTCCTTGAAGAACCCTCTCCCGATACGCACTTCTTCCTGATCGTGCCCCAAAGCGAGGTTATTTTGCCTACACTGTGCTCGCGCCTGTATCTGGTGAGTACCGACCGTACCTTTTCAGGTCCTGGCGAAGAGCATCGGGACGCAGAAGCTTTTCTAAAGGCAGGACGCAAGGAACGGCTTGCCATGGCAAAAGCTATTGCTGACGCTATAGCAGAAGGAGAAAAAGAGAAACAGGTTGCCATTGATCTCGTAGGGAATCTTGAGGTGCTCTGTGCTCGTGGATTTCTCAGTGCGGGAGCATCAACTGAACTATTCAAAGACCTTTCGCTTTGTCGGGACTACCTAAAAGACCCTTCTGCTTCCGTGAAGATGCTCCTTGAACATGTAGCGCTTGTATTACCACAAGCTAAAATGTAGAATACAAATATCAAGATGCAAAATAGTGGTTCAGATTTGAGAATGACAAGAGAAAAAAGAGCGTTGAGACGTTTCGTATCGTCATTTTCCATTTTGATTTTTTAATTTTTAATTATTATCATGGCGTACGATCTCAAAGTCCTCAAAGAAAAGACAGCGGCGGCGCTCTCGTGGGTGCAAAAAGAGCTTTCTCTTATCCGCACGGGGCGTGCAGCCCCTGCTATTCTGGACTGGGTTTTCGTTGAATCGTATGGAACAAAAATGAGCATACGACAGCTTGCCTCGGTAAGTATCGAAGATGCTCGAACGCTGCGTGTCAGCCCTTTTGATCCGACGCAAGTAAAGAATATCGAGAAAGCCATCGTGCAATCTAATCTTGGGTTGTCGGTCGCGGTTGATGACAAGGGAGTAAGAGTGCTCTTTCCGGAATTGACCGCGGAGCGTCGAGAGGGGTATCTGAAGGTCGCAAAGGAGAAGCTTGAAGAAGCAAGAAAAAAGATCCGAGGTTCTCGTGATGATACCTGGAAAGATATCCAGGAAAAAGAGCGGAAAGGTCTGATGAGCGAAGACGAGAAGTTCCGGACAAAGGACGCGATGCAGAAAATCGTCGACGATGCATCCAAAACGCTGGATGAGGTATACGCTCGGAAGGAGAAAGAGATTAATAGCTAGCTTAATGCTTAGAGCTTGACGCTTATAGCTTTAGAAAAAACTGTGAAGAAAAATCGTGGAAAGCTCAAAGCCCTAAGGTCCAAGCCCTAAGCTATTTTGTCTATCATACTTTTTATCGTCATTCTCGGAGTGCTCGTGTTTGTGCATGAGCTGGGACATTTTCTCGTAGCAAAACGCTTCGGTATAAGGGTTGATGAATTTGCGATAGGGTTTCCTCCTCGTGTCGTTTCGCGCAAGGTAGGTGAGACCGAGTATTCCCTGAATCTCGTGCCTATTGGAGGGTATGTAAAGATCTTCGGCGAAGATATACTCTCTCCCGCACCCGATGACTCCGACAGGTCCCGCAGTTTTGTAGCGAAGAATAGGGCTATCCAAGCATCGGTATTGCTTGCCGGCGTCTTTGCCAATGTGCTGTTTGCCTGGATGCTACTCTCGGCTGTCTTTATGATAGGTGCTACGGTTTCAAAGGAACAATATGCCAGTGTTGTGCTTACCGATGAACGTCTTCTCGTCGTCGCTGTCTTGGATCAATCTCCTGCGGCACGAGCCGGTATCAAATCGGGAGACGTTATCCGGTATATCCGTGCAGAATCTGGAGGACTTAGCGCACCAACGATAGATGAGGTACAGAGGTTCATAGGGGAGCGGGAAGGGAATGAGCTCGTGCTCGGTGTTGAGCGCAAGAGTGAGAAGCGAGAGGTTCACATGACTCCGGTGAGCGGTATCATACAAGATACGGTTGGCATCGGTATTAGTATGGATACCGTCGGTACGCTTAGGCTTTCTTTTTTTCGCGCGCTTGCGGAAGGGACGAGGCGGACCTCGGATCTTTTTATAGCGACCGTTCAGGGGTTGTGGGATTTCCTGTATCGCATCGTCTCATTCAACGCTGATTTCTCTACGGTCGCAGGTCCGGTGGGAATCGCTGTGCTTGTCTCCGATGCGCAGACCCTCGGGTGGTTCTATCTGGTATCATTCACCGCCATCATCTCCCTCAATCTTGCGGTCATCAATCTCATCCCCTTTCCCGCACTTGACGGAGGACGTCTGTTTTTCGTCATCATTGAAGCTATTATACGTAGACCCCTGCCGCAGAGGCTGGTGCGGGTGTTGAATACGACAGGATTCATGCTCTTGCTCGTGCTTCTTGTATTCGTCACCTATAAAGATATCCTTCGCCTCTTGTAGCAATGTACGGTTGCATGTTTATCCTTATCCTTTCGATACATCATTAGTATAAGGATAACGACATACACCAATCATGTGCGACCGCACATGATTGGTGTATGTATGATTTGCGTTTAGCACAAAAGAAAAAACCATCGCGTTTGGTACGTGACGGTTTTCGAGATAAAGAACAAGCGAATCAAGGACTCTCCTTGACATGGAGAGAACAGATGTCAGCTTGTCGTAGGTGCAGACTTGAGGATGCGGACGCTGATGAGTTGGTATGAGCTCCAACCGAGTGCAAATCCCGCGATGGCACCGATGAGGACGCCGCCAAGCGAGTGCGAACTTAAGTGTCCGACAAGAACGCCGATGACAGCCTTTGGCGGATCAAGGTTGGTTTTTGTCAACGAATCTACGTGCTAGATTACCACTAGATTTGAAAAAGTCAATTGTCGCAGGTAATGCATTTTTCCTGTAGTATTAGTCGAAAGGTATCCTTTACTGTGACGAAAATCGTCTATTAAGTATGGTTTTACTATGAAAAAATCTCAATTCGAGGGAATAGAAGATAGCGCAGAGAGGCTTACGGCAACGATAATGATGGATCTGGCCCGATTGTATTTTGAGACTAGCGATCTTGGGGTAGACGAGTATATGGAATGGAAACTAAAGTTTTCTGCAAAATTTACACAGCTGTTAGAGAGTCGAGTAGACCTGCTTTCTCTTTATGCAGAAAATCGGTCGCGTGCGCTTGGTGAGATAGAAAAAGAGTTATATGCGGAAGGGGATATCTAAGAACAGTTGGATGAATCAGAGATCATGAGACAAAGCGAATTATTCTCAAAAACAAGGAGGGAAGGCCCCAAAGACGAGGTATCAAAGAACGCAAAACTCTTGATACAGGGGGGTTTTATCCATAAGGAGATGGCCGGAGTCTATTCATTTCTTCCGCTTGGACTTCGCGTGCTCAATAACATAGTGCGCGTTATCCGTGAAGAGATGAACGCTATTGGAGGCCAAGAGCTTTTTTTGACAGCGCTTCAGAGTAAAGAGGTGTGGGAGAGCACGGGGAGGTGGTCGGATAAGGCCGTCACCAATTGGTTTAAAACAGCGCTCATTGCAGGAGGCGAGGTAGGTCTTTCATTTACGCACGAAGAACCGATAACGTGTCTCATGCGAGACCACATCCGCAGTTTTCGCGATCTTCCCGTCTTTGCGTACCAGTTCCAGACGAAGTTCCGCAACGAAGAACGCGCGAAGTCGGGACTCATGCGAACCCGAGAGTTCCTTATGAAGGATTTGTATTCGTTTTCGCGCGACACCGAAGAGCACCAGAAATTCTATGATGTTGTGAAAGAGTCCTACAAGAAAGTATTTGAGCGGCTAGGACTTGGCCCCTTTACGCATCTGACCTACGCCTCGGGGGGTTCTTTCAGCAGGTACTCGCATGAGTTCCAAGTCGTCTCTGAAGCGGGAGAGGATACCATCCATCTCTGTAAAGAATGTTCCGTTGCAGTGAACAGCGAGATCATACAGGAACGGTCGTCATGCCCTTCCTGCGGCAATACGAAACTAATAGAGACAAAGGCGGTTGAAGTAGGCAACATCTTCAGTTTGGGGACGCGTTTTTCGGAAGCATTCGGGCTTTCGTTTGTGAACGAGCGCAATGAGTCGATGCCGGTCGTGATGGGAAGCTATGGCATCGGGCCTGCTCGTGTCCTTGGTGCGCTCGTTGAGCTTTTCTCCGATGGCCGAAGCATCCTCTGGCCTTCGTCGGTCTCGCCCTTCTCGGTGCACCTCCTCCTTCTTGATGCCGATTCTCACGAAGTGCTCACGCAGGCAGAGGCTGTCTACAATAATTTGTCTGCGAAAGGAATCGACGTCCTTTTTGATGACCGTCAGAGCGTTCGTGGAGGCGAGAAGTTTGCCGATGCCGACCTCTTGGGGATTCCGCTGCGGGTGATAGTGAGCAGCAGGAGTTTGACCCAAGGTTCCCTCGAAGTCCTCAATCGCCGTTCTCAGGCCACAGAGCTCATCTCTCCTTCTTCGCTTGCAGCGCACCTTCATGGGCATATTTGACGAACAATATCAGCGTTTCCTTCGTCTTTTTTCTCATGACCTGGGTATCGATTTGGGTACCGCCAACACCCTCGTCTATGCGCGCGGGAGGGGGATCCTCATAAACGAGCCTTCAGTAGTGGCTATCAATCAAAAAACGGGACAAGTGGTTGCCGTCGGGAATCAGGCAAAACAGATGATCGGCAGGACTCCTCCGCACATAAACGCGATACGCCCTCTCGTGGAAGGGGTTATCTCCGATTTCGAGGTGACTGAGGAGATGATCTCCTATCTTGTGGGTAAAGTGCAGGAAGGCTCGAAAAAAATCTTAGGCCCTCGTGTCGTCGTCGGTGTCCCTTCGGGGGTTACTAACGTCGAATCGCGTGCTGTCCGAGACGCGACCAGAAACAGCGGTGCACGAGAAGTGTTCATCGTCGAGCAACCCATGGCTGCGGCTATCGGTATCCGTCTTCCGATCAAAGAGCCTGTAGGAAATATGATCATAGATATCGGCGGCGGTACTACGGACATCGCCGTGATTTCCCTTAGCGGGATCGTTCGATCAAAAAACCTTAAGATCGCTGGAGATCACTTCAATGCCGATATTATCAGCTACATCCGCAATGAATTCAAGATCCTGATCGGTGAGAAGACCGCTGAGCAAGTAAAGATCGCGATCGGGTCAGCGATGCAGACGGGGAGCGTTCTTGAGGCAGTGGTGAAGGGGCGGGATCTGGTGACGGGACTTCCGCGTGAAGTCATCATCACTGACGCGGATGTCCGTGAAGCTATGGGGCAGTCGGTTGATACGATCGTAGAAGCCACGAGAGAGGTATTGGAGACGACGCCTCCCGAACTTGTCTCGGATATCATGCAACGCGGTATTTTCCTTGTCGGGGGCGGCGCCTTGCTTAAGGGATTAGGACCATTTCTCGAGCAATGCCTCAAGATTCCCGTGCATATCACTGACGATCCTCTCACAGCCGTCGCGCGAGGCGCCGGGATCATTCTTGAAGACATGGATAGGTACCGTGATGTGCTCATTAACCATGAAGAAGACATTCCTGCCAACGAGAACTTTTAAGGCAAGGTGGTGGACACGGAGACTGCTAATCTCCATTCTTGTATGCCTATTGGCTATGGCGCTCTACCTCTTTCAGCCGGCGATGCTATCGGGAGCCGTCTATACGTTGGTGCGACCGTTCGTGTACGCATGGGGTTGGATCAAGAATCATAGTAACGAGCTCGTCGTTTATTTCGAATCCAAGGATCGTCTCCAAGCAGAGAACCAGAAACTGTCGGAGCGTTTTGCCGCCCAAGGGACAGAACTGTCCCTTCTTCGCTCTCTCTATCCAGATCTAGAAACGTTGCGGGAACTCCTTCTACAAGAGAGATCGACGCGTAATATCGTTGCGGGAGTGCTTCTTGCACCGCCCCTCTCTCCGTACGATGTTCTTGTGCTTGAGTCGGGTGTAACCCAGGGGGTAGCGGTGGGGGATATCGTACGATCGAGTCGAGGCATTGTATTGGGGAAGATAACGGAAGTTTTTAGGAACTTTTCGCGTGCTACCCTGTTTTCTTCGCCAGGCACGAAGATGCCCGTACGCATAGGGAAGGAGGGCATACAAGTAGAAGCCATGGGCATGGGAGGAGGGGAGTTCCAGCTTCTATTGCCGCGTGAGCTTCTGATCACCGTGGGTGACAGTGTTACGTTTCCGGGGATAATGCCAACGCCTGTAGGTGTCGTGCAATCAGTTGAATTCCGTGACGTCGATTTTCTTCAGCTCATTTCGTTCAGGACCCCTGAAGCGGTCAGCGCGCTTCATTTTGTAGTGATCGAGGCGAGTGAGCCACAAGATGAATCCCGTTAAGAATTTACAAAAAAAGAAAATTCTCTGGATGATCCTTCTCTGTGTCTTGGTAGCGGTATTCCCCTGGTGGGCAGTGCTCTTACTGCTTTTCATCCCGATCTTTCTGTTTCAGACGTTTTATTGGGGCATCATCGTAGGATTCTTTATGGATATCATATACGGGCATTCCCCTCGCTTTGGATTCCCGTTCATATTTCTTGCAACTACGGTTTTGCTCACCTTGCTCTTGCCGCTTCTCAAACGCAGGCTCGTATTTTGGAAACCGCCCATTGCGTAAGTGTTTATTCTCGTCTTTTTCACGGCCCTATGAGACATTTGTTACAAACACTAGGATTAGCGCGAAAGAGCAGGCCATCTCTGCATCATGAGATCGCCCCCGATGAGATTTTTCTTGACTCAACCAATCTCCCCCAATTCAATACGCATCAACTAGAGGGAAGGATAGAGAGGCCTATTTCACGCAACACCATACTCATTGCCAGTCTCTTTTTTATTGCGCTAGGCGTCGTCCTTGCGGCGCGTTCCTGGCTATTGCAGGTCAACAAAGGTCAAGCCTATACCGCTTTGGGAGAGAGGAACAGTCTGCGGAAGAGCATCATCATCGCTCCGCGAGGTCTTATTTTTGATCGGAATGGAGTGCTCTTGGTTGCCAATAGTGCTCATGAGCTTCACCCAGAGTATCCCTCGCGCGAGTATCTTCCCGGTGAAGGATTTTCGCATTTGCTTGGATACGTGGAATATCCGAAGCAGGATGCTTCTGGAACGTACTTCCGCACCGAATTCACCGGCAAGGAGGGAGTGGAAGCGTTTTATAACTATCTCTTAGGTGGTGTAAATGGAACTCGTATTACGGAGGAAAATGCGACAGGAGAGGTGGAATCGGAAAGCATCGTCAGGCCGCCACGGTATGGCGTGAACCTGACGCTTTCCATCGATGCACGTCTTCAGACGAAACTTTTTGAATTCGTGCGCACACTCGCGCACGCAAAGGATTTCACCGGCGGTGCCGCGGTCCTTATAGATGTAGAGAGCGGCGAAGTGTTGGCACTCACCAATTACCCGGAGTTCGATTCAGGCACGATGTCCGAAGGCAGTGACGCAAAAGCCATTACCAGGTATCTTTCGGATACGCGGCAACCTTTTCTAAATCGTGCGGTTAATGGTCTGTACACCCCCGGTTCTATCGTCAAACCCTTTCTCGCGGTGGGCGCGCTCACCGAAGGAGTGATAGATTCCCAAGAGAAGATACTCAGTACGGGTTCCATTTCCATTCCCAACCCCTTTAACCCCGACAAACGGTCGGTATTTACGGACTGGAAAGCGCATGGCCTTGTGGATATGCGCGAAGCCATTGCGGTTTCTTCCGATGTCTATTTCTATGAGATCGGGGGAGGGTTCGGAGACCAGTCAGGTCTTGGCATCGCGAAGATAAAAAAGTACATGCAGTTGTTCGGATTTGGTCAGAGCCTACCCGGGGATTTTCTTCTCGGCACCGCCGGAACCTTGCCCGATCCCGCATGGAAGGCAGAGACGTTCGACGGAGAGGTATGGCGTATCGGGGATACGTATAATACCGCTATCGGTCAGTATGGTGTGCAGGTAACGCCGCTACAGGCACTGCGTGCTACAGCGGCTTTGGCTAACGGAGGCAAGCTCTTAATCCCCACAGTTCTTCTCGGTGGTAATAAGGGTCGTGATTTTGAGCACAGTCTCGGTATATCAGAGGAAAGACTTTTAGTAGTGCGTGAAGGCATGCGAGACGCTGTGCTCTTCGGCACGGCATCGGGACTCAACATTCCTCAAGTCGAGATTGCAGCAAAAACAGGTACCGCGGAACTTGGCAACAAAAAACAGTTTGTGAATTCATGGGTCATCGGTTTCTTTCCCTATGAGAAACCACGCTATGCGTTCGCGGTGGTAATGGAGAAGGGTCCCCACGAGAATACGGTGGGGGCGCTCTATGTCATGAGACAATTCTTCGATTGGCTTTTGTATGGCGCACCTGAATATCTTCAATAAAACTTCACTTTTTGAAGGAAAACTGGTATCATAGTCGAATCGTTTTTTACCTATAATTTCATACGCTATGACCCAAGAGAGCGAATATTTGACGAAGGAGAAGTTTGACGAACTGACGAAAGAGCTGGAGCACCTCAAGACTGACAAGCGGAAAGAGATAGCGGAAAGCCTTGAATATGCCAAGGGACTCGGCGATCTTTCGGAGAACGCCGAATATCATGAAGCCCGCGAAGCCCAAGCGACGCTTGAAGATCGCATCAAGAAGCTTGAGGCGATGCTTGGCTCAGCGGTCATTGTTTCCGAGAGACATGGCAGCACGGTCAACATCGGTTCGACGGTTGTCGTGCAAAAGGAGCACGATAGTACCAAGCAAACCTTTACGCTTGTCGGTTCCGAAGAGGTTGATATAAGTAACGGAAGGATCTCGATCCACTCTCCTTTTGGTTCAGCGCTGGTGGGTAAGCGGAGAGGAGACCTAGTAAAATTTGAGTCACCCAAAGGCATCGTCAACTACACGCTTCTAGAAGTAAAGTAATATGGCTTCGCTTGAAGAGTTGCGTCATACGCGTCTCGAGAAACTGAAGAAGCTTGAAAAGGCCGGTATGAAGGCGTATCCGTCGCGCGTTCCGCGCGACCTCTCGCTCTCGGAAGTGGTCCGTGATTTTGAGAAACTCTCCAAGGAAGGGAAAGAGGTATCGCTTGCGGGACGTGTTATGGCGTTGCGCGCGCAGGGAGGGCTCACCTTTTTGAATTTTACCGATGGCACCGCCGCGTTTCAGGCGCTTTTAAAAGAAGGCGACACTAGAGAAGACGCGCGCACTCTTTTTGCAGAGACGGTTGATATCGGCGATTTCATTTCTTTAACGGGCACGCTCTTTATCACCAAACGGGGAGAGAAGACTCTTCAAGTAAAAGATTGGACGATGGCAGCAAAGGCACTCCTGCCGCTGCCGGAAAAATGGCACGGCATCACTGACCCCGAAGAGCGCTATCGGCTTCGCTACCTCGACCTCTTGATGAATCCTGAACTTCGAGAGATGTTTGAGCGGAAGGCAAAGTTTTGGAGTGTCACCAGAAGGTTCTTGAACGACCATGGATTTCTCGAAGTGGAGACACCAACGCTTGAGGTTACGACCGGAGGCGCCGAAGCACGACCGTTTAGGACTCATCACAATGATTTTAATCTGGATGTTTATTTACGCATTTCTGTCGGTGAACTCTGGCAGAAGCGGCTTATGGCAGGTGGATTTCCGAAAACATTTGAAATCGGTCGGGCGTACCGCAACGAAGGCACGAGTCCGGAGCATCTGCAGGAATTCACGAACATGGAACTCTATTTGGCATACGCGAATGCCGAGGATGGCATGAAGCTTGTTCAATCGTTGTATCGGACGATTGCCAAAGGAGTGTACGGAAAGACAAAATTTTTATCGCGCGGATTGGAATTTGATCTTGCTGACGAGTGGGAGCATGTTGATTATGTAACCAAGGTCAAAGAGCTTACGGGAATAGATATTCTCTCGGCGTCCGAAAAAGAGATGCAGAAGAAATTGAAAGAGCTCAATGTTGAATATGAAGGCAAGTCCCGCGAACGTCTCGCCGACACGCTCTGGAAATATTGCCGGAAAAAAATCGCCGGTCCCGCGTTCCTGACGGGGCACCCTGTTGTCGTTGCTCCGCTTTCAAAGGCTGACGCGAAACGTCCCGGCACGGTGGAGATGTTCTGCCCTATCCTTGCGGGAAGCGAAGTGGGGAAGGGATACTCGGAATTGAACGATCCTCTTGACCAGCGAAAACGGTTTGAAGAACAGCAGAAATTGCTTGAAGCCGGCGACGAAGAGGCAATGATGCCCGACTGGTCTTTTGTTGAAATGCTCGAACACGGCATGCCGCCGACGTGCGGATTCGGCGTGGGCGAGAGGCTTTTCGCGACCCTTGAAGGAAAACCAATCCGCGAGACCCAGCTGTTTCCGCTCCTGCGGCTCAAACAGGGATAGTCTGATAGACTGGTGGCAACTCTATTTCGTAGTTATAGAACCATGGTTCTATAACTACGAAATGGTAATGCCAAAAGAAAGTAAGTAGAAAGTAGGTAGTAACAGAGAAAAAAACACACACTACGATATACTGAAGGGGTTTTTTTCTGCTCTGTACCCATAGATGGGTACAGACATAATTTGGAATAGTTGAGAGGATGACTTTTTCTCCGCATGCACGCAGTGTATCCTGTAACAGAAAAAGAAAAAAAGACAATAAGGACAAAAATGTACGACTGTGAATTATTGTCCTTTTTTAATCTGCACGCAGAATTCCCCGTCAGCTCTGCTACGGGGATGGATGCGGGAAGAATGGGAAGGGGGTCGGGGTGAGAAGCGAATACCTGGAGCTTCGCAAGACTCATTGAGCTCGAGTCTTCGAGAGCCAATGAGTGGACAAT
>DATDXL010000063.1:0-5705 GCA_036517235.1 Minisyncoccota bacterium
AGAAGCTTTACTGGACAACTGAAGGAAAGCCCCTAAATTACAATCCCCTCGAGCGTCCCCGGTCGCAAGAATGGAAAGGGACCATCACAGAAAATGGGGCTTTCTATATCACCAGACCTTCCACATTGAAGAAATTCAAGAATTTTCTTGGAGGAAAAATAGGCATTTACGAAATGGACGCGGAAACATCGATCGATATAGATGAACCGTCAGATTGGGAGGAGGCAGAGAAGCTTATGCGTAAAGAACAAAAAAAACATGAGTGAGCGCTACCTTATTTTCGGGAACGGCTTCATCGCCGAACACTACACGAAGCATCTCGCCGCTCGGGGAGATACTGTTCTTCTTGCGTTCCATCGCAAGAAGAATCCTCGTATTCCTAGCTCTATGCAACGCAAAGCAGGAAAGGATATCGAGCATGCGCAAAAAATGCTAAAGGCATACAACCCTCACTTCATTATCCTCACGCAAGGCATCTCATTCATCCCTGACAATGAAAAAGAACTCAAACGATCGGTGGAGAGCAATGTCTTCTCCCCCCTCGTGGTGCTTGAAGCCGCCTATCGTCTGCGCTCCGAGGGCAAACTGAAATCACTAAAAAAAATGATGACCTTCGGCTCGGCAGCCGAATATGGCAACAGCGACACCAAGCGCTGGACTGAAACCTCAAAAGATACGAGACCAAACTCATTTTACGGTTTGGTAAAACACTGGCTCTTCGATACTGCCCGCTTCTACCAGCAGTCGGGTCTCCCCTGTGTCCATCTTCGGCACTTCAACGCCGTGGGAGCAGGTCAGGACGCGCGCTTCGTGCTTTCGGCTTTTTGCAAACAAGTAGCGATGATGGAACGCGGGATAAAACCGAGAATAGTAAAAGTCGGCGACCTAACGCAAAAACGAGACTTCATCGATATTCGTGACGCTGTTGTGGCATATGACCTCGTTCTCAAGCATGGCAAGCCCGGCCAGGCAATCAATATCTGCAGCGGAAAAGTGAATAGCGTCAAAAAAATACTCGATATCCTGCGATCTCAGACCGTGGCACGCTTCACGACCCAGGTAGACGAAAATCTCATCGCGCACAAAAGAACCCGGAATAAAACACTCGCGGGTACGCCACGCTGGCTCCAGAAAAAGGGGTGGAGACCAAAACACTCACTTGAAGAGAGCGTTGCGTGGGTCCTCGAGTATTGGCGAAAAGAGCTACAAATCAACGAAAAAAGCTAATTTACAAATGGCTACGAATACTATGGAACTTAAGAATAAAGTCATATACCCTGAACTTTCATATCTTTTGGTCGGGATTCTCTTTTCCGTGCACAACGAATTGGGACAATATGCACGGGAAAAACAGTACAGCGATTTACTAGCACAGAAACTAAGGGAATCGAAGGTTCCATTCCTAAGGGAGAAATTCATAGGAGACTCCGGAAACATCCCAGATTTTATTATTCAAAACAAAATTATATTGGAGTTAAAAACAGTTCCCACGGTCACCCGAGAACATTACAGACAGTTACAAAACTACTTGCAACAAACTAATCTTAAGCTGGGTATCTTAGCGAATTTCCAAAGACGATTCCTCAAGCCGGAAAGGGTGCTAAAAGTCGAAAGGCTGCGAGAGTTGCCCGACATTCGTTGAGATTCGCAGATTCGTATTATTTGTAGATTTGTATGATTAAAAAAACAACACAAAACGAATTCCGTATCGGCTCGCATCTTATAAGCGAGAGCTCGAAAGCGTTCATCATCGCGGAGGCGGGTATCAATCACAATGGAAAGCTCGCACTCGCCAAAAAGCTCGTGGATGCCGCGGTAAAAGCGCGTGCTGACGCGGTTAAATTCCAAATGCGCCACTTGGATGACTTGTATGTGAAATCGGCACGAGAGAACATCCATGGCGAAGATATCGGAACCCAGTATCTACTCACCCTCATCAAAGAAGCAGATCTCCCTCCTCCTGCGTTCACTGCTCTGACGCGTTATGCTCGCTCTAAAGGAATCATGTTCCTCTGCACCCCTTGGGATAAGAAAAGCGCCGACTACCTTGAGAAACTCAAAGTGCCCGCGTTTAAAGTCGCTTCGGGAGACATGACCAATTTCGAACTCCTTGAACATCTTGCGAAAAAGAAAAAACCTCTCATCATTTCAACGGGCATGGCAAGCGTAGAAGAGATACGAAAAACCACAGCATTCCTCAAAAAGCTCGGGGCTACGTTCGCGATGCTGCACTGCAATAGCACCTACCCTGCCCACCCCCAAGATCTCAACCTGCGTTTCATCTCTCTCCTCAAAAGGATAACAGGCGGTATCGTGGGATATTCCGGACATGAGTTGGGAATATCCACTACCGTGGCAACAATTCCGCTGGGCGCAAAGATAATCGAGCGCCATATCACACTCGACCACACGATGCGCGGACCCGATCACGCGGCAAGCCTAGAACCGGAAGAATTCAAGCAGCTAGTCGAAGATATACGACGCGTAGAAGAAGCTCTCGGAACAGAAAAAAGGATTATCACGAGCGGCGAATACATCAATCGGAAGAATCTGGGAAAAAGCCTCGTTGCCGCGGGAGCTATCGCGAAAGGACAAAAGATAACTCGCGCCTTGGTAACGGCAAAAAGCCCCGCCAAAGGGATCCCTGCGCATCATCTCTATGACATCATAGGGAAAAAAGCCAGCCGCGATATGCGCGAAGACGATTACTTCACCGAAGAAGACCTCGGCAAGAAGACTGTCGCCAAAAAAAGATTCCCCAAGAAAGGATGGGGCATCATCGCGCGCCCGCATGATATCGAAGAGCTCTCTATAGGACTCAACCCCAAGCTCATCGAGCTGCACTTCAGCTCGCGTGACCTTGAGCATGATTTCATACTCCCCTCTTTTCCCGATACGGAACTTATCGTACATCTGCCGGAATTGTATGGCACCGAGCTTTTGGATCTCTGTGCAAGCGATCCCAAGAGGCGGAAGCGCGCTGTAGCTCATGTGAATCGCGGACTCGACCTAGTACGAAAGATCCGCGCGAACTTCGGTAAGACCCCTCCCAACGTAAAAACCGTGGTGCATGTCGGAGGCATGACGCAGAGCGGATTCGTGACGACCAAGGAACGAAAAAAAATGTACCTTGATCTAGCTCATACCTTAAAAGGTCTGAATCTGATAGGTATCGAGCTCCTGCTTGAGAACCTGCCTCCTCTCCCCTGGTACAAAGGGGGGCAATGGCACTCGAACACCTTCACGGATGCCGATGAAATGGCAGATTTTTCCAAAAAGCATGGCTATGGTCTCTGTTATGATTCAAGCCACGCGCAACTCTACTGCAACTACACCCACAAGGATCCCGTCAGATTCTTTAAGACGCTGCGCCCTTACGTTAGGCATATCCACCTTTCGGATGCGGCTGGGCTAAATGGTGAAGGTCTCCAGATAGGCGAAGGCAATGTCCCCTGGCAAGCACTGCTCCGAGAGATAAAAAAGACCAACATCAGCTTTACTCCGGAGATTTGGATGGGACATCAAAATCACGGCGATGGATTCTGGATCGCGCTCAACAGATTGAGAAAGCTGGGCATGTAGCTTAAAACATAAAAACCGAGAGACCGTATAATAGTCCCATGATCGAAACAATAAAAAAAATCCCTGGCCTGGGCCCCATCGTCAAACGCATCGGGCAATGGCGCCGAGATAGGAAAGAAAATGCAAGGGTACAAGATCTCTGGCGTAAGAATTCCCTATTGCTCGAGAGGAATAAGGTTCTCAAGAACAGTCTCGCCGGAAAGAGGGTGTTTATACTCGCCACGGGACCTTCCGTCGCTACTCAAGATCTAAAAGCGCTTGCGGGAGAAGCATGCATAAGCGTCAGCAATTTCTTCGTACATCCGGATTTTCTTCTTATCAAGCCAGCCTTCCATCTTTTCGCCTCGTCGCATAGACCTATAAGTGCCGAGCAATTCAAAGCCTGGTTTACGGATGCGGAAAGACATTTCCCCGCTGGACAAAAAGTATTCGTCTCCATCACCGACAAACCGATCGTCGAGGATTCCGGTCTATTCAAAAAACAAAACCCTCATTATTACCTCTTGGGGAATAAAAAAACGGATACCCTAGCAGAAGTTGATTTCACGTTCCCTATCCCCAAGACCCAGACCGTGGTACACCATGCGATACTCCTTGCATTCTACCTAGGATGCAAAGAAATATGCCTTGTCGGCGTCGACCATGACTGGATTACGCATGTTGGCCAGAGTATGCATTTCTACAAGGAGCAAGAGCATGCCATGGTGCGAGCAGGATACAAGGAAGGAAAAATGATAGACAATCAAGGTAGATTCAAGGCATACGACAATCTCTTCGAACGATATAAAGAGATGCAACGCTACGCGGAGAAACGTGGTATCAAAATCATAAACTGCACGCCAGGAGGCCTTCTCGATGTGTTCCCACGCAAAGCATTAAGTGACGTTATCAATAGTGATTCATCTAAATAACCATGGCACACGACAGGCTATCCCTCGCTATTACGCGATTTACCAGGGTAACAAAAAAGATCCCTAAGCCGGTCAAATCGGTTCTGCGATATTTGCGCGTGCACAAGTTGTTTGACCTTATCCTCAACAAATATACCGACGAACTTAATTTCCAAGCTGAATGGGCAGGTGAGTTCAAACGGAATAAAGAGAAAGTGCTCGAATATTGGAAACGATATCGATATTTCAATGAGATAAACGGGCTCTGTGGGTTTACGGAGAACACCCGCATACTTGACGTAGGCTGTGGCATTAGCACCGTGCTTCACTTTGTAAAAGGGAAAAAATACGGTATTGATCCGTTAGCAAACGAATATAAACGTCTCTACGATTTCCCCAGAGACATTGAGATCATTCAGGCGTCGGGAGAAAAAATCCCTTTTGCAAGCAAGTATTTCGAGGTAGTCTTTTGCTCGAACGCGCTCGATCACGTTACAAGCGCGGAAAAAGCTGTTTCTGAGATACACCGCGTCCTTGCCGAGGGCGGGTTCTTCGTTCTGACCGTCGAACTCTTCCAAGAAAAAGTAGAACGCAATGCTGCCCACCCCTACAGCCTTCGTCGAGAAGATCTGTTCGACCTTCTAAAGAACAAATTCAAAGTCGTCTTTGAGAAAGAATCTCCGTGGATTGGCATGAGAAATTACGTGAACGGCATCAACCGTATAGATAACAAAGAACTTATCCTCGTCCTAAAAAAAATATGATATCGCCGGCAAAAAAACGTTTCTATCTCATAGCAAACTACATACAGGTCTTCGGATTCTCATTTTTCAAGTGGCTTGTGTTGCGTGGCGAGAAACGCTACGCATTCTTTCAAAAGAAGATGTACGACAACATGGCAAAACGCTCGAGCTATGTACCGGGGAAAATACAGGAGTACGTCGTGGGGGCATCCTATGACGACCACAATGCATGGCGTGATTATGACGATTATTTGATGAAATACGCCAACGACTATAAAGATAGGTTAGCCCTTGATTTCGCGACTGGCCCTGGGAGAAACATCATAAAGTACCATAAAAGATTCAAGAGGCTCGATGGTGTCGATATAAGCGAAGTCAATATAAGGAATGCTAAAGCCGGCTTAGCGAAGCACAACATCAAAGCAAATCTGTATGTCAACAACGGCATCGATCTTGCCGAGGTACCAAGCGACACCTATCACTTCCTCTT
>DATDXL010000064.1:0-6604 GCA_036517235.1 Minisyncoccota bacterium
CGGCCGTGCGCCGCTCCGAAGGCATCTTCGAAGGCGACCAGATAACCTTTACTCTAGCCATACGATAGAGAATTTGTGCACACCCCTATGAGGGGCCTCCGGTGAACATGTGTAAGAATTACAGTGTATAGGCGCCTTTTCTTTTTTATAGGCTCATAGTCACAACTCGTATGAAGATCACATCATTTATTACCACAGCGCTTTTCCTGCTCGCGCTTCCAGTGAGCGCGCAAAGCGTGCAGGCGCAAGGAGCCGCCAGCAGCAGTGCCGGTGTTTCTGCTGGGAAGGCGCAGGTCGGCCTCGACGTGAGCGGCGAGGCGAAAGCCGGCATGCAGGGCAATGCTGGGAATACGGAAGATAACGGAAGGGGCGAGGAACAGTCCGAAGCCGACACGGGGGGAAGCATGAAGGGCGGCAACACCAAAGCAACGACCTCGGACGAAGAACGGGGCAATGATGTTTCGGTACAGGCGGTCGAGATCCGCGGCTGGGACACGACCCAGAAACAAGAATTCCTCGCAACGGTAAAGACGCATGCGCAGGTGCGCTCGGAGCAAGATCTTGAGAATTTCGCGAAGGGTATCCTCGTCAAGGATGAGAATGTGGAAGAGATATCCTCGGACGAAGATAGTGTCGAAGTGCGCTACCGTGTGCCGGCGAAGTTCTTGGGGCTTATCGACACCACACTCCCCGTAACCGTTGTTGCCGCAAAAGCTCAGGGCGAACTTGGCGGAGGTGTACAGGTGCACTTCCCCTGGTACAGCTTCCTTTTCGGGGTGCCTGATGTGGTATCCGAGACTACGCTCGAAAGCGATGTTGCCACGGCAGTCGGCGCAGACCTCGATGTGGATGGCTCACTCGATGTTGCGGCAACTGCGCGGCTCTACAATGCGATAAGCAACGTCCTCAAGACCAAACACGACACGGCCAAGAACTCGATCGGAAATATCCGATAGCTGGAAGAAAGAAGGCGACACCATCACCTTCACCCTTGAAATATAGGCTTTGTGTGTCGTATGCGGTGAGTGGTTGAACATTCCGCATCGGCCCTGGTAGACTGCGGGTATTATTCATTCTCATTATAAACAGCTATGCAAACTTCACTCTCAAGCATCGGTAGCAAGGTAGCGCTCATCGCGATGGCGCTTCTCGTCTCTTTCGCACTCGCGCTTCCCGCATTTGCGGCGACGACGGTCCCCGGACACGCGAAAAAGGTCGAAAACGGCAAGATAGACGCAGACAACAACGGCATTCCGGATGCCGGCATCTATGTGAACGGTCACTACACCTCGCTCTATGCGTACGACGCGAACGGCGATTATTATTGGGATCTCGGTGACGGCCGCGTGCAGGGCACCGTCGACTCTGTCGACGAGCTCGAGGAGGCCACGCTCACGAGCTGCGACTACGTCATCAACTACCGCGCGGATTTCGGCAACGATCCCTTCATGAACGAAGGCTGGATCCAAAACCTCATCAGCTGTCACGGCTACGACGACAATAATAATCAGTACAACTATTTCATCGTGAGCCAGACAGACCCGCGCTACACCGGCGACCCCGATTGGGCGATATGGGGCACATGGGAGTACCACGTGCTTACCATTAGCGGCGAGGGCAACCTCACTGGTCCGCAGAATCACGTGAACTAGCGTTCGCGGATACCACAAAAAGAGCGCCGCGAGGCGCTCTTTTTGTGTACGAGACAAAATGGACTAATTCGGATCGCCGCCGCCCAAGGCTAATTCCGCCCGAATTCCCAAACTCTAAGGTTTGTGGAATGATTCCTGCGTGGCTAAAAAGATAATCAGCGCCTCCATCACGTACCTCAAGCGTGATATGCACCTGGGAGATTTCATACGGCGCTTCGGGCCTATCGCTCATCGCCGAGCGCACGCGCCGGATGTCTTCCGCGCGCTGTCTGAATCCATCATCTACCAGCAGCTTTCGGGAAAAGCGGCCGATACCATTCTCAAGCGCTTCGTCGCGCTTTTCCCTGGCAACCCTACTTCGCCACGGCTTCGAAGGGCAGGGAAATTTCCTGCGCCGAGGGATGTCTTGAAGATACGGACAGAAAGACTACGAAGCGCTGGGCTTTCGGGCCAGAAGGCGGCCTACCTCAAGGACCTCGCACGCAGATGCACGGACGGCACCATCGAGCCCGAGAAATTCAGCACAATGACCGACGCGGAAGTCATCGAACATGTCACCGCTGTGAAAGGCATAGGCGAGTGGACCGCGCATATGTTCCTGATGTTCACTCTCTCACGACCGGACATTCTGCCCACCGGAGACCTCGGCATTCAAAAAGGCTTCAAAAAACTCTTCGGCCTGCGCAAGCTCCCGAGCCCTGAGCGCATGCTCTACTTATCAAAAGCCTGGAGCGGCCACCGCACGGTGGCCTGCTTCTACCTCTGGCGCCTCCTCGACGAAAAATAACCGAATTCCCAAACCCGCAGGTTTATTGGTAGGGCTATCGGCCGCTTGCGTCGTTGTAAAGGTAAGCGTATTGTGCCAAGCGCGAGCAAAGAGGGATTCCAAGAAACCCATATGAAACTCTCAAGAGAATCTAAAGCAGCCTATCTTCAGGCGGCAAAGGAACTGAATAAACATTTACACTCAAGAGAATACAGATTATTAAAACCCGAGAAAGCTTTTATCTCGTGGTATATATTTGCGCGATTTGGCAAGCACATTGGGGAAGCGGACGTCGCTATAGTTGACGCACCAAGAGAAGGTGGCGTTGATGCCATTGTTTCAACGGATACTGAATCTTTTGTTCTGCAAATGAAATATGAGGTTTCTCCACGTATTTCATATGTAAGTCAAAAAGACGTTCGCGAGTTTGAGAAATTAGTCAGAATATTTCGCGAGGAAGATCCTGATCTTAGATTCACGACTTGGCTAATAAGAGTAAGACCGCAGATCCGGAATCGCTACAAAAAGATTCACAGGATGATGCAACGTGACCCTGGGTCGGTACGATTTGTCTTTGTAACTTCCAAACTTTGTTCGCTTGAACAAAGTGACTGGATTGAAATCGAGGCCGCGCCGAATATATTGTCCCTCTGGGATTTATATCGATACGGATTTACACCGCCAACCGAATCAATTGATATAAGACTTTCGGACGACTGGAGCACGGGATCAGAAAACGGTAATTTCCGAACCTATGTTGGCTTGGCGGACGTCTCTGACTTCCTGAAAATAATGGCCGACGATAAAAACGAAAGGCTTTTTGCTCAGAATGTTCGTACTGACTTACGATCATCCATCAATGTCGCAATTCGAGAAACATACGAGAAGTATCCCAATAAATTTTGGTTAGGAAACAATGGTATTTACATCGTCTGCAAACGGGTTGTACAAGAAGGTAAAATCTTTACGTTGCACTATCCGTCAGTAATCAATGGATCTCAAACACTCCACTCAATTGCGGCATCAAATAAAAAGCATCCCTGTCAAATTCTAGTTCGTATCTTGCAGATGGACGTAACAGGTGATCAAAGGCTTTTAGGTGAGATCATACGGCGCACAAACACTCAAAATCCGATGAAGCTCATTAATCTTGCGGCGCATGATCCATACCAGCTTAATATTGCTCGTTATCTCGATAGGTTCAAAATATTCTATGAACGGCGTGAGTATGAATGGAAAAATGAGAAACGAGATTTGCTCACGGACCACATTAGCGTAAACATTAAAGACATTGGGCAATGGCTTGCAATTCTCCAGGACAGTATCGGGCTTGGCACGATAAGGAGTCGAGTATCCGAGTTATTCCAAAATACAAACTATATTAGGATATTTCACGATTTTGATCGGGATCTCGTTTCCCCTAAATATAATGAAATGGCAGTAATGATCTGGTCGGCGTTGCTATTTAGGGAGATTTGTGGCGAACTCAACAGTACACAAAAGGTTCGAGCAAAAATGGCCCAATTCGTATTGATCAAATGCGTCTATGATGCCGTACTCTTGAATAAGGAAATGAGAGGTGTCGTCCTTCGCATGCTTGAGCACCATGCCTTTGGGCGCAAACATCTTCCTGGTCAACTAGTAATTCTTTTTAGAAAAATCATCGCCGACATTACAAGAATGCAGAGGAAAGAACAGTCAAAAGAGCTCAATATTGATTTCAGCAACTTTTTCAAGAGAAATGATTTAACCGAATATGCCTATACCAAGATTTGTCAAAAGAAATATTTGAGGTCACTGGCTAGGATTCTAGCTACGCGCATTGGAAAGGTCGCATAAAGGTATGCGTGTAGTTAATACGTATTCGTTCAAGGGGGGTGAGAGGTTCGTAAAGAAGAGACATTCTAAAGAATTGGGCGAGATTTTGGACACAATAAAACACCTCGATGCGATATCGTGTCTCACGAAGTTGAGCAGTGAGAAAACTAAAGTGGGCCAACTACTCTTTTCTCCTCCCGCCCTAAATAAGGCGATGAAGCTGGAACTCTGTGATGCTGGCTGGACCAAGAAATCTAATGGTAAAAGGGGTTACATCGAACCCAGACATAAGTTTGGGAAGAATCGATTTCGAGAGATGGATGGCATAAAAGACAAAGTTGGTCTCGAAATCCAGTTTGGCAAGTATGCGTTCATGGGTTACGACATCTTCTCCAAAATGGTCATTTTTAAGAAACTTGGCCTAATAGAATGTGGCATAGAAGTCGTTCCTGTTAATGAGCTGTGCAAGCACATGTCGACAGGGGTTTCCGACTTTAATCAGCTTCTGATTGATTTCAAATATCGAGGAGAGAGCGATATTGATATTCCAGTCTATGTCATTGGTATTGGGCTTACGAGTCATGAAAAACGAGATAGAGCTCGTATACAGGCACTCTACAGCAGGAATAAAAAGGCTGCCCTAAAGATAGTAAACTTGCGCAAGTACAATGGATCAGCGCCCGGACCTAAGTAGACCCTCTCGAATTCTCCTGAATTCTTCGGGTAATTTTGCCAACGTGACATCCTTCGTTGGTTGATAAACGGGAGTTCCCATCAAACGACGCCTCAACGTACCTTCTGCTGCGGCTTTTATTCTTCTCTCTGCAGTATCCAAGTATTTCTTAATGATATCTGCGCCATATCCCTTTCTTTCGTGAATTACAGCAGCACAAATAGCACTACCAACACCTGCATAGGGATCAAGCACTACATCGCCGGGGTTTGTCATTGATAAAACTAGACGCTCGATGAGTTCAATCGGAAATTGGCAAGGATGCGCTGTCTTTTCTGGATGATTATTTTTTACGTTTGGGATATCCCAAACATCTTCAGGATTCTTGCCCAAAGGATTGCCCGACAAGGTACCATATCTTTCGTTGCGTTTGAAGTTCTTTTTTCCTGGATATTTTTGGGGTATTCGTACTGGATCAAGATTGAAGGTGTATTTATCACCTTTTGTAAACCACACAATTGTTTCATGACGACCCGAGAACCTCTTGGTGCAATGAAGGCCGTGGCCGAAACGCCAGATAATACGATTTCGCAGCTTTAGCCCAAATTTTTTTCCGATGATATAAATCAAGGCATCGAGAGGGAACACCTCCCCGTCTTTGCCGATATGATTACCCACTTGCCAACAGATACTCCCGTCATCTTTCAATATTCTGGTGGCTTCTTTGATGGTTTTCTCTTGCTCCGCTAGATAGAGGTCGAGGTTTCGGCGCTTTTCATACTCCTTACCTATGTTATAGGGTGGCGAGGTAACAACCAGTTTTACCGATCTATCAGGCATTGATCTCATTAATTCAATGCAATCACCGTGATAGAGAACAGCATCCGCCATCTTGTCGTATCTATGAGAGATTTTGATTTTTCTAAATGCATTTGTCGGTCGCACCATTGTTTCAGTAGCTCTCACATCAGGTTGATAATCGGCAGCCTCTTTTTTAGAAGTTTTTATGACATCAAGAACTATTCCCTGGATTGTTAGCTGAGAGGGGAGAACAGTGATTGGTTGTAAATTCTGATTCGCAGGCTGAAGTCTTATCTTGCCTTTTTCTCTGTAGAATTTCTTTAGCGTTGCTTCACTCTCATCTATAAGCGCCACTACTTTTTGTCCATTTTCAGCAGTAGATTGATTTTTAACAACCACGATGTCACCGTCATTGATGTTTTCATCGACCATGCTTTCTCCCGATACACGGAGTGCATATATATCAGCACCTTTAGTTACTTTGGATTCTGGAACAGCAATACTTTCGGTCTCTTGAATAGCTTCTATTGGTTCACCTGCGGCTATAGTTCCAAGTAGGGGGATGGATATCAAATTCTCGCTTTCAGTGCTTGGCGCTATTGCTCTCGCTTGTCCGCGGTGTTTGGTTAAATAGCCTTTCTTCTCTAGTGCTGCGAGGTGTTCATGAACTGTTGCAACGGAAGACAGATGGAATCGCTTTGCGATCTCCTTATGGGTCGGGGCTAATCTTTTCTTTGAGATTCTGTTTCGAACAAAATCTAGTATTTGTTTTTGTTTTGGCGTTAACATTTTCCTATTATATCCAAGACCCGAAAGAAACCCGAAAGTTATCCACAGGGGAAATTTGAAAAACGCGGGGGAGAATGGCTTGATGCCTTTGTGTTAGCATGCGGC
>DATDXL010000065.1:0-4179 GCA_036517235.1 Minisyncoccota bacterium
GCTGTTTGAAGAAGAAGGTGACTTTTGTTACTATATCGTTGTAGATTTGAATACTCGTATTCATGACCACGGACGCCTGAAGGCGTCCGTGGTCATTGTATATGAAAATGGGTGAAAAGGGAGTTTCGTAATTCACAGTCCTTTACGCTGCGCAAGACTCACGTATCACCAAGGTTCTACCCATCATGGCCTCATCAAGCCCGTCAGAGCGCAGAAATAAAGATAGCCGCTCTTGGAAAGAGGGGGGATTCCGTATTTCGGAACGCGATATCCCAGGGGAAACCGGTACTAAGAAATTTCGTGTACCGTACGCGCACATGCTCGACAGAGACAAGCACGACACCACGAGCGCAGTTAAAGCTATCCACGTTCCTATCATCTTCGTTGCAGGAGAGTTAGATGAAATCGTACCCCTAGAAAGCATAGAGTTCATGTTCAAGCACTCCAATGAACCTAAAAAACTTATCGTGCTGAAAGGCATCGGCCATGATTATCGACACAATCCTACTGAGATCGAAACAATGAATAAGGAGATCATTAAAGCGCTGGATTTGTAATCACCTTTCACAAGCTCTTGGATCCATGGAATACGTTTATCATCGTGCTGTCGACAATATGGAAGGAACGATTCTCTATCCCCTAAATGTAGTGCGAGAGAAATTCCCTGACGCCTACGCAAAGCATGTCGTGAAATACAAAGACCGAGAACATCTGCTCACAACCAATGTGCCCATACTCAACTGCCTCTGGAATGACGTTTTACATTTCACGGCTGTTCCACCGACAACCTTGTTCGCCAATCTCCAAGGCGTAGGCTATGATGCCAAAGGACTCGTTTGGAAACGTTGGTACAAGATACCGATTCCCCTCCTCGACAAAATAAAGACTGTCACCTGTCTTTACCGGAGAGATGTTTCCCTGATTCCCGACGCACGTTCATTCGAGCCTTTTGAGCTGATGCGGATGGAGGAGTATCGCACTGTCCCTCCCGAAACTATCACCTACTACCGAGAGCAATTCGCGCGCGGCAAACAACCCCTTTTCTTCCACCGTATCCCTCATATCTTGTACCAAGGCACTATGGAAACAAAAGAATTAGAAATAATAACTCTTTAACATACATGCAGTACAAAGATCTTGTTAAAACTTTCGATGGCTGTCCTTTCTGTAAGGTTCCCGAGCGTCAAATCCTCAGAGAAGGGCCGCTATCGTACACTATCATCAATATCGCCCCTTACCACAAACACCACAGTATGATCATCCCCAAACGCCACATCGAGAAGATTTTAGACGCGACTGATAAGGAAAACAAAGAAATGCTCGCGGGAATCAAGCAAGGTATAGAGGCTCTCAACAAACTCGGGTATAAAAGCTACGTCGCTATGATCCATGAAGGAGGGATAGGCGTAACCGGCGGAAGCGTCCCCCACCTTCACTATCACCTCATTCCCGACACTCCCATCGGCATGCTCGAAAAGGATCATGAAGCGAGAGAAATCATTCCTGAAACTGAAATGGCAACCGTAAAACAAGACCTCAAGATAGCACTCGGCGCGTAGCGTAAAAGAAGAGACTTCCCGTGTGAAGAGGTCTTGAAGAGAGACTAGGGCTCGGTGTGAAATGCCGACGTGAACGCAATCAACGTGGCCAAACCGAGACAAAAAGAGACGACGGTTGGAATGTGCTCAAATGGATCTGTACCCGTAGACGAATACCATGCCCCCACGAGTAAACCAATCGTAAAGGCAAAACTACCAAGAGACCACCACTCTCGGGGGGTCAGAGAACGATTGGGTCGGAAATGTAGCTTCATAGGCTGATTTTCTCCTAGGCCTAAATTACTCTGTATTTCAATTTTTATCAATTCTGTCGCGCCTCCTTCTATGGAATGAGACCGCAAAGCGATGGGCTTCGCTGTTTGCAAGAAGTATCGGCGCTTCAAAGCGGTGGATGTATTCGCTGTCGCCCAAAAGATGGTGAGGGCGGTGTCGGTCGTCTTTGACGACCGACACGACAACAGCTTTCATTCCAAGTCCAGCGAGCAATCTCTGTGCAGCGTTAAGCTGTGCTTTTCCGCCATCAATAACAACGATATCAGGAATTCCCCACTCCGGATGCTTGAAACGGCGTCCCAGTATCTCCTTAAGCGCCCCCACATCATCCCCTGCTTTCGCGGAACGAACCCTAAACATCTTATATTGGCTCTTATCCGCTTCGCCTCCCTGTACAACCGTCATCACGCCCACCGTCTCTTTCCCCGCCGTATGCGCTACATCAAATGCCTCAATTCTCATACCTTCTCTCCTCCCAGCATCATATTCTATTCCAGAATTCTGTAGAATTCTGGAATGCTTCACCGAAGCGGAATCGGAGACGAGCGCGACATCGGCGATATGCTGAAGCGCAAAGAGCTGACGCTTTGCCTCCGCTGCCTTCTCGAACTCCTGTGTCTTTGCATAAACTTTCATGTCAGCGGCCAAACTTCGGACAATAGATGATTTCTTCCCTTCAAAAAACCTCTGGATATTTCTGATGGTCTTTGCATACTCTTGTCTAGTTATTTCCCCTGTGCACACACCAGGACAAAAACCGATCTGCCTGTTGAAACAGGGCTTTCCTGAATTGGGAACACAGGTACTATCTCTATAGGGAAAAATCTTTCGGATGATTTTGAGTGCGATTTTCAGCTTGCCACCTTCAGGAAAGGGTCCTGCCATATACGCCTTAGACGTATTGGCGGACAAGCTGTTATCAAGTTCCCTCTTTCGAACCAAAAGAATTCGCGGGAATTCTTCATTGGTTATCATCACACAATTGAAGCTCTTGTCGTCTTTGTCGTCGGTGTTGTACGGCGGCTTTAATTTCTTGATGAGATCAGCTTCAAGTAATATTGATTCTAAAACCGAATCAGTCTTCCTAAAATCAATCGATCGGACATCTTCTATCATCTTTACGATTTTTGGTCCACGCGTATCAAAGAGGTCACTCCCAAAGTAACTCCTCACACGGTCACGCAGTGATGTCGCACGTCCAATGTAAAGTGTCTCTTTTCGCTTCCCGAGAAAGAAATAGATACCCGGTGAATCAGGAAGTTTGAATTTCTTTAATCCTTGACTCTTCATTCGGCGAATGATAACAAAGAAGCAGGAAACCGCAACGAAATGACTTTTATGAGAATTCTTCTTGTGGATGATAACGACATAGACAGGAGGGTGTACGGCGGGTGCCTGGTCAGGCGTGGACACGAAGTCGCATTTGCTACTTCAGGTGAAGAAGCCATAACAAAGGCAAAAGAAGGTCTTCCCGACGTGGTTATCTTGGATTTACAAATGCCCGGAATGGGCGGGTTCGCTGCCCTTTCGGCGATCAGTAAGTCTTCGAAACCTCCCCGCCTTTGGCTTCACTCGCACACCATGGATGACAATCTTGTAAAGGCGGCTAAAGCGCTTGGTGCAGAAAATGCTTTCCCCAAGGGGCACTTTCTCGACGAAGTTGGAAAGCTCTCATCGTAGAAAGTCGGAACAGCAACGGTGCAACCGGTGCTGTTTTTCTTACCTTCTATACCTTGACGCTTCGTAAGAAAGAATGTAATTTACATGAAGACGTTCGTCGCAATAAACAAACCTTTGGAGGCCCAAATGGCAACAGACACACCGAATGAAGAACTACACCCATACGACCTACACCAAATCCAGGATGAGGAAGAGGGACGTAAAGGAGACGCTGAAGCGATGACGGTCTTTTTACCTCTTGCGGCAATCATCATACTCATACTCGCGGCCGCAGTCGGTATCGGAGGTTTCCATATCGTCCGCTGGGTGTTTCACCTCTTCACCTCAACCGCAATCTGAAAGGAACAAATGAACCCAGCAAGAATCGAAGCAGATGCGTCCAAGGCACGCGGCAACAAAGCGTGGAAAGAACTCGACATGAGGAAACAAAAAGCGTGCCCGAAGACAATCACTCCTCGTGCTTCAAAGACACGAAGGGTGCAAAAGCAGATTGTAAGTATCTACAACTTCAACCTTTATTCCACCCCTCGTCGTATCGCGCGAAATTAGTCTCGCAAACCGAGCAGCACCCTGCTCGGTTCTTTCTTTATTATCAAAACCCTTTAACAGAGCAGTATTATGGGGAGAAAGCTCTGGGAAAAACATCTCGAGTGAGAGCACAAAAACG
>DATDXL010000066.1:0-21502 GCA_036517235.1 Minisyncoccota bacterium
GCCAGTTGCAATTCGAGTTCTTCGCGAGAGGTTTTACCTTCTCTACATGCCACCAGGTCGAATTGCAACTGGCCATTTATTGACTGGATGTGTCCAGCGATGAGTTCGTTAAGGTTCACATCTCGGTGCAGTTCCTCAAAACGGTTTTTCCAGTAGAACGCAAGCCGTGCGACACGAACGAACATCTCTGTTCCACGCGCCACATGTTCTAAGATGGTGCTCAATGGAGCGTCATCTATCAATGCAGTGCGTTGTTCGTAATCGCTAGCAAACGAATCAAAGGTTGTCGCCTGCTCGGCGGATACTTTAGAGAAGACCGTATCGATACGAAGAAATGCGTCCCGAACGGCACACATCTCTTCGTCGCTTAGATGTGCTCTCCGCATAATTTTCTCAAGCTTGTCGCCACAACTCATGGCATACAAGTCGAATTCCACGCGGTTTTGAAGTGAAGTATTCTCCGCGAGAGCATCTCGATAGACACGCACCATCCGCTCGTAGACTTGATCGGGGATTCCGAGTGGACGGAAACTGAACGCAGTTGCGCGCATGGAGGCGTAGGGTTTCCCAGCCACGATACGAAGCAATCCTGTATCCAGTGGGTCGTATCCCATATCTCGTCGTACCTGTTCCACAATGCTGTCAGCGAACAGATACTTGAAGAGAGAGATGTCGAGAGGCGTAGGGGATACACCAAGTAACTCGACAGGATTGATATCGATCATATCACCAAGCACATCACCATGGAAGCGGGATGCGATTGATGTATTGAGCGATTCAATATGTCTGAGAAGTTCTTCCTCGTGGGTCGCTTCCCATGTTGTTTGGACGGTGGTTATGTGGCGACACTGCAAGATATAGAGTATACCGTTTCGAAAGGCAAACTCTACATCGAGGCTTGAAGATCTAAACTGTCGCTCAATAGCCTTCATAGCAATAACAAGTTGCTGAATCTGTGCATCTCTGATGTCCGAGGGTTTTACCCCACGGGCGATTCGGATAAGTGTACCGTTGGCATTTCCGCCAACGATAGTTTCTCCGACTCCACTCGAAACCGAGACGGTATAGTAACCATCGGCCTTCGAAAGATCATGAGAGAAGATTACCCCGCTTGTGTCTGCATCGATCATTTCTTGAATGATTACCGACATGTAGTTATCGGTAAGCGCCACGCTTCGATGTCCAGTATAGTGGGATACCACTTCTTTTTTGCTAGTACTTGATGCACGCACTTCTTCTACTGCGGCCTGTATGTCATGCAAGTTCGCTGTCACATGAAGTTTCGTTGCATACATCCCCGCAAAGGATGCACTCACAGAGTCTTCATGGCTTGCGCTACTTCGAACAGCAACTGTTTCCTTGCGATATGTTCGCAAGAATTCCTGAATGATGGTTGTTTGTTCGCCTTCTGATATATTAGGGCGGAGTACAACGAATCGTGGGACGTTAATCTCATGAATTGTTGATAGGATGCCCAAGTTCTCGGCTTTACCGTAAGGAGGTAAGTTGAGTGTGTCTGTGTGAGAGATCTTGCTCATAATGTTCCTTTCAAGGTTCTGTGGTTGTCTGCGGTTACAAAAATCCCGCCCTTACGGCGCAACAAAATTGCGCAGTAAGGGCGGGATTCATTCCTTCGATACTCTCAGGACGAGCCGCGGTGCCACCTCACTTATCCTCTGCTAAGAGGCAGAGTCTTTTACCGACTCACGTGGATATCGGTTATCCTTTGGTTACGGAGGAAGCCGGGTTCCCACTTGCGCAGGAGCCATCTTGTCTGCCAGGGGCAGACTCGCCAAGGCCCAACCCCCAAAGCACGTGCTTGGGGACCAAGGCGGTAGATATTGCAGTCGTTAAGCTCTGGGAGAGAGTATACTCATGGCGGTTTTTCTGTCAAGGGCTTGCCTTTTTAGGCGTTTTCACTAGACTTGAACCAGTTTATCTGGTATTTCGGCAGGGCGTGTCGGTTAGTGGTAAACCAATTGTTCAATTCCGGGCAGAAGAACAGTCTTCCAAATTCGCTGTTTTTCGGCTCAGGAGCCGGAGTATCGGGAGGGGATGAGTTTTTGCATTCATAGGTCTACTAGAATCTGCCCAAAGATTACACCTTGCGACATGCTTGTCAAATCAGGAATCCTGATCGAAATTTACTTTAAGATTCGGGAGACTTTGCGGTAGATGAGATAGCTCGAGGAGAACGCGGCGATGACAACACCGACGACGAGGAGCCACGGCGAGGTGTCGAAGTATCTATCGGCATATCGTCCGAGAAGTGCAAACAGGACAAGGGGAATCGCTATTTGCCATCCCAATTCAAACGCGAGCGCCCACGCGCTAAAAGCCCTTTCGGATTCTTTTTGTTTCTCCTCGTCCATATTTATCTATTGTACACGTTATCTGTTGAAAATTGGAGCAAGAAAAAGCCGTTCGCGGAACGCGAACGGCTTGTGTGTAAGAACTACTGAAGGATTCCTACCATCTGCTTTTTGATGAGTTGGCGGTAGACGGTATTTGAACGAGCAAGCTCATCGTGAGTTCCTTCACCTACGAGCTGTCCTTCGTCAAAGACCAGAACTTTGTCAACATCTTTCACCGTCGCGAGACGATGCGCGATGATGATGGTGGTTCTGCCCGTTGAGACGTGACGAATGGATTCGCGTATCAATGCCTCATTCTCGGTATCCAACTGTGACCATGCTTCGTCGAAGACAAGCACATCAGGCCCTTTAATGAGGGCTCGGGCGATGCCGACGCGCTGTCGCTGACCACCCGAGAGCTTGATGCCCCGCTCCCCGATGAGAGTCTCAAACCCATTCTCCAGACGGTCGAAGAACTCATCCAGTCGCGCTTGTCGCGAGACTTCGTGCAGATGAGTGTCGCCGAGGTTTTTTTCTTCCCCGTTGAGGCCGAACGTGATGTTGAATCGGAGTGTCTCGTCGAAGAGCGTAACCTCCTGCGGAACAACGCCGACGCGCTGTCGCCAATGGTTGAAGTCAAGGTTTTTCAGATCCTCTCCATCAATCAATATATGTCCGCTTGTCGGGTCGAATGACCGTAAGAGGAGATGGACGATAGTGGACTTGCAAGCGCCGGAGCGTCCGACGAATGCGTAACGCTTCCCGGGTTCAAGTGTGAAGCTGATTCCTCGTATCGCGGGGTGTTTCTCCTTTTCCAAAGAATCCAGAGATGTACCCCCGTCTTCATCGTCCGCTTCATCATCGTAGTCCGGTTTCTGTTTGCGCGAAGGATACGTAAACATCACGTCTTTAAATTCGATACGTCCGGAGTACCTGAATGGCCTTACCGGATGCTCGCAGAGTTTTACGTCGGGTTCCAGGTCGATGAGGTCGAAGAACCGAAGAATCGAGGTATACATGGTTACCATGTGCCTCTGGATATGGCTGATATTCGCCAATTCTCCGAGTGCGCTTCCGGACCACCCAATGATGGTTACGAAAAGGCCGTATGTGTACGTGCCACGGTACGCGAGGTAGCCGCTTATCATTATCACGGCGAAGTGCGTCGCGATGTGGATGAGCTGACCAGCGTAGAAGTACTTGAGGAACCGGAGCCACGTCGTCTTGCTTTCGTCCGCGAATTCGCCGTACCTTGTGTCGGTAACGGAAACCGCTTTGTCGGCGCGGGCATTGGTGAGCACTACTTCTGCATTGCTGATGAATTCTCCGCTCACTTTTGAGACGATGTTGTCCATGCGGTTGATCCTCCTGAAGTTCGGCATCAGTTTCCTGCTGTACCAGATGGTGTACCAGACAAAGCAGGCAATGCCGATGCTCATCAGGAGCGCGAGTTCTGGCGCCATGAACGCCAGAAACGCAAGAGGAATCAATGACTGGAACGCAAGCGGGATGACGTCGTAAACGATCATCATGGCAAGGCCTCGGATGGCGTGTTCGCCACGAGAAATGACGGAGCGTTTGATTCCCGAGTTCTCGCTCACATGCTGTCCCAGAGAGAAGCTGAAGATTTTCTCCAGCGTTCTTCTTGTGATGATGCGCGGGATGACAAAGTCTAGATGCCGTAGTTCGTAGGATTCCCGCGATTTATTCATCAGCATGGTGAATAACCGTAGCGAGAACCAAGTGCCGACGAGGACGGCAAAAAGCCCGATTTCCTTCTTGAGGATTGCATCGAGTGACTTTCCGTAGATAAGAGGAAACGTCGTTCCGATGATTTGCTTGATGAGTATCAAGCTGAGGACAACGAAGATAACTGACCGAAACGGCTTGTAGTAATCCCAAAGCCGCACGAGGAAACCCTGTATCGTCCATGTTTTCATAGGTGGTTTGTCTGTAAGGGGGTTTATTCAATTGTGAATTCTAACAATATTTTAGCATTTATCTAGACATTGTCAATGTATACGTATATAGATAAGCCGAAAGAATATGTATATTTTCAGAATTATTATGTACAAAATCGTACGCAGAAGGATATATCTATTTTCTGCTATAATTTCCTTAGGGGAACTATAACGATCTATTATTCATATGAGACGAATTACAGTTACTAAAGGAATTGGGAAAGGACAGACGGAATTGTCCGCTTTTGACGCGGCTCTACAAGACGCCGGCATTGCCAATTACAATCTTATCCACCTCTCCTCGATTATTCCGGAAGCTTCGGAAATCGCCCTCGGAAAACATTTGGCACAAAAGAGCGAATTCGGTAACAAGCTCTATGTCGTTATCGCGGAGATGCGGCAGAGCAAAGAGGAGAAGCGCGCATGCGCTGGACTGGGATGGGTTACTGCAACAGATGGAAGTGGAAGAGGATTGTTCGTGGAACACATCGGGGAGAGCGAGTCGGAGGTACAACAGAGAATCGAGCAGAGCCTGACTGACATGACAAAGAACAGGGCCGATACATACGGAGCAATCACGTCAGAGGTAGCCTCGATAGCTTGCGGTGGGGCTTCTGTCTGCGCGCTCGTCGCGGCTGTTTATAAAAGCGAGAACTGGTAGAAAAATATGATGAGCAGTTTTTTTTCTAACGTCTCCGCCGTAAGCAATGACATTGCTCTCCACTACGGGATAAGTCTTCATTGGTTCTTAGTCATTTACCTCTCTTCGTACATCCCTTTTTATTTCGGATACTTTCTGATCCTCTATGGGACTACACGGCATCTGAATTTTCGTGATGTGCTCCGTTTCAGGCTTAAGAACCAATTACATTGGACCACCTACTCTATGTGGGGTCTCATCATCCACCTCTTCGGACGCTTGATGCCGTACGTCTACATTCTCTGTTTCTCGAGGGGTCTTCCGTTCTGGGTATATCTCTTGGTATCAAGCGTCGCTCTCCTTTCTGTTTCCCTTATTCTCAAACGGTTAGGAAACCATAAGAAGGCTGGCGAGCACCGTAAAGATTCGGTCACTGCCATGAAAAGGGAGCGCATCGTCGATCACGATGAGACGGAGAGGCTTTGGGAGATCTATAACAAGACCTTCGAGAAGGTGAATCGCCTTAGCCCGTGCCGACAAAGCCTCGACCGTGGGCATTTTATGGAAGTGCTTCATGACACGACCGTTGCTAAGTATCTGCTGGTGCATACGAACGCAGGCATCATCGGTATCGGGCTTATCACGAACGATTTCAAGAATACGCCGTGGATCAGTAGCGAATACTTCCAGTTCCATTACCCTGAATCCTTTGAGAAGCGGCATATCTACTATTTTATGGGACTTGCTATAGACGAGCGCCATCGGGGACAGCACTACTCTCTGACCCTCATCGAGCACATCATCGATGATCTGCCACACCATGCTATTTTAGGATTCGATCACTCGGGGAACGTCAACCCGATGCTTCATCATTTCACCAAAGTCGTGAAGCAGGCGCGTTCGATAGAGCGAACACATTTGGATAGGCAGCATTATCACATTGTAAAACGCGTTTAATTTATGATTTACAACGTGCTTTCTATAATGACATTGGCGCTCTCGCTTCTGCTCACGGTGTATGTATATGTCAGCGATAAAAAGAACAAGGTCAATGAGACGTTCGCGTTCCTTGTCTTGAGCGCCTTCTTCTGGATATTGACGAACTTCTTCGTTGACATCTCTTCCGACCTATCCAACATCAGCGTTTGGAGCAAACTCACTTTAGTCGGGCCTATCTTCATCGCTTTTTTCTTTTATAGGATGTCGCTCTTTTTTCCGAAGCCCAAACAACCGACGTTCTTGTTCCAGATTGTCATCTGGATAGCAATCGCCGGCCTTCTATTCTTCGTGCCGACGAGGTTCAATATAGCCAACGTTTTCATTCTTCCGAATGGGATACCGGCCATAGAACCTGGGCCGCTCTATGGTTACTTTTTGGTGTATTTTCTGATACTCATCGTTGCTGCTCTAACCAATCTTTTCCGCGGGTATCGCACGTTCGAGCACCTCGAGCGGCAGCAAGTGAATTACATCTCGCTCGGTGTCGGCCTCTCGATCGTTTTTGGGAGCATCACCAATCTCATCCTGCCGCTCTTAGGGAATTCAGATCTCGTTAACTTCGGGCCGTATTTCATCCTTATTTTTATAATCCTCAGCTCTTATGCACTTATCAAATATCATCTTTTTGATATCAAGATCCTGACGACTCAGCTCTTCGTCTTTTCACTTTGCATCTTTACGTTCCTCCGGATGCTTCTGGGAGAGGACATTCAGGAAAAGGTGACCAACGGGAGCCTCTTTGTACTTGTTGCCATTTTCGGGTGGTTCCTTATCAAAAGCGTCATTCGCGAAGTACACCAGCGCGAGAAGATAGAGGAGCTGGCAAAAGATCTCTCGGAGACGAATGACCGACAGGAGAAGCTCATCCACTTCATCGGGCATGAGGTGAAGGGGTATCTTACCAAAGGCGAGTACGCGTTCTCGGAGATGGCAGAAGGTGATTTTGGCACGCTCCCACCGGAGACCAAAGTCCTTGCTACCACGGCGCTTGCAGAACTACGCAAAGGAGTCGCGTCGGTCACGGATATCCTCAAAGCAGCTAACCTCAAGAGAGGCACGATCACGTATGAGATGAAGCCTACAGATCTAAGAGAGCTCATCGGAGAAGAAATCATCAAACTGAGGCCGGCTGCGGTTGAGAAAGGGCTTACGCTCCAAACGGAGCTTGGCACAGCGGCGTTTACGGTCAATCTCGACAAGGGTCAGTTCGGAGAGCACGTCATAAGGAATCTTATAGATAATTCCATAAAATATACACCTCAAGGATCGGTAACCGTGGGACTTACCGCAAAGGACGGCAAAGCGATTTTCTCGGTCAAAGACAGCGGGGTTGGAATCTCGGAAGAGGACAAGATGCGGCTCTTTACCGAAGGAGGGCGCGGAAAGGATTCTATGAAGGTCAATGTGCACTCCACCGGCTACGGGCTCTACATCGCGAAGGGGATTGTAGAAGCTCACCGAGGGAGGATCTGGGTAGAATCAGAAGGTATGGGCAAGGGTTCCACATTCTTTGTGGAATTGCCTATGATCAACGTGCCCGCTGTCTAGCTAGTATAAATGGGCATCCATCATCAACTACGCTATAGCGTAGTTGATGATGGATGCGAAAGAACGATAAAGATAACCGCACTCCATGGTTTTTAGTACGTTTTAGTATTGACTTTGAAGCAGTTTTGGTATATACTGATAGGTAGTACTGTTGATAACAACAAAACTTTCCGGATCCCCGTCTGCGCCGCAGATTAGGGGGTTGGGTCCGGATAGTCTCTGGCTTTGCCAAGAGACAGGGTGGTTTCTGCGCAAGTGGAAACTCGGCTTCCTCCGTAATCATGGGATAACCGATATCTTTTTGAGTCGGTGAAAGACCCTATCTTTTTGATAGGGTATAAGTGAGGTGGCACCGCGGCTCGTCCTGAGAGTATCGAAGGAATGAATCCCGCCCTTACTGCGCAATTTTGTTGTGCCGTAAGGGCGGGATTTATTTTCGGAGAGACCTTCCTTGGGCGAGCCGAATGGCTTTAGCCAACCACGTTCTTTCAGTTCTATGAAAACTACAGTTACTTCTTACCGTCCGGGAGATCCCAAACCACTCATCTTTTCTTGCCCAGTATGTAAGAAGGATGTGATAGGTGTTGTGATTCAGGAGAATCCTGATCTTGAGGCAATGTGTCTCCACTGCCAGCGGGGGTACCTCACTGTCTTCAAGAGCGATTTTCTGTTGAGTAGCAACGGTTCGTATGGTGCATGGTCATGACTCAAAAGCTTCGGCTAATACCCGGAGCTTTTTCTTTTTGGTTTTCACAGCCACTATGTATGCCATGGTCTAATTCGCTCGAATGGTTCAATAGCTACATTCGTTCTTACCTTGTCCGCTTTGCGGTGGGGGGTAGTTTATTCTATTCCAGTATTCTCGAGAATTCTGGAATAGAAGTTGTGAGTTTTAATTAAATGAACCCCCCCCAAAGCTTTGCTTCGGGGGTAGGAGTAGGAGAAAAGGTGCTCACGCGGCAACCGCAACGGGGTTGTTGACGGCCGTCTCGGCTTCTTCCTGGCTGAAACCATAGCAGCGTCGGAGAGCCCAGATGATGTTCTCGGGCATCGTAATCACGATTTCGATCTCGACATTCAGTAAATGCGTGAGCGAGTCGATGGTTGCCAGGTCGCTTGGATCGAGGACTGCCACCGTCAGGGTTCCGTAATTGTGCTTGATGGGGCAGACCCTATACTTGAGAGCAATGCGTTTTGGCACCATCCCGATAACGTCGCGGGACAGAGCTATCGTCTCAGATTGGAGGCGGATGAAGTTAGCCCCAAAGTGTCCGGCATACCGTGCGAATGGAGCACGCCCAAACTGCAGCAATTCAGGTATTCGTTGTTAAAGTCTCTTCTCTGATACAATACTGAATATGAATCCCGTTAGAAATTTACAAAACAAGTATCATGCGAAGCGCGAGGAGCGAATAGCTCCTTCCCTCTCTATGGCGCAGCGCTTCGCCCGTAACAGGATGTACCTATCCGGTACCCGCACTGCGCAAGATTATTCACTCGTAAATTTCTAACGGGATGAAGATTTTAGTTACCGGTGGCTCGGGGTTTATTGGCTCAAATTTGTGCGAACGACTTGTTTCTCAAGGACATGAAGTTTTCTGTTTGGACAACTTTTTCTCGAGTTCGAAGAAGAATGTCGACCATCTTCTCGTCAATAAGCACTTTCACTTGCTCGAGTGCGATATTGTGGAGCCACTGACTCTCTCGGAGTCGTTCGACCAGATCTATAACCTTGCTTGTCCGGCATCTCCGGTGTGGTACCAGAAAGATCCCGTCAAGACGATGCGGACGAATGTAGAGGGCGCCATCAATGTGCTTGAATTCGCGCGGCGCTCTAAGGCGAGGGTTCTTCAGGCGTCTACCTCGGAAATATACGGTGATCCTGATGTGCACCCGCAGACCGAGGAGTATCGAGGTAATGTCAATACCTTGAGTCCTCGCGCCTGCTACGACGAAGGGAAACGCGCGGCGGAGACTATATTTATGGACTACAAACAGCAGTACGGGGTAGACATTCGCATAATCCGTATTTTTAATACTTATGGCCCACGCATGGCCGTGGATGATGGACGCGTCGTATCCAATTTCATTACCCAGGCCCTAAAGGGGGAACCCATCACGATTTACGGTGAGGGAAATCAGACCCGTAGTTTTCAATATATTTCGGATTTACTTGAGGGGGTTGTAAAGCTCATGAATACAGAGAATATCGTTGGTCCGGTAAATATTGGTAATCCCGACGAATTCACTATAAAAGAGCTGGCCGAGAAAGTACTCGCATTACTTGGCTCAAAGAGTGAGATTGTTTATAAGCCACTTCCGCAAGATGATCCACGACAGCGCTGTCCCGACATCTCTTTGGCAAAGAGCGCACTTGGCTGGACTCCAAGAGTGTCCCTCGATGAGGGATTGCCTAAGACGATAGAGTATTTTCGAAAAGTAATTCATTAAAACAGGTGTTTTGGGAGTACGAATATTTCTCCGATATGCTATAGTTTAAGCCATGCATCCCGTTAGAAATAGGTCGTCCTCAGACGACCGTAGTATGGCGGGTTCAAGATAGAAATAAACGAGCAAGGGAAAGTTTTACGTTTTAAACAAGTTCATAACCATATAATTTCTAACGGGATGAAAAGGACTTACATCGGGGATTTAAAGGATTTTGTCGGCAAAGAAGTAACTATTGCCGGCTGGGTAGATGTGCGCCGCGACCACGGTAAGCTTATTTTCATTGACTTGCGCGACGCTTCGGGAAAGGTGCAGATGGTAGCGCTTCCTAACCACACAGAGGCGCATGAGGTAGCTGGGACGCTTCGTTCGGAGTGGGTACTCTCTGTTACAGGAAAAGTGAATCAGCGTCCAGAGAAAATGATTAATACAGACGAGCCGAATGGTACTGTTGAAATTGAAATTCTTGCGATTGAGGTACTCAACGAAGCTCAGACGCCACCGTTCGACGTGCGAAGTGACGGAAAAGAGATCGGAGAAGAGTCGCGTCTCACGTACCGCTACCTTGATTTGCGCAGACCTCGGATGCAGGCAAATATCCGCATACGCGACAAGGTCATCACCTTTTTCCGAGACTACATGCATAAGAACGGGTTCGTGGAGATAGAGACGCCGATCTTGATGAGGGGAACGCCTGAAGGCGCGCGAGAGTATGTCGTGCCTTCACGTGTCGAGAGAGGCAAGTTCTATGTCTTGCCGCAATCGCCGCAGCAGTTCAAACAACTCTCGATGGTCGCAGGTTTTGAAAAATATTTCCAGATTGCGCGCTGTTTCCGTGACGAAGATACTCGCGGCGATAGACAGCCTGAATTCACTCAGCTTGATTTTGAGATGTCATTCGTCACACAAGAAGATGTTTTGCGTTATACGGAAGCAATGCTCATTAACCTTATCAGGGAAGTCTACCCGCATAAAAAAATCTCGAGCGCTCCGTTTCCTCGACTTACGTATCGGGAATCGATGGAAAAATACCAGTCAGACAAACCTGACTTGCGCAAGGACAAGAATGATCCCAATGAACTGGCTTTTGCGTGGGTTGTTGATTTTCCTATGTTCGAGAGAGACAAAGAGGGTAATGTAGCTGCCGCGCATCACCCGTTCTGCTCTATCAAAGAAGAAGATATGGAGAAATTCATGAAAGGGGAGGATATTTTTTCAATTCGAGCAAACTCGTATGATTTGGTGTTGAATGGGTTTGAACTCTCGTCGGGCAGTATCCGTATCCACAAGTCAGATGTCCAGCAGCGAGTGTTTGAGCTTTTAGGTATTGGCAAAGAGGAGCAGGTGGCGAAGTTCGGCCACATGCTTGAAGCGTTTACCTACGGTACACCTCCCCACGGTGGTTTTGCGCCGGGCATCGACCGTATCGTCATGATCCTGCAGAACGAACCGAACATCCGCGAGGTCATTGCGTTCGCAAAGACTGGCGAGGGACGAGATCTTATGATGCATGCACCATCGGAACTTGAGGAAAAACGATTGAAGGAGTTGGGATTGAAAGTAGAAAAGAAGTAGGTGCTTTCCCATTCACTCGTCAATAAAGGGTAGTAACCCCTTTGTTGGCTCCTTGGCTCGGAAATACAAGAAGCAAAATATTGGTATTTATCTCGCTCTATGTTGCCAATAAAATCCGCTCGTCCATATCCCCGTAGCAGAGCTGGCGGGGTATTCTGCGGTAAGAATAAAAAACGCCTGGCCAAAGATCGCCAGGCGTGAATCTTGTAAGTGTGGCGGCAGCAACCTCCACATCACATGAGGAACCGATTGCATGAACTATTAACCCTGTCGGTCTTACAGAGATTCCACAGACAATTGTATCCATTTTCTTCAATTTGTCAATATGGCCATGTGTTGGTAATACGGTAATAATAAAGCCATGAATCCCGTAGTAGAAAATGGCATCAAAGAAGTAGGTAACGTAATGGAAGATACTATGGGCGTCAAATTATATAAGAATATTCTTAATAGAGTGGCTCGTTCTTTTTTAGAAGAACAATGCCATTTTTCACTAACGGGATGAAAACCCTCATTCGTTTTTTGATGGTAGTGATAGGAATCATTATCGGTTGGTATGGACACGCCCTCTACGAAGAGTCGGGAAAAGCCGCCATCACAAGCTTTGAAAAGTGCGTTGCGGCAGGGAATCCTGTTATGGAGAGCTATCCTAGGCAGTGTCGCACTCCTGGTGGCGAGAATTTCACGGAGCCCATCGGCCCCTCTTCGGCAAGTATTACGGACTTGATTTTTCTAGATACTCCGACGGTGAATCAGGGTGTTACCAGTCCTATATATATTTCCGGTCGTGCGCGCGGAAACTGGTATTTTGAAGCATCGTTCCCAGTAGAGCTGCGTGATGAAAGGGGGATTGTCCTTGCACAAGCACCGGCACAGGCACAGGGCGAATGGATGACCACCGAGTTAGTTCCCTTCTTGCTTGAACTTTCATTTGCAAAACCGACCACAACAATAAAAGCCACCCTTGTTTTGAAGAAAGATAATCCCTCAGGTCTTCCTGAACATGATGCACAGATCGAAATCCCCGTTGTACTCATTCCTTAAGGATATTTCCACTGTAGCTTCGCTTATTTCGGGCGGAGCTATCGGTGTTATACCCACGGACACTATTTATGGCATCGTCGTTTCGGCTCTCGTGCCTGCATCGGTGGAGAGATTGTACGCGGTCCGCGGACGCGATAGGCGCAAGCCCTGCATCATACTCATCAGCGCTATAACAGAACTCGCGCAGTTTGGCATCATTTCCGATGAGAAACTCCAGGACGCTCTCGCCCGGGTATGGCCAGGGGCAGTCAGTGTGATTCTTGATTGCCCTGATGAAAAATTTACCTACCTTCACCGCGGCACAAAAACGCTCTCGTTCCGACTTCCTGAAGATGAGACATTGAAGACGTTTCTTGAAAAATCCGGCCCTCTCGTTGCGCCGAGCGCGAATCCTGAAGGCAAACCGCCGGCAAGAGACATCACTGAAGCAGAATCCTATTTTGGCGATACCGTTGATTTTTACGTTGATGGTGGTGAGCGCGGCGGAGAACCTTCAACCCTTGTACGGTACAAGAGAGGAGATTTTACGGAAGTACGTCGGGGTTCGATTCAGATTCCTGAATGATTCAATTCTACTATTCTATAGAATTCTAGAATAGACTCATAAGAGTGGGTGTACTTGAGGAGAGGTAAGAATTTTCGTATAGTGATCCCATGGGAAAAGATACTTCATGGAACAGCGTCGCGGATTGGTACGATGAGCTGCTTGCCGATAAAGACAGCTACCAGCAAAACGTCATTTTGCCGAACCTTACGCGGCTTGTGGGAGAAGTGCGGGGAAAAAAAATCTTAGACCTTGCCGCCGGGCAGGGTTTTTTCTCCGAGGCATTGTCAAAAGCGGGAGCACAGGTTACCGCCATTGATATCTCTCCGGAGCTTATTGCTAAAGCTAAGCAGTATTTGGGTGCAAAGGTTATATGCGTTGTCGGTTCAGCTGAACTCCTGCCGAAAGAGATTAAGCAAGAACCCTTTGACGCTATTATTTGTATTCTCGCGCTTCAGAACATACGCGATATCAATGCGGTATTCGCACAGGCCGCAAGCGTACTCAAGAAGGGAGGGAAGTTCCATGTTGTCCTCAACCATCCTGCATTCCGCATCCCCAAAGGATCATCGTGGGGGTTTGACCCCAAAGCAGATTTTGGCGCTGTGGAGCGAATCTCCACACAGAGAGAATCTGGCGCCAAAATGCGCTACGGGGCAAGCGAGAAAGGAGGAGTTCAGTATAGGAGGGTAGACGGATATCTCTCGGAATCGGAAACAGAGATACTGATGCATCCCGGAGAAAAGAAAAGCCCGAAAACAGTCTCTTTTCACCGGCCGCTTCAGCTCTACAGCAAGGCAAGCGCGAAGCGCGGTTTTGTCATAGAACGTCTTGAGGAATGGGTTTCGCATAAAGAAAGCCAGAGAGGGCCGCGCAAAACTGCTGAAGACCGTGCCCGCAAAGAATTTCCTCTGTTCCTCTACCTCGGGTTAGTGAAAGTGTAATATTTTGAGAGCTTATTCTGATGTTCTCAAGAACATCAGAATAACGTTGAGAGTTCGTTTTTTTTGTATCTCAGGTTGGAGAAAAATTAAATTTTTCTGGAGCATTTTGTAGCCAGCTGGTGGATAACTTGTTTTCCGGTTTTATGATACTATTTGCACATGTCTTGGGATGAAAAAAAAATGCAGGAACGGGTGCCTGATAGCACGATTTATAAACCTGGCCTCAATTTGAACGTGATAGCCCCAGTCAGTAGCATTCTGGCTTTGCTGTATCTTGGTGTCTCTTTCTTTTCTCTCCCTTTATCCTATTTCCTTACGATGTTGTTTGCGTGGCCTTCTTATCTTATGTATCTTCTCTTCGGACTTCTTTTTGGTTTCCATGATAGTGAAGGTATAGCACTGGGTTCAGGTATACTTATGGAATTTATCGGACCGTTGTTTGCATTTATCTGCTGGTTCATTGTTTTGTATATTGTTGCAAAAATACTCATTAAAATAAGTCCAGAATTCAGCACCAAAATTAAACTGTCACGAACTGACCCTTACTCAAAGAAAATCCTCATTGTATCTATACTAGTCGTTATAGTTTTCACCGCAGTAACCCCTATATATTACTTTATTCAATCGAGAGGAGAACTTGCTCAGTACTTCACGGAACAACAGCAGACGATAGATAAATATGCTAATTCATATTCTGGAAGTAATTTTGAGATTCCTGAAATAAAGGTAAAATTTAAATTGCCATCCGACTTGAACGATCTTGTCTATACGGTAATACAAAATGATTCGACTAGAACTGTAATTGGATTTTCGTCGAATTCATTAGCTGCCTTTTCTGGTTGTTCTGCAAAGGATACGTCGTTAGGCGTGATAGTTAGATACCCGAGAAGTAGTGGTCAAGACATGGAAAAGATGACAGGTTTCTTGCTTCTAAATGGACCTCGGGAATATGATTTGAGTTGTAGTAATGGATGTGGCTATCACCCATACAGCCCATACAAGATGGGTGCTTATTACTATTTTTATGATGACCCGTTTGAGGTCGTAGATAATCCAACATACCTCAGTTATAAATATCAAGTCCACCCTTTAGGATACTTGGGATACCCAGGGGCATGTTCGAGTAATACCACTGCTGCCAATTTGCAAATGAAACAACTTGGTTTACTCAAACCAGCGTTATCAACTGTGAACTTGATAAGAAATTAACCGGTTCTTTTTCTCATCTTCTGTATCCCAAACACTCAGTAAGTTAGGGTGGCAACCTCTGGATTTTTTCCCCAAACTCAAGAGCGAGATTGGTCGCGAGAAAGCCTTGCGCCCCATTCTCTAAACTCAAGAGCGAGTATATCCCTTTTGGAAACCTTGGGAGGCGCGACCGGCGCCGGACAGAGAAAATTCCCAGCAGGGAATTTTCGTGTTTCCAAAAGGGATATGCGAGTGTAAACTTATCCACAGTTGAAACAAAAACAATTGTTTATATACTAGTGAAGAAATTAAATTATCAGTTTTCTAAGTTAATTTCTCTATGCAGCATTACGTATGCACCGGAGATTGCGCCGGAGAATCGGAGAAGCCCAAAGTCTGTGAAACCGAAGGGTGCAGCAAGGAAGGGCAGCCGCTCTCCGAATGTGATTGCGATGACGGTATTCATAAGGGTATCGCTGTTACGTCTGACGAGCCAGATATCGAGAGCATGGATGACGAAGACGTTCTTTAGACGAGAGCTTGGCGCTTAACGCTTTGAGCTTAGGGCTTTAGGAATAGACAGAAACAAAAATAACCTCTGATTCTTCCAAGGTAGAATCAGAGGTTATTTTTTTGGAAGCTCTAAGCATTAAGCTATCAGCCCTAAGCTTTTTTAAAGAGTGTCTTCGATGAAAAGAGAGACCGTGGCTCCAAAGAGCATGATGATGCCAAGCACGATGAAAAGATGCTCTAGGCCGACGACGAGGAGGAGCATGCTTGCGATGAGAGGCGCGACTACGTACGCCCACGGCCGCGTGGTTCGAAAGAGCCCGATGAGGGTCGCATCGCGGTCGCTCACTTTCTTGAAAAAGTAGGTCTCGCTCATGACCTCTACCATGCTCGCGCCGACTCTGCTCATGAAAAGAAGGAGAGTCCAGACCACGATGTTTTGGGCGCTGAGGAATGTCATCGCGGCTGTAGAGAGCGCCATGATGACAAAGCCGGTGAACAAAAGCTCCTTTTCACCCAGTAGACGGTCGGCGAGCTTTCCTAAGGGGCGCTCCAAGAGGACGAAAGGTACGAGCATGATGGCGAACATTAGCGTTGTCTGGCTCCACGAAAACCCAATGTGGTTGTGGAGGTAGAGAGGTGTGTAGATGATCATCCATGAAAAGAAAAACTGGAGGAGGAAATTCAGAGCATAGGCGCTAGCCACGCCGCGATGTTTGAGAATCGCCCGTTCAAGCTTGACGAGGGGAATGCTCTCGTACTTCCGGTCCTTAAAGTTTTCAAACGCTCTCATCGCGATGTAGGCCATCGGTAGCGTGATGAGCGAGGTCAAGAGGAATAAGAGGCGATACTGCGAGTCCACGAGAATATACGAGGCCCCTACCTGGGCAAGGACCCACGCGATGTTTATGAAGAAAAGGTAGGTCCCGCGGATCTCTCCCGTGACGCGGTCGGCGGACGAATGTTCCAAGAACAGATCATGGTTGAAAGTCAGCACCACTACGGAGGTGTAACTCACGATAAACGCCATGATGAGCGCAGGCGCAAGGTCTGAGAGAGCAAGACTTGCCGCGCTACCGCCTGAAAGCGCAAGGAAGATCAAGGTAGCTTTGAAGTTCCCTATCTTACGCAGGAGTCTCGGTAGATAGGCGAACGTGATGATGGTAACCATGGAGGCGAGAGAGAAGATGACACCGACAAGTCCCTCTGGGAGGAATTGGCTCAGGAAGGTCGAGTGGATATACGCGGGGAGCGCCATATGGAGGCCCAAAAGAAATCCAAGCACGTAGGATGTCTTGACCGAACGTGTCGCTCTAAGGCTGATCTTGAGAGCTTTCATAAGTATACGTTTACGCACCAATGATAACAGGAATCACGATGGGGCGCTTGGCGGTCTTCTGTAGAAGGAAGCGGCTCACATTGTCGGTAACGTGGTCTTTGACGTACTCGAAGTCTATCGGTCGCAAACCGACGGTGATATCTTCGATGGTCTTTTTGATGATGAGGCGCGCTTGGCTTAAGAGCTCTTGCGATTCGCGGAGGTAGACGAAGCCGCGGGATATGATGTCTGGAGATTTTCGGAGCTTGCCGGTAGCGATAGAGACGTTCGCGATGATGACGAACATACCGTCCTGCGCGAGCATTTGCCGGTCGCGAATGACTACTTCCTGCACGTCGCCGACTGAGAAACCGTCAACCAGCACGAGTCCGGACGGTGCTTTTTCTTTGAGCGTAAGTATCCTCTCTCCATTGTCGCGTATCTCGATGATAGAGCCATTGTCCGGGATAATGATATTTTTTTCCGGCGTACCCCGTGCCATCTCGATATCGGCATGTACGCGAAGCATGTAGTGGTAACCGTGGACCGGTATAAAGAACTTCGGGTTGATGGCCTGATGGATCCACGCCGTTTCGTCTCGGTTCGCGTGTCCCGACGAATGTATGTCTGCGATCTTGTAGTGCAGGATCTTGGCGCCCTGCCGGGAGAGACTGTCTTTCAGTTTCTGTACCGCTCGCTCGTTTCCGGGTACGACGGATGAGGAGAGGATGATCGTATCGCGCTTGGTTATTTTTACGTGCTTATGCGTTTTGTTCGCCATACGCATGAGTGCCGCGAATTCGTCTCCCTGTGCACCCGTTGCAATCATGACGATCTTGTCAGGAGGGTAGTCATCCATCGCTTCGACGCTGATGAGGGTCTCTTCTTTCGTTTTCAACATCCCGAGTTGCTTGATGATCTCGATGTTCGATTTCATACTGCGTCCCTCGATGACCACTTTTTTCCCATATTTCTCAGAGAACTCTACTATTTTCATGATTCGTTCCAGGAGGGAAGAGAAGGTTCCGATGATGAGACGCCCTCTCGAATTTTTGATGATTTCCTCGATGTTCTTCTGGACAACGCGTTCGGGAGTCGAGAATCCAGGAACGTCGGCGTTGGTGGAGTCGGCCATCAAGAGGAGCACCTTTTGATTCTTGAAGATAGAATACTCTTTTTTCTCGTTTTCCGTGGGTATGCCATTGTCGTGGTCGAGCTTCAGGTCTCCGGTATGCACGATCCATCCATAAGGCGTCTCTAGGATGATGCCCATGGAATCGGGAATGGTGTGACTAACCGAGAAGAAACGGATTTTTATCTTTCCGAGCGTCACCACCGAGCCCTTCTCGACGACTTTGATGTCGAGAGGAGGAGCAGAGGGAAACTCTTCCTGACGCTTTCGTATCATGACAGTCGTTAGAAGTCGGGAGTAGAGGGGCGGGTTGCCGATTTTCTCCATAAGGTAGGGGATAGCGCCTGTGTGGTCGAGGTGGCCGTGGGTGACGATGAGCGCTCGCACGCGGGATTTGTTCTCCTCAAGGTACCGCGTGTTGGGGAGTATGTAATCGATCCCGGGCGTGCTCTCTTCCTTGAACTGCAGACCTGCGTCAATGACGATGATGTCACCGCCGATCTCGATCGCGGTCATATTCTTTCCGATTTCTTCTACGCCTCCGAGGGGGATGATGCGGATAGCATTTCCCACCAAGGGTATTTTGACGCCGCTTTGTTTATTATGCTGTCTTTGCAGTGGTGCGTGATGAGGGGGGTGATGCGGTTGCGAGCGTCGCACTTTCCTTTGGCCCTGGTTTCTCGCGGGTTGGTAGGGTTTCTCGAATTTAGAGAGACGGGCGTGGTAGGGTTTCCGTCGCTCGGTCGATTGCGCGCCAGAGGCGCTGTTCTTTTGTTCTTTGTCCTGCATACGTATGAGTGTTACTAAGTTTTTAATAGAGGCCCGCCTTAATTTTCCACTGTGTGATTTTCCCTGAACTTGAGCAACATTGATGTAAATGCTCTCTAAGTGATTACTTATTGTCTGTTAGAAAATTTTGGCGGGTGAACCCCGCAGTGAAATCTCGGGTTGGCATGCTCTCATTTTTTAGGCGAAACGGCATGGGGCGTATAGTGATTTTTCTTTTATCTCTCTACTAGCCTTGCGCTGAAGGCGCGACCCGAGATTCTACTGACGAGGTGAACCATTTCCAGACGCGATCAGTCTCCACATACCAGCGGTTGCTGTTGAGGAATCTGTCTGAGGGTATGGTTACGGCGCGCAAGTCGATGCCTTGCAATTCCGAGGGAACGATATAGATGAAGTCTGGCGAATAGACGAAGGCGGCCGGCGCATCATGTTCGAGTTCGGTCGCGAACTCCTTGTATTTCTCGATCCTCGCTTCTCGAGAAGAGAGACCTCGGGCTGATTCAAGGAGCTTATCTGTTTTGATATTCGTGTACAGCGCGATGTTGAGGCCTGGGTCATTGCGCTGCGAGGAATGCCAAAAGGCGAAAAGATCGAGATCTCGGCCGACGATCTCTCCAAAGAAGAGGGCATCGTACTCTCGAGGCCTGATGACGTTTTGGTTGAGATCGCTAGCGTCAAAAAAGGCGAGGGTCACTTTGGCGCCGAGGCTTTCCCAGTTCTCTTTGATGATCTTCGCGGCCGCCTTTAGCTCTAGAGTGTTCGCCGTTGCGATACTGAACTCCAAGCGAACCTTCTCTTTCTTGACGGTTTTTTCGAGGACGCCGTCGGCATTCGCTGGTTTCCAGCCATTACGTTCAAGGAGTTTCCGTGAGGTGGACGCTACCGTGTCCCAGTCAAGGTCTGAATCTTCCGTGCTCGAAGCGAGTTTTCCGAAGAGCGTTTCTGGGAGAGGTCCCGTGATGGGAACTCCGTAGCCGTAGAGCACTTCGTCGACGATGCGTTTTCGATCGATGGCAGTGCTCAGGACCTTGCGCACTTCGCTCTGGGTGAATGCAGGGACATCGTTTTGGTTGAAAAAGACCGCAAAGACCCTCGGAAGTGGAACGCTCACCACATGGTTTCCAAGAGCGCTTAGGGCCAGTGCGCTATGAGGAGAGATGCTGTTAAGGCTTTGCACCTCGCGCTTTTCGTAGCCGTCGATGAGGCTTTCTTCGCTCGGATAGAATTTAAGAGTGATCGCTTGTATGTACGCTTCTCCTAAAACGTAGTCTTTGAAGGGGACAAGAGTATAGGAAAGGGGAATTCCTCCGCCTGAGCGTTTGATGCTCTTGATACGGTACGGTCCCGATCCGATGGGCTCTATGTTGTATTGGCTGAAGGTGAACTGCTCGGTGTCGACGTTGCCCCAGATATGCATAGGAAGGATGCCAAGCGTGGCATTCTCAAGGAAGGGAGGATAAGGCTGCTTTAGGGTTAGGCGGACTGTTCTCTCATCTATTTTCTCGGGAGTTACCCCTTCCCAGCTCGCGCGCTTCGGGCTCTTGAGGTTCGGGTCCTGTGCTTTCTTTATCGTAAATACGATATCGTCTGCCGTAATAGGCTTTGCATCGTGGAACCTCGCGTCGGGTCGGAGGTAGAACGTGTAGCTATCGCCTTTGGGCGAGATGTCGACGCGCTCCGCGAGATCAGGGACCAATGCTCCGTCATCCGCGACCTTCATGAGTCCCGAGTATACCAATGTCGTGATATCACGGTCTGCATCTGAGATGGCGAGCAGGGGATTGATGAAACGGGGAATCCCGATAATGCCTTCGGTTACCGAACCACCCTGTGCTGGTACGGGCACGGTCAGTTCGCGGCTCAGGTCAACGACGAGGATGAAGGTCGAGACCGCGAAGACAAGGGCGAGCGCAAAAAAAACCAGGCGCTCGGTTAGAGAGAAAGCAGCAAGCGCCCGGGCCCCCTTTTCGAGGATTGCGAGGCGATATTTTTTAGACGTTATTTGTTTTAATTGCTCGGTAACCACAAATGGTTTTCAGAAAAAACTGACGATTGGTTTACAAAAAAGGAGAGAGGGAAGCCGTTAGCCCACCAACAGAGTGACGAGAGCGGTGAGGGCGAACAAAACCCCGAGAGTAATAGTTCCATTGAAAAGAAAACGTTCCGCGCCGCGGCGAGCATGGAAAAATGAGCTGAAATTGCTGCTCTCGCCGAATGCGCCGCCGAGGCCGGCAGACGAGCGTTGTAGCAAAATCGCGGTAATCAGGAGAACCGACAATACGATTTGCACGTAGGGCAAAAATGGGAGTAACGATTGCATTGGCACCCAGTATAGCAGGCTAGGGGAAAAAGGGCAAGCTTACTACATACTGTGAATTACGAAACCCCTCCACCCTCTCTTTTCTCACCCACCCAAAACACCCGCAGTCTTCTGCGGTTTCTGCAAAAGTCTTCTTTCTTCTTCAACTCAACCCGCTAGCGCAGCACATACGCAAGCAAGGAGTAGAC
>DATDXL010000067.1:0-19307 GCA_036517235.1 Minisyncoccota bacterium
ATTTATTCTTCTCGCAACGGAGGATGAATTCTAGGTCGATGAACCACCCCTCTTCAACACAAGAGAGGAGCTGTTCTAAGCCCTTCCTATCCATGATTTTTAGAGGACATTGTATATCACGATAACTGACACCGGTGATAAAATGGGCGAGTGTGTCAAAGATAATTGAGCTCCAAACCCTCACTATGCCGCGATCGCTTTTAGTTTCAGGGTGCATTCTTGAGCCCACTACCACGTTTACTTTTGTTGTTGAGATGATGTCCAACATGTTGTTGATAGCCGTTGGCTCAACAGAGAGATCTGCATCGGTAAACCCCCAAAGATCCGCTGATCTCGCACTGAGTCCTTGACGAATGGCTTTCCCTTTGCCTCTGTAATTGGTTTTTACGATTTCAACATTAGGGATATGCATATCCGATACCTCGCTCACTGTTTTGTCCGTTGAACCATTCTCTGAAACAATGATAGACCACGTCAAACCAGCTCTCTGGTTGAGTACTGTTGAAATGTGACTGATCGTGTCAGAGATTATTCTTTCTTCGTTATACGCGGGGATACAAAGCACAAGGTGTATCCTTCCTATATCTTCTGATTGTGCGCGGTCGCGGTTTTCGAGAGGATTTAATCTTGGCATTGGTTGATAGAGGTATTACTTTAGCATGTACGGCTCCACATCTTCAGGAATTGCCCTCCGCCTTTCTTTTAAAGAATTTGGCACGGAAGATCTCATTGGTAGCTACTATGCAAAGGACCGTGATTGGAATTGCCGCGAGATAGTCAACCAGATAATGTTGAGCGAAGTAGAGACCTGCTGTGAGCATGAGCATGATCCAGGGGACGCTCACGATGAGCGTCAATGGGGACCATATCGCTAGATAGTATACCGAGAGAGCGCCCCAAATGGCATGTGCGCTCGGAAAACAAGTTATTGGGACAGAATTCTCTGGTGAGAAAGTCTCTGATTCAGCCATCACCGAGATTTTGTCTGCAGTAAAAGGCGATGGGCGGTAGTTTTGCAAGAGATTTTGTATTTCGACAGGAAAGCGGTTGTTTCTTAGGTTCCGCAGGAAGAAATTACCTGGATCTTGGCATGAGTAAAAGTAGAAAAATGGAGCAGATAACAATAAAGAGAGAAGGAATGAAAAAATTTGTTTTCTTACTAGGATGATTTTTTTCAGTAGCACAAAGAGGATTAATGAGCCGCTTACAACAAAACCCAGGGAAATATAAGAGTAGAATAGCGTTTCTTCAATGAATGTACTGAGGCCTAACGAGGGAAGAGTGAGAAAGGGCGAGGTGGAAAAGATCGTATAGTCCCAGTGCAGGAGAGTTAAATCGTGACCTGCGTTTCGAAGGAAGTAGCTTGCAGATAGGAATAATGCATAGACAGGTATTGAGGCGATGACTACTGGTATAAGGAGTCGTACGTAAGGGAGAGAATGCGACACTATCGTAAGGGTCTCTTTTTTATTGACTGATTTTCTTTCAATCAGGTTGCTTACAAGTTTCCCCAGGGCTATGTAGATATACCAAATGACTATTGCCCATATGAATACGAAAAAAAGAGTGTAGAGAGGATCTCCAAAAGTGAAGTAACGAACCATAAGCTTTAAGACGAAAAGCGGGGAAAATAAGAGGTGTGGATCGATAAAGAGCAGTGCGATAGAAGCCAAGGTAGATATGCATATAGCAAAAAACTCTTCTACTCGGAGTTTTGATAGAAACGCACGGATTGAATGAAGCATTTCTGGTAAGTAGTGGGCGTAATTAATTTCTTTCGATTGGTATAGTATACAATTATATTACGTCTTGCATTACTCGGAAGTATTAACAACTTTAAAATAGATCCCGAGATAGGTACTTGGGTGTATCATCAGAATATCACCCGCTTCACGTTTCTTGTGCAATATGGGCCCGAATTCGTTTGGAAAAATGGGGGGAAATCAGTGGGACGCGCGAAGCGCGTCCCACCTTCTGGCTTTGAAAAAGCCGTTAAGTTCTGTTTTGGTGCTGGGGGGGAGACTTGAACTCCCACGCCTTGCGGCATTAGCTCCTAAGGCTAACGTGTCTGCCATTCCACCACCCCAGCACTTTGGACGGGGTAAATCTGCCTGCTTGCCACCGTTGCACCACCTGCCCGTGCCACTAAGCTTATAGCAAAGTCTCGTTGCTCACAATCGTTGCGACGCCTTTCTACTGGTGATGACGAAGGCGGGAGGGATATTCCTTGGCTCGAATTGTATAGAGATCTCCTGGAATACTTTTTTGATGCGGGGATAGCTCGCTAGAAAATACTGGAATTGTGCATACCGTCCCGCGGGTTTTAGACATGCTTCTATCTCTCTGAGGATTTTCTCTACTTTCGGTGACGAGAAATTTCCGATAGGGAGTCCCGAGATCACATGATCCACCTGAGCAAGGCCCACTCCCTCTAGGTGTTTGGAGAGAAGCATGGCATCTCCGGAGATCACATGCACGCGAGCATCGTGAAATCGTTCCGTGAGTTTTTGAGCGAGCTTTTTGTTGCTTTCAATGACAAGCAATCTGCCTGAAGGATGCATTTTCTTTAAAATGAATCCAGTGAAGATGCCTTTTCCTGCACCGAGCTCGATCACGACCGCACCGGGGTGAAAGGGAACCTCTTTGGTGATCCGTTCTGCGAGCCATAACGAGCTATCAGCGATTGCTCCTCGTTCTACGAACGCGTGCCACTTTTTCTTTATAGTATCCATAGTCCGTTTTTCGAGTATTTCTGTCGTAATCTAGCGCTCATCGGCTAAGTACTCGCGATTCTTACAGAATCTGTCCACTCATTGGGTTTTCGCTCGGCAAAATCTCCGCCCTGCTCCGTGTCCGCCCAGCAGGACTCTCGACTACCGTCGCGGGTGGTTGTATCCCGCTTCGCGGGAACCCAACAACCCTTTCGATCCCTGACACGAGTGAAGCCGTTCACTCGTTCTGGGCGGGACACTACGCTTCGCTCCGTGTCCGCCCAGCAGGGATCGAACCTGCGACCTTCTCCTTAAGAGGGAGCTGCTCTACCAGCTGAGCTATGGGCGGATGTTATTTATTTTTTCAAACCGACAGAAGCACCTTCCTAATCTAAGCCATCGATCTACCCAAACAGCGATGGGCGGATATATCATTTCCAAACTAACGTGAACGACTGATAGCGTCTTGGCTTTCGACCTACCAAAACAGCTATGAGCAGTCTCTTGCTTTGTAAAAAGATAGTATCCAATAAATCCCCTTCGTGCAAATCGAAAAAAAGGTTCTACCAGCGGTCATTTCAGCCCAGTTCTAGGAGTTCTTTCCCTGTGGGTAGCGCAGGTTGAATGCTCTAAGACAATGGTGCTAGAATAATTCCTATAGCAGACAGGATGAATCCCGTTAGAGATTGCAAGTGTTTTGAATGTCTGACAAGGATTTGAGAGCAAGAGTTCTATAGAGTAGGTGTCTCATTATACGAACTAGCAACGGAAGTACCCTTAGTAAAAGACAATCAAACCATCTTACGTGCCATTACTAACTAACACAAGCGGCTCACCTGACATAAGGTGGGGTGCTACATATCTCTAACGGGATGGAACGGTTTGAGAAAAGTAGAATGATATTTTGGCGTTTTGTTTCTTTTATCTTCCCATGGATACGCGACACTCTGTTGAGGTTTCGCATTATTTGGCATGAACAGGGGAGACAGAGGTATTTTTTGGGTTGGCTTATTCCCGAGAAGAAACTTGAAGAGTTAAAAGACCACCTCATTCGCGAAGGATTCGGTAACCACTTTATCGCTTGGATTGATGAAAATGAGTATTGCGGATTACGTCTCCAGGATGGTAGTTTTCAATACCATATCCGCTTATTTAGGGATGGCGAGGTGCGGGGACATTACGAGAAAACGCCGGAGTCTCATCCGATTCACCACTTCGCCGAAGTCGGTCTGGAAGAACGGAAGGAATATTTTATGCGCTATTTGAGGGGTTGGGTTTCTGATCTCCGAAAGATCAAGATCCAGGAAAGATAATATCCCAGACGGCACCCGCGACGTTGCGGGGTTTGCCGCTTAGGGGGTAATGGTGGAGGTCGATGAACGGAAGGCTGTTGCATTCGATGATGCCGGAGCGGTCCTGCTCTTTCCATGACACCTTGATGTCACCGATAATGAAATCAATGCCCACGACAGGGTCATTAAGCTCCGCTGCGGCATCCTCCAAAAGTTTTCTGTTGTCAGGATGGATGTCGTCAGTGACGTCGCTCATACTTGCGCCTACGCCGCGCCCGACTTTTTGGTTGAGGCTGACGAAACGGCCTTTTTCGGGAATACTCTGGAGCGAAAGCCCCTGACGTTTTAGCTCTTCCTCGGCTTCTTTTCCTAGTTCTATCGTATGGAATATCGGACCCTGGCGTTCAGGGCGGGAATTTTCCTTGGCCACAAGATCGCGGATAGTTGTGCGTCCATCACCGATCGCATGCGGTGGTTCTCTACAGATGACCGCGACGGTCTTTCCTCCGATTACACTGCCACGGTATACCATTCCTCTCAGCTCTTCTTCCACGATTACCCATGCGGAAAGCTTTTTTGCTTTTTCAAAACCAATTTTGAACGCTCCCAGTGTCTCTATGTGTATGGTCGTGTGGCGGCTTCGCGACCCTTCGTGAGGTTTGGTGATCAACGGTTTGCGAAGAGTGCCAAAGAGTCTCTGAGCGTCTTTCCATGTTCGAGCCACACCCCCTGTAGCTATGGGAATGCCTGCGGTGGCAAAATGTTCTCGCATGATCTTTTTGTTATCCATCCAGGCGAGCGATTGGGAACCCGGTTCTCGCGGTCTGGGGACATCCTGGAAGCAGATACTCTCTCCGTTCCATGACGCTATGAATATCCCCGGAGTGTTGCCGGCTATGCAAAATTCTTCCATCACGATACCTCGCCGAATAGCTTCTTCCCACAGACACCTAGATCGATCGCTGTCGCCTTTTTGGGGTTTTTTCTCCATCCGTCCGATGTGGAGTTTAGAGGAGGTGCGAAGTAAAAAAGCGGGGATTGTCTCGAAAACGAATTGAAACAGCCATGGCGGCAGCTTTTTTGATACTCCTATCGTAGCTTTTTCAAGCGGCAGGGAAATAAATAAGTTTGAAGCCGCGTTTATACGTGCAACCAAATGGTTGGTTTGCGCGGGTCCGCAATCTGGACAATAGGGTTGTTTGATATGCATTGTTCTCTCTGCGCCGGGGGGAGAGACTCGAACTCTCACTCCTTACGGAATCCGATCTTAAGTCGGGTGCGCCCCCGCACAAATGGTGGGCGGGGAGGGACTTGAACCCTCATGCCTTACGGCAATCGATCTTAAGTCGATCGTGTCTGCCATTTCACCACCCGCCCACCATTTGTGCGGGGGTAAATATACCAGCCTGTCCCGTACGAAATCGGTCGCGATATTAATGTATCAAGGATCGCAAACTTACGTAAGAAGTGACCGTCATTTCGTTTGTGGTTTCCTCACCGACCCACTCTATCACGATACACAAACACGAGATAGACATCAAGTATGTTCTAAGAACAAGTATACATCTTGAAAACTTCTAACATGATGCCTTGTCTTATAAATCATACGATATATCGTATGATTTACCTTTCCTGCAACAGACGGTTCAGAGACTTTCTCGGATATTGAAACGGCGCTATGAAATCTGCTACGTGCTGTAGCACGCGCTCTATACCTTTGTAGGTTTTGAGCAATCTTACCGTGTTTCTGAATTTCCCGCGATTGTACATCCGCTCAAATCTTTCTGCGGTTGAGGGACTGATTCCCAGGTACAGGCTGATTTTGTAAGCGGACATTCCTTGTGATACCAGAAGTATGAGTGCTATCCTCTTGGCAATCATGATGTGTTCTGTTGAGGTCAGTACCTCTCGGTATATCTTTTTTTGTTGGTTCCCTGACAAAAAGGAGAAAACACTTTCCAAGTTGCGTTCAATCTCTGCTACGGCCTTGGCGGAGAGTTTTTTTGAAGATATATGCGGCATCAATAAATCATACGATATATCGTATGATTGTACAAGTCTTTGTTTCGTTGTTGAGATTTTTTACGAACGCTTCGGTTTGCTAGAGGTCACGGTGGGTATAGAATCGTACCGATTCAGTACCCCGATTGGATTTTTTGTTGGCCACCGGCTTCACAAAATACTCAATCGGGTTTCGATTTCTGGCGAAAGCAATACCATTGCTTTCTGCCGTACACTGGAGGCACGGAGGGGAATCGAACCCCTGCATGGGAGTTTTGCAGACTCCAGCGTTACCACTTCGCCACCGTGCCAGATTAGAGACCCCCCTTGTTCTTAGAAAGTTCTTCTATCCTCTGCCTATTCTTCTCGCCCAAATCGATCGCGAAGTGTAGAAAGGGCACATGTCCCATTCGCGCGTGCTCCTCGATGAACTTGCGTACATCGCCCGCCCTGCGTCGAGCGAGGAGAAGAGCCTCTTGCTCTTTGTCAGACGGGAGCGTCGTAAAAAAAATAGTAGCATATTTCATATCGTCTGACACGAGGGTATTGGTGACTGTTATCAGAGATTGTTTCCCTCCTTCACGGAGAAAGAATTCCGCGGCAAGGCGGCCGATCAGCGACATCATGCGGTCATGTTTTCGGACGTTTTTCATCCCGTTAGAGATAGGAAGCGTCCCAGCCTGCATCTGGCGAGTCGCTAACGTTATAGGATAATTGTTTGTATGCTAATTTCATTGTTTCGTTATAAGGCCGCTTCCGTAGGTAATTCGTATGAAGGATCGTCTACCTCATGAGTTCTTATTCTTACATTCTCTCTATATTCATAACAGAGAGATCTCTAACGGGATTCATCTACCCATTATCGTTCACTGACAGTGAACACTTCAAGTCGATCTCCCGGCACTGGTTCTATCTTGCACTCGACCATCGCTCCGAACTCTTTATCTTTCCCGACCTCGTCCACTTTTTCTTTTTGCTGTTGCAAGTTCCGGATCTTTCCGCGGCTTACCTCGCTCTCACGCCGCAGGAGCTTGAATATAGCGCCGCTCTTGAGGAGTCCGGATTCCACTTTGCCTCCTATCACATAGCGATCCTTTTCGGCGCTGAACAATTTTAGCACTTTTGCGCGTCCGGTTTCTTCTTCCACCTCGGTGCGAGGCCTTCGTTTCTCGACCTCTGCGAGGAGCCACTCGGTGAGACGGTAAATGATGTCGAAATTCATGACTGGGATAGCGAGCCGTTCAGCGACAGCTCTTGCGGAAGCGTCCACTTTTACATTGAATCCGACAACTAGGGGACTCTGCCCTGCCGAAGCGGTCTTGAGGTCGTTCTCATTGATGGTGCCTACCGACGATAGGAGCACTTTGAGTATCACTCCTTCCACCTTTATCTTTTGTACCTCATGGATGATGGCATCGAGAGAGCCTACGGTGTCCGCCTTCATGATGAGTGGGATCACCACTTTTTTGTCATCGCCTTCTTCTGCTACATTCACCGCTTTCGGCTGCGGTACGAATCTTTGTCTTTCAGCGAGTACGTCTGCCTCTTTGCGTGAGGAAACCGCGATAAAGGGCGCACCGACGATCGGCACCTTGTTCCATCCTACTATGCGTATAGGGCTGCTCGCCCCGGCTGTCTTTATATGTTTGCCGGCGTAATCTTCAATGGCGCGAACCGGTGAGATGCTGTCACCTGATACCACGAATTCTCCTATCGAGAGCGTGCCGTCTTTCACGATGAGCGTCGCTGTTGTCCCTCGTTTTTGGTCAACGTGTGCTTCGATGATGAGACCTTCAGCTTTTTTGCTCGGATCAGAGGTAAGATTTTGCAGTTCTGCCATGAGCGCGAGTATTTCCAGTAGGTCCGGGATGCCTTGGCCGGTGAGCGCAGAGATAGGAACCCACGGTATGTCGCCCCCGTATCCTTCGACATAGATCTCATGTTCCGCGAGATTAACTTTGGTGCGCTCGATATCTACTCCGGGTCGGTCGATTTTATTGATGGCGACGATGTATGGAATGGCGCTTTCTTTAATGCACGCGAGAGCTTCAAGCGTTTGCGGCTTCACCCCGTCTTCGGCGGAGACTACGAGAATAGCTAGGTCAGCGGTTCTCGCTCCGCGTTCACGTATCGCACAGAACGCCTCATGTCCCGGGGTATCAAGAAAAGTGAGACGATGGCTTACTCCGGCTTTATCGGTATATTCCGCTTCATAGGCGCCTACATGCTGGGTAATGCCACCCGCTTCTTTTTTAACGATACTGGTCTTGCGTATGTAATCGAGGAGCGTTGATTTGCCATGGTCAATATGTCCCATCACTACAATGACAGGAGGACGAGTCTCTATTCCTTTGTGAGCTTGTGTGTTCATGAAAATTGATGGGAAGTATCTCTCGAGGGTTCATGGAAGTTTATGTATAGATAAGAGCGATTATACAACAAAAAACAACATTGCGCCAACCCGATATTTCACAACAAGACTTGTCTTTTTCCCTCCGTTGGTATAACCTAGTGCTGTGATGACGAAAATCCTTTTTTCAATCATTAGCAAGATCATTATCATCGAACCTAAACCAGGTGGAGGTCTTGCTCGTGTCTAAATAACAAACTCATTCAGATACAAGCCAGCTCTCCACCGAGAGCTGGCTTTCGTTGCCTCGAAGGGGGAAGAACGAAAAGCAACAAGAAACAAAGAGTTCTTTATGAATACGAATCAACGAACTTCTGTGGTCGGTTTAGTTTCGGAACGTGTTTCCGATCCATCCAAGCGAGCCGAAGTGTTCGGCGAGGTACACAGGCTTGAGCAAGCAGGTTACTCTTTCGAAAAGGCAACAGCTTCGCTTGAGCTCCTCATCAGAAGAGTGCTTTCTGCTGACCCCCTTCCTTTTTCCGTACTCTCGTACCACGTTTCAATGCGCAGTGGCGAGAGGACTCACATCTGTGAAGCAAGCGTCATGGTCAACGTCGGCGGGAAGAGATTTCATGAGGTCTCAGAGGGAAGTGGACCTCTCAATGCTCTGGATAAAGCAATACGTATCGCTTTATCGAGAGCTAAATTCAAGGGGGTCCAACAAGTATCGTTGAATGATTACAACGTGTCTATGCTGAACGGAGCTCCGGGCACGGCGGCCAAGACCAGTGTTCTCATCCAGTCAGGCAATGGGAAGAAATCATGGTGGACTGTAGGCGTAAGTCAAAATGTCGTTGAGGCAAGTCTCCAAGCTCTTACCGACAGCATCGAATACGCTCTGGTTTTTGGTTGATGGTCAAGGGGGGGGGAGTGTCATGCTCTCCCTTTTTTCTTGCGTGTAAAAACGCTCTGACCTCTACCCCGTGAGATAGGTTTCCATTGCGGATATTTATTTTGTCGCAACTATCTTCTAGAGATAATAGTCTAGAGGATTTGAATAGTGTTTATCTCATGGGGTATAGTACTTAGATGGGCAAAGGGATTTACCTAGACTATGCAACCACGACTCCGCTCGACAAGAGCGTCGAGCGCGCCATAAAGCCATTTTGGTCAAAGCAATTCGGCAATGCGAGTTCGCTTCACGCAGAAGGCGTAGGAGCGAGAAAAGCTCTTGAGACTGCGCGACTTTCGGTCGCACGGAATCTGCAGGCGCACGCTTCTGAGATCGTTTTTACCAGTGGGGGTACTGAAGGCAACAATCTGGCCATCATCGGCTTTTTCGGTGCACTTGAGAAAACAGGAAAAAAACTCTCTGAGCTTCACGCTATTACGACAGTTATCGAGCATTCTTCGGTCAAGAATTGTTTCAAGGCTCTCGAGCAAAGAGGGCTACACGTGAGCTGGGCGCCCGTAGGCTCTGATGGGGTGGTTCGTTTTCAGACGATAGAGAAATTGATAATACCACAGACAGTGCTAATCTCGGTGATGTACGCGAACAACGAGATAGGGGCGCTCCAGCCCATAAGCAGAATTGGGGCTCTACTCAAGAAAGCAAACGAGCATAGAGGTGAACGACCGAGCGTCGAGGCGATTGAGGAGCTCGGGCGACGAAATACTGAGCACAGCAGTGCGAACGTAGGGAGTACTGAGCCCACCAAGGCGAATGTACGCAAGATTTTTTTTCATACCGATGCGTGCCAAGCACCGCTCTACCTTGATGTGAGCCAGAACCATCTCCGTGCCGACCTTATCACGTTGGATGGCCATAAAATGTATGGACCTAAAGGTGTCGGAGCACTGTATGTAAGGAGAGGCACTCCTCTTTCTTCTCTTTTTTTTGGAGGGGAGCAGGAGAGAGAACTGCGAGCTGGTACCGAACCTCTTCCCCTAATCGTAGGTTTTGCCGAAGCGCTTTTTCGTGCGCAAGTGCGACGTAAGAAAGAGTCTATGAAGATCACCAAGCTTCGTGATTTCTTTTTTGAGTCGTTAGCTCGTGAGATTCCAGGAGTCCGTATCAACGGGAGTCTTACCGATCGTTTACCTAACAATGTCAATCTCTCGATCCCCGGACTTAACGCGGAATTTGCAGTACTTCAGCTTGATGCACGAGGTATTTTCTGCTCTGCAAAGAGCGCATGTCTTGAAGGAGGGGATGAATCCTATGTGGTTAAGGCACTTGGCCGTAATGACGGGTCCGAACGTTCGTCGCTACGTTTTTCTTTGGGTCGCAGTACTGCAAAGGGTCATATCCGTAAAGCGGCGCGTCTTTTGAAAGAAGTCGTAGCCATGCAGTTGCGCCCATAACACGGAACCTTTGCGCTCGCCTTCGCTCGCTTGTACCCGCCGCCTGCTGGCGCTGGGCATACCACGATTGGTATCTTTGACATTTCGTCGCCTCTGCTCCTCAACTGCGCTCGCTTGTTTTTTAAGTCTTTTTTGATAGTATTGCGTCAATGGATCCCGTTAGAAGCTGCGGAAAGCAAACGTACCACGTTATGTATATAAGCATGCAAAACAGTCGAGTCAAAATTTATAAAGTACTAGATTCAAGCAGAAACGGCTGGTCCGTTTCCTGTCCCGAACCAAGAATCCTATCGGATTCTGCTACGGGACATGTAGTGTCGCAAGTAGCTATTAGTACTAACTTCTCGCCCCGTGGCATTTCGATGTCTGGAGAAATGCACTGGGGCTTCTAACGGGATGGAACAACTCACCAAGCAACAAATAGTCCTTGTCACGCTTCTCGTCAGTTTCGTGACTTCTATCGCAACCGGTATTGTAACGGTGTCTCTCATGGATCAGGCTCCGGCGGGCGTGACGCAGACTATAAACCGGGTGGTAGAGCGCACCATCGAGCGTGTCGTTCAGGTCCCATCGCAGACTGCCGCGGTAGTTACGAAGGAGACCGTTGTCGTCAAAGAAGACGACTTGGTGGTCGCTGCGATCGAGCAGAATGTGAAAAATCTCATACGCGTGATATCGAGCGATGTCCTCGACGGCAGTGTCCTTGGACTCGGTCTCATTCTTTCAAAAGAGGGGATCGTTGCCATAGACGCTCGGAATGTGATGAGTAACGACAGTTACTCCGCTCGTCTTTCTGACGGGAAACTATATGCGCTGAAGCACGTCTCCGACACCAAAGACGGAGTGCTCTCTCTCTTCAAGATGTCTGTCCCCGCAGGAGATAAAAAGGTTTTCCCTTACGCTATACTGGCTGACTCTGACAAGATAAAGCTAGGTCAGGCCGTGGTGTTCATCGGAGGACGCGATGATGATACGGTTGAAACCGGCTTGGTTTCTAACGTAGAGTATGAGAAGTCACCTGCTCCAGATACTACAGCGGCCACCACAAGCAAAACGACTGAGACTCCTCGTAAAGTGACCCATCTCTCTCTTTCCATGAGTCCAAAGAGCTCAGTCGGCGGGATACTGACGACTCTCTCCTCTGAAGTTGTCGCGCTTGAAGTGGTAGGGGAGACCACAGAATATATTCCGAGCAACTACCTTGCTTCTGTGCTTAGTGCCTATACCGCATCGCAGAGCACCACGACTCCTCCTGTTAAACCGTAGTCGCGTTTCAGGGACGCACCATCTTCATGTTTGTGTGCTAACCAACAATACCTATGCCTCCATTCCAAAATTTCACCACAAAAGCAAAGGAAGCCATTAGGCGGGCTCATGAGCTCGCTATTGAGCGCGGGCAGAACCACGTCAACCCGCTGCACCTTTTTATCGCGCTTCTCTTGCAGGAGGACAGCATCGTCGTCTCTCTACTTGAAAAGCTCGAAGTTGATACGACGCTTCTGACAGAGTCGCTCCTTGACAGTCTCGAGTCACCGGAGGCAGCGACGGTCATCGCACCTTCCTATCAGGTGTATCTGACCCCCGAACTTGCCCAGACGATTGAATTTTCCCAAAAGGTGGCAGCGACGCTCAAAGACGAATTCATATCGGTGGAGCATCTGTTCCTTGCCATGTTCGACGTTCCCGGTCAGGCACGCGAGGTGCTTTCGCGTTTCAAAGTGGATCGTAGCGCTGTGATGCGTGTTCTCGATGAGATCCGCAATTCAAAGATAACCGATGTCAATCAGCCGAAGCGTTTCCGTTCCATCGCCAAGTATACACGCAGTCTCACCAAACTCGCGCTGGAGAACAAGCTTGATCCGGTGATCGGGCGTGACAGCGAGATTACGCGCATCATCCAGATTCTCTCGAGGAGGACGAAGAACAACCCCATCCTCATCGGTGAAGCAGGTGTAGGCAAGACCGCCATTGTGGAAGGACTTGCCCAGCGCATGGCTTCAGGCGATATCCCCGACTCGCTCAAAGAAAAGGAGCTCGTCTCGCTTGATCTCGGGCTTCTCATCGCAGGCACCAAGTACCGAGGGGAATTCGAAGAGCGTCTCAAGAACATCATGAAAGAAGTCGAAAAAGCAGAAGGCAAGTTTGTGCTCTTCATCGATGAGATCCACACCATCGTCGGTGCCGGCGCCGCAGAAGGTTCCATGGATGCTTCCAACATGCTCAAACCTGCCCTTGCGCGCGGAGAGCTTCGCGCTATCGGCGCGACGACCTTGAAAGAGTATCAGAAACACATCGAGAAGGACCCCGCACTTACCCGCCGATTCCAGCCGGTGTATGTTTCCGAGCCGGCATATGACGACGCTATCACGATACTTAGGGGCTTAAAAGAGAAATATGAGCTTTACCACGGCGTGCATATCACCGATGAGGCCCTTGTCGCTTCAGTGAATTTTTCCTCTCGCTACATCACGGATCGTTTTCTCCCCGATAAGGCCGTCGATCTCATTGACGAGGCGGCATCTTCGCTGAAGATTTCGCTCCAGAGCAAGCCTCCCATTCTCGAAGAGACGCACCAGAAGATAACGCGTCTTGAAATCGAGCGCGAGGCCCTGAAGAAAGATTCAACCTCTTCCAAAAAGGCGAAGGACAGGACAAAAAAGATCGAGAAAGAGGTTGCCGATCTGAAAGAGGAAATATCCGAGATCGAGCTTAAATGGAAAAACGAGAAAGAGACGCTCGCGGAAATCAAGGAAATCCGTAAGAATCTCGAGTCGCTTCGTCTTGAGTCCGATTCAGCGGTTCTGCATGCCGATCTCTCCCGCGCGGCCGAGATCCGCTATGGAAAGATCCCCGCGCTTGAAAAAGAGCTTGAAACAAAGACGAAGCGTCTCAAGCGGCTACAGGGTTCGCATCGGCTCCTCAAGGAAGATATCACCGAGAACGATATCGCCAACGTGGTGTCCCGATGGACCGGCATTCCTGTCAATCGCATGCTTGAGGCGGAAGCGACCAAGCTCGTCCGCATGGAAGACGAGCTTAGGCATCATATCGTGGGTCAAGATGAGGCAGTGAAGAAGATCGCCGAGGCTGTCAAGCGCTCGCGTGCGGGCATCTCCGATCCGAATCGCCCCATTGGGTCATTTATGTTCCTTGGACCTACCGGTGTAGGGAAGACCGAGCTCACGAAAGCCCTTGCTGAGTTCTTGTTCAACGACGAGAAGGCCCTCATTCGCGTAGACATGTCGGAGTTCATGGAAAGGCATACAGTCTCCAAGCTGATCGGTGCGCCGCCTGGTTATGTGGGCTACGATGAGGGGGGTACCTTTACCGAATCTGTCCGGCACAGGCCCTATTCCGTCATCCTCTTCGATGAGATAGAAAAGGCGCACCCGGAGGTATTTAACGTTCTTCTGCAGATCCTCGACAACGGCCGGCTTACCGATGCCAAGGGGAGGGTAGTCAATTTCAAGAATGCCGTTATCATTCTTACCAGCAATATCGGCGCGCAATTCATCGATAAGATGGAGAGCATCGGCTTTGTAGTAAAGGCAGGCGACCGTGCGGCCTATGAGGAAGTGAAAGGGAAAGTGCTCGAGTCGCTCAAAGATCATTTCCGTCCCGAATTTCTCAATCGTCTGGACGAGATTATCATCTTTGATATCCTAAGTCCAGAGGCTATCAGAAAGATCGTCGATCTTCAGATCGCACAAGTCAGAGAACGCTTAGTGACTAAAGAGATAACACTTGAACTCTCCGATGAGGTGCTCACCTATCTCGGCAAAGAAGGATACAACCCGCAATACGGCGCAAGGCCTTTGAAACGCCTCATTCAGACGAAACTTCTGAATCCTATTGCGTCCCTGATGATCTCAAAAGGTATCGTGCGCGGGGGTTCTATCGTGGTATCTCTAAAGAACAGCGAGCTTTCGTTTGAAGTGAAGAAGGGGAGGAAGGGGGCGATTATCGAAGAAATGCCTGTCAGCGAACCCATACAAGAGAAAGCAGTCAAAGTCTAAGGTTTTTTCGGGGAACTTGTCTCTTGGTGTTGTTTGTGTTGTCGCCTTTAAAAGGTTGACGAATAGGCGGGTTCCCCGTACTCTCAAGTGGGGCTAGCGTGTTGCTAGAGGGTTCCATAAACAAAATCACAAACAGAAGAAAGGACACATATGTTAGTTGCAGAGCATCCGAATGTCGCTACGGCGGCCACTGCTGCCAATCGTACATCTATTCCACCCGATCCCTTTGAAGGGAAGCCGCTCGCGCGGGCACTTCACATCGCTGGGATGCCGATCACCAAGAGTCGTCTGGTCAGGCGCCGGCAGGAGCGGTATCGTTTGGACTATTGCGAACGGGAGACAGCTCGTCGGATGGGCGACCCTCGGTGCCGCGTTTTCTCTTCCCGTAGCCGGGATGAGATCCATGAAAGTCTTCTCAGGGGGACACGTTGGCAGACCTATTCGCTCGAACAATACCGCCACGTTACGAAGCCATGTGCGGTGGTAGCGGAGAATTTCACCGCGGAACACCCTCCCATTCCGTCTGCGACGGACGAGAGGATCGCGGAAATCCAGGCGCGGGTTCCAGGTGTCGAGATCGAAGTCGAAGCATTCAGCAGGGATCCGTACGTCTTCGCCAAACTGGGCACCGAACGTCTCTGCTTTGACCACTTCTGAGGTCTTACATCCTGCATGTGTAGCTCTCGCTTTGAGGGCTAGCATGCAGGTTTTTCTTTTATATAATCAATCTAGACATACTCTGTGTACTAAAGCTATTGATTACTCGCCGATCACAATATAAAATGAATGTATGCAGAAGATACCTCAAGCTCAGTTACAACATGTAAAGGATCTTTATTATAAGAAACGCATGAATATGCGCGAAATCGCTTCTAAACTCAAAGTTTCTATCGATGCGACAGTGTATTTCATGAGAAAATATAGCTTACCGCGTCGTAGTTACAGTGAGTTCAATCGCCTTGCTTTTGAAAGAAAACCACTCTCATTTACTAAAAACAAAGGGAAAACATTATATGACAAGGAATTTCTACTTGCCGGAGCGATGTTGTATTGGGGTGAAGGAGCAAAAGGCAATGAAAAGCTTCATTCAAATACTGTAGATTTTGTAAACAGCGACCCTAGAATGGTAGCAGTTTTTCTGAGGTATTTGCGACATTGTTATATGATAGATGAGAAGAGATTGCGAGTACTTCTCTATTGTTACTCAAATCAAAATGTAAAAGCCTTAATGCGATTTTGGAGCAAGGTAACGCGGATTCCATTTCAGCAATTTATAAAACCTTACGTGAGAAAGGATTTCAGCAAGACTTCTAGAAAGACGGAACACGGTACTATTCATATTAGGTATAGTGATAAGAAGCTATTGAATGAGATTAAAAAGATGATAGAATACTACGGCGACAAATTTGCGCCGGTCGCATAGCGGCTATTGCAGCGGACTGTAAATCCGCGGCCCATCGGGCATCGTTGGTTCGAGTCCAACCCGGCGCAAAATGGAGCGGAGCGGGATTTTGCGCAGGAGCAAAACACTTGCGTGTTTTGCGTGAAGGGTTCGAAAAGGTTCTCCCGTATTCGCTGTAGACGGGTGGAAAACCTGCACTGCGACTGTAAGCCGAGAAATTCTCTCTGCGCAATTGCAGAGGGTAGATACGTATGTTATATTACTAGCTAGGCGATAACTAGTAGGACATTTTGTGCGGAACTTGGTATTCCCGTTGAAAGTGCCTTGGCCTTCATACCTCGGCATGTCGTTTTCGCGGGCGCTCCACAGCTTCCGTTCATCATGTTTTTACAGCTCAAGGCCACCAAGCCTGAAAGCGACGTCCAAAGTTACGTCTTCTGGGCACTGATCTCTGGTCAGTGCCCACGTTTTTTTAAAACAAACTTGTCTGTGGCGGTTTTTGTTTAGGGGCCGGACCTGTTGGTACAAAATCATCTTTTTTGGGAAGCAACGCTTCCGCGACGACTTCAGGAAGTTTTTTAAAAGTTTCTTTGAACTGGTTCATCATGGTGGTACCTCGGAGCGCTGCGGCAGGATGGAGGATGGGATAGATAAGGCGCCCGTCTTTCTCGAATGTCTTTCCCTGATCGCGCGTTATCTTCGCGAATGGGAGGAAATAGTTCATAGAGAAACGTCCCAAGGTAGCGATGATCTTCGGGTTGATGATCTCGATTTGTCGTATGAGGTAAGGTTTATAGGCTTCTATCTCTTCAGGTAGGGGATCGCGGTTTTCCGGTGGACGGCGTTTGACGATATTGGTGATATAGACATCCTCGCGTTTCCAACCGATCTCCATGATGCATTTTGTAAGAAGTTGCCCTGCCCGTCCGACAAAAGGCCTTCGCTGCTCGTCCTCAGTCTTTCCTGGAGCTTCGCCGATAAATAGTACCGTACAGTCAGGGTCGCCCTCTCCGAATACAAGGTTGGTATCGAGCGGTAATTTGGCGGCAAGCATCTCATGTTCCAGTTCTTTCAACGCGCTTTTCTTATCCATGTCCTCCATTGTATCACGGGCATTTTTCGTTATACTGGTTCACATGCAAAGAATGAAGGATGGTCTTCGAACCTGGATCGAGATTGATCGAAAAGCTGTTGCGCGGAACGTCAAAACCTTTCGCTCGCTGCTCTCGAAAAAGACGAAGCTTATGGCGGTCACCAAATCTAATGCCTATGGGCATAGTTTGATCGATTTTGCCAGAGAAATGGAGAAAAACAAAGTTGATTGGCTCGGGGTTGATTCGGTGGTAGAGGGGATCGCTCTCCGAAAAGTAGGCGTGAAGCTTCCTATCCTGGTTCTCGGCTATACACTTCCGGAGCGTTTACCTGATGCACGAGAGCACGCTCTTTCAGTCAGCGTCTCGACCTTCGATGCGCTTGACGCTCTCATCAAGCAGAAAGGAAAACATCCCAAATTCCACCTCAAAGTCGATACCGGAATGCACCGACAGGGTTTTCAGCTGGATGAGCTTTCCCGAGTTCTCAACCTGTTACAAGTCACGCATAGCAACTTACAAGTGTCTCTTGAGGGGCTCTTTACGCACTTCGCTGCAGCAAAAAACCCTTCGTTTCCCGCTTACACGCAGCAGCAATTGATGCAATTCAATGTATGGAGAGATACATTCCTGAAGGCAGGGTTTACCTTCATATCTCACGCGGCGGCGACAAGCGGCACGCTCTTATTTCCGGAGTCGCATTTTGACCTCGTGCGTGTCGGCATAGGGCTCTATGGATACTGGCCTTCATTTGAAACGGGGGAGTATCTCAAAGACAGAATCACGCTTGTCCCCGTGCTCTCATGGAAAACCAGGATATCTGAGCTTAAAAAGCTTCCTGCAGGCTCGAAGATCGGTTACGATTGCACGGAGACCCTCGAACGTGAGTCGTTGGTGGCAGTATGCCCTCTGGGCTACTGGCACGGTTTTTCACGCCGGCTCTCGAGCATTGGACAGGTGCTGGTTCGTGGGAAAAGGTGTCGCATCTTGGGCAGAGTCTCCATGGATATGATAACGATCGATGTGACGGGGATAGGAGCGAAGGTGGAGGATGAAGTTGTCCTCATTGGCACTTCGGGAAAAGAACATGTTTCCGCAGCCGATATGGCAAATCTCGACGAGACCTCCTACTACGAGACACTTACGCGAATCAATCCGCTTATCAAACGTTTTTACGTGTAGTTGCTTTTTTAAACTCAGTTCGGTATAGTGGTTCCTCAACCCCAGCTCTAATTTTTATTACAGCTCGGGGCAACTTGCTTCGCCCGAAAGGGATGCGCTATTCGCGCCCGCAAGTTGCGAGGGTGTTTTGTAGGGTTGGGGTAGTTGCGATTATAGAAAGATAATAACGAAAAAATTAGGGCGGGGTGGCGATTTTAATAGTCGCTTCGCTCGTTTAAAATCAGCCATGTCCCAAGATAGACTTATAAAACTGGCCTGTACGAAGTGCAAACGCTTCAATTACTGGTCCGAGAAAAACAAGAAAAAGGTAGAGCGCAAGATCGAGCTCAAGAAGTTTTGCAATTGGTGCAAGATACGCACCCCTCACAAGGAAGCAAAGAAGTAAATTAGAGACGATGGAACCTCGCGAAATGCGAGGTTTTCTCTTTGCACTGGCGATATTTTGGGAGGCGGTCCTTCAGCTGTTTCCATAATTTGTCGCCAGTGTAGAGGGCGGAGCTCGTACAGACCACTCTATATATAGAGTGAGGTATGGTGGTTTATGTCGAACCGAGACTCACCCCATAGTTTTCCACGTGTTATCCCCAAAACATTTATTGACATTAATCATGAAGACTTCATTATCTAAGTATCATGCGTAAAGAGATTGGGAACACTCTTTTTTATTTTCTCTCAAGTTTTTTGCGTGACTATGTAAAAGTAGGCGCCTTTGCAGGGCGCTTTGTTTCTTTTCTTCTTGGGGTGTCTCTCTTGTTTTCTCCACTCGTATCGTCTGTCTCGTATGCGCAGGAGAGCACTTCAACAATTGATCCTGTTGCAGAGGAAGCGCCGCCTGTTCAATCTGAAGAAGGGGTTACCGAAAATGGCGAGGTAATTTCTGGAGGACCACTTGAAAATC
>DATDXL010000068.1:0-3062 GCA_036517235.1 Minisyncoccota bacterium
CTCGTGGTCGGTCGGCTTCTGGCCTGCCGAGAATCCGAAGTATGCATACGCTGCCGTATTGGAGAGAGCGCCTGTGGGAACTCTCTCCGGTGCCGCCCCAGGCCTCCGACCTTTTTTCGAGTGGCTTATCGCGAATAAACCGGAATACGTTGAATAGGTTCTAGGTATTAGGGATTAGGTGCCAGGGAATTTTTCTTCACCCTTAAACCTGGAACCTAAAACCTTTCTGAAGCTTGCTCGCACAAGAGAGAGTAATATACTTTCGGCATGATTGAGAAAAATAAAATTCCAGCTGAAGTGATCAAGAAGTATGATGCTGAGGGTTTAAAAATTGACAGGAATAGGGTTTTAACGTACTCGCAATTAAGCTGTCCCTTAGATTGCACGTATTGTTTTGTCAATGATATGACGACGAATCAAAAACGGAATGTTGCATACCTTACTGAGGGTCAAATAAAATTGCTTGAAAACCTCCCGCCAGAAATAGATTTAATAATGCTGGGATGTGACACAGAATTTTTCCAGAATAAGAGGGAGGCAATCAGTATTCTTAAGAAGGTATCAAAGTTTGGCAAAGATATCTCAATGATTACTAAAATTCCCATTGCGGAAACTTTCTTGGATGAGATTTCTGAAGTGCATAGGGAAGTGGAAGAAGGGGGAAATATTTTGAGTGTATCTGTCTCCATACCGTGCATTTCAGAAGAAATGCTCAGAAAATATGAGCCTGGAGTACCTAGCCCCAAGAGAAGGATAGAGACAATAAAACAAATTGCCAGCAGGCAGATTCCGACAATGCTCGCGATAAGACCGCTTCTCCCAGATGTATCAGCAAGTGAACTGCAAGAAATCGTAAATCTTACGAAGGACTATGTCTTGGGATACTATTCTGGTCCGCTATATTTGAATGATGACAGGATTGCTAAACTCTTACCCCAAAAAGTTGTAGACGAAGAGGCAAAACAACCACATTGGATGTTAGATGGAAATTTATTTAAAGAGATTTTAAACCCCAGTCAGATGGACCATCTCAAAAAGATTGTATACGATGCGGGCAAACAATTTTTTGAAGGAGCTGCGGAGGGCATGGAATATATTCGGAAACGAACGTAGCATGAGAAATATCGAATTAAAGGTAAAATTAAATCTTAAGGATATTCAGGCGTATCTTGATACTATCAAACCCTCCTATATTGGAAGATTGAAACAAAAGGACACATATTTTCTATTGGGTAATGAAAGACTTAAAATTAGGGAGGAAAACGATAAAGCCGAGTTGGTTTACTATGTAAGGGAGAACAAGGCCGAGTCTAGAGATTCAAGGTATTTTATTTTAAGGCTCAATAAGTATTTTTTAGGTTTTATCAAGAATGTCCTGTGTTTACTCCTGGGAGTAAAAAAGGTAGTAGAAAAACAAAGGGAACTGTATATGTATAAGAATACAAGGATCCACCTGGATAAGATTGATAGATTAGGGGAATTTTTAGAACTCGAGACGATGGTAAAAGACGATTCAAAATACGGGGAATATCAATTAGAACAAAGAAGGATCATCTCTTTATTGCATCTGCGCAATTATCAAAAAGTCGCGTTTTCCTATTCTGACCTTGAATGATCTAACCGGGGTAGATAACGGTGTCCGAATCCATACGAGCTCGGCTGCATAAGGCCACATACATATTGCACTCCTTAGCAACAAAGGGAGATGCGAATATTCAGCATTAATCGGGGCGTCAAAGGATCTCGGACACTCCAGGAATACGCGATACGGTTCGCGTATATGATCAGTGAAGAGGCAAAACATCGTGCCAAGATACTCACGTTCTGGCAGACACACGGATTAGCAGCAACCGTTGATGCCCACGAGGTGAAGCGTCGGACGCTCTTTGAGTGGAAAAAGAAGCTCAAAGACGGACGGAGAAAGCTGGAGAGCCTCAATCCCGGCTCTTGCACGCCGAAGATACGACGCAAGCGTCTCTGGAACGCCGCGATCATCGAAGAGATCAAGCGTCTGCGATACGACCACCCGAACCTCGGGAAGGAAAAGATTCATCCGCTGCTTCTCGAATTCTGCGAGACAAAGAAGCTCTCCTGCCCAAAAGTGCGCACCATCGGACGCCTCATCAAAGATCTCGGCGGACTCCGGATTGTTCCGCAGCGCATCACGGGCACGGGGCGCGTGAGGCCGGTCACACGACAAAAAAGCGAGAGGAAGCCTCATGGATTCACGGCCCGCTATCCCGGACACTGTGTTGCTCTCGATACGTTCGAGGAGCACATCAACGGATCGAGGCGGTATGTCATCACGTTCATCGACCTCTACACGCGCTTCGGGTTTGCTCTCGCAACGACATCGCACGCATCACTCGCGGCGCCCGAGTTCTTCGAGATCGTGCGGAAGGTATTCCCGTTCCCATTTTCCTTCGTTCTCACGGACAATGGGAGCGAGTTCAAGAAACACTTCGGAGAAGCGATCCACGTTCTCCACCTCACACACTACAAGACCCGTCCGAAGACGCCGAAACAGAACGCACACTGCGAACGATTCAACCGTACCGTGCAAGAAGAGTACGCCAACTATCATCGCAGGGAGCTTCTTCTCGACATTCCCGCCTTCAATCGAGGTCTTGCGCAGTGGAGTCTTTGGTACAACACGAAACGAGTCCATACAGCCTTCAGGAACAAACTCTCGCCGATGCAATTCATGCTATCCTTGCCCGTGTCGACATTACCCGTGGAGTGCAAACATGGGTGGCCTCATACATCGGCTTGCTCGTGCAAGGGGAGCAGGTATAATGCTCGCGCATGAATCCCGTTAGAAATCGCGGACGCGCGTAATCGGGATTCGTGATGTGTTCGCTTTAGCAAGCGCTAGCAAAGTAGGGTGTAGATTTGATAGTCCGCGTCCTATTTCTAACGGGATGAACGGTGAAGATAACGCCAATTACCTCACGAAGGAAAAATTCGATGAGTTGACGCAAGAGCTCGAATATTTGAAAACAGTGCGGCGTCGTGAGATCGCCGAGCAGCTTGAATACGCGCGCTCTCTCGGCGATCTTTCA
>DATDXL010000069.1:0-11857 GCA_036517235.1 Minisyncoccota bacterium
AGCTGTTTGAAGAAGAAGGTGACTTTTGTTACTATATCGTTGTAGATTTGAATACTCGTATTCATGACCACGGACGCCTGAAGGCGTCCGTGGTCATTGTATATGAAAATGGGTGAAAAGGGAGTTTCGTAATTCACAGTCTGAAACTCACAGTCTACTGTGAGTTTCAGAGACTCACGGAATTCGAGTGACAAAGACAAAACCGCCGAGGTAGTCGTCTCTCGGCCCTTATTTTTCTTAGTGATAATTACGGAAGAAGCTGGTGGAGGAGATTCCGGAGCGTTCCGCGGGCTTTTCGTGCGATATCAACGCCCAGCGTTGCTTCTTCGTCATCCTGCGAGAGTCCGATGCGACAGAGTCCATAGGCGACAGACCAGGAGGCGTCCTTTATCGGTTCGCGCATACTGCCGCTCCAATTCATAGATGCGATGCGGGAGGGGAGGGAAAGGGCGGCCTTTGCGAGTTCTTCGAGAACAGCGATGCCCGAGCCGCCTCCCGTGAGGATGATGCCGGCAGGCAAGAGCCCGCTTCTTCCGATTTTTTTCAGGTGTGCCTCGATGAGATCCAGAATATCAGAGAGGCGCGCCTCGATGATGTCGTCGAGTTTTTTCTTTGGGAACGTAGTGCCTGTGATGGCACCAAGCTTTATCCGCTCCGCTTCTTCTAGGGGGATTTTGAGCCCAAGCGCGATATCATTGGTGATATCGTTTGATCCTATCTGGAACGTCTCGAGGGAGATGGGGATATTATTTTCAAAAACCACGATGGAAACTGTTTCGGCGCCAATGTTTGCGAGAACGCTCCCGGCGATCTTTTGCTGTTTAGTGAGCGTTACCAAGCTTGCCGCCAGAGGGGCCGCAATCACCATTTTTACTTCGATCCCCGTATCCTCCACGGCCTGTTCAAGATCGTAGAGATGATTTTCGAGAGCATTCACGAAGAGCACCTTCGCTTCAAGCTTGCTCGCCTTCATACCGACCGGCTTGCTGCCGAGTACCGGTTTCCCGTCGATTCGGTATTGAACGGGTATCGTATGAATGACGCGCCTGTTGATAGAGGTGGATTGAGGGATGTTCGCGCGCGCCGCCTCGATGACCTGCGTGACATCGAGATCGGTGATTTCGGAGTCGGCACGCGAAACGGCGACGGTTCCTGTTGTCGTTACGGATGAGAGCCCTATGCCGCCCACCGAGAGGTACGCGTTACGCACGCGCAATCCTGCAGCTTTTTCCGCTTGCGCAACCGCTTGCTTGAGGGCTTTGGTGACGTCGGTTTGATTGATGATGTAGCCATGGCGAAGACCTTTTGATTCCCCGAATCCTGTTCCGATAATCTTAATAACGGTACGGCTTTCCAGCCGTTCTTCTTCAGCGATCATGATCTTGACCTGGTAGGTCCCGATATCTATCCCAACAGATATCTTTCGTGCCATATTTCAAATGAGGACGTCAGGGACGCAAAAATGCCGCGTCAAGACGTTTTTCCTCAGCTTCCATTCTACTACCGTGTCGGTATCCCTTCAAATGCAACAAACCGTGGATAAACAGGAATCTCATGAATTTCGCAGGTGTTCGGTCGTACGCCTTTGCCTCGAGACGTGCCTGTCGAGGACAGAGCACGATCTGCCCTTCCGTTTTCGAAAGCGAGAAGGAAAGAACGTTAGCAGGTTTGTTTTTCTTTCGATAGAGGGAGTTGAGTCTGCGTGATTCTTGGGGCGTAACCAAAATTACGTCAAGCACGTAACGCTTTCCGAGAACAGCTTGTTTCATTAGAGCAAACGGCAAGCGTATCTGCTTGCCGTTTGTATTGTTGACGATAGTGAGAGCGCTTCCTTTCATCGATGTTCAGCGGCCTGTCTTCTCTGTCATCTTGCCCAGCTTCATGAGGTGTTCGATCTCTTTCCGACGACTGAGGATATTGAGCGCATGCTTCTTGCGGGTCAGGGGCGACTTATTGCGTTCTTTGTATCGGATGCCTCTGACGCGTTTCATCACGCCTGATCCTTGAACGCGCTTGTTGAAACGACGTAAGGTCGAGAGGGGATTTTCGTTGTTATTTCGCTCTATTTGGACATTTATCATCGAGGCTACAATGTAGCACACAATAAAGTGGTTGGGCAAGCCCCATTTCCGACTATGCTTCTGCAACCACTTTCTAGTGGAGTTTTTTGAGATATCCCGCGAGTTCAGTGAGAGGAACGGTCTCTTGCATGCGGGTCTTCATGACACGAACGATAACGCTCCCCTCGAGGGCCTCTTTCTGTCCCATGATGATGATATGGGGGATGCCCATGTTCTCGGCGGTCTGTATCTGGCTTGAGAGCTTGTCTTTGGCAAGCGCCTGGTAAAGAGGGATTTTGGCATGTCGGAGAGTCTCTACCACCTCCAGGCTTTTGAGTTTTGCCTCAAAACCGATCTGGATGAAACATACTTGAGGTTTTTTCATCTGATGGCTCATCTTTCGCGCACCTCGATTTTCCTTGAAGACGATAGTGATGCCGACTGCCGGAACATCGCGTTTTATCTCGATCTTCTTAGCGAGTAGGTTGTAGCGATAGCCGATGGCAAGGGCCTCCTCGGGCACATCCTTATTCTCTGAAGCATTGAGCGTTTTGATCAGAAAGAGCGTGTGGCAGCAGACTTTTCTGTTGCCTAAGAGCCGGTTGTCGATCTTGTAGGGGATGTGCATGGATTCAAGGTACTCAAGCACCTCCTTGAAGTGTACCCGGCTCGGCTCGGAGAGGAACGCGACCGCTTTTGGTGCTTGCCCGGAAAGTTCGATGCATTTCTCGTGGGTACACTCGAGAGGGGCGAAGGGGTCCTTTCTCACGAGCGTCTTGCAGTTACTGGGGAGTTCCCCCGCGTGTTTACGGTAGAATTGTCCCAACTCCCGCGTGAAATGGATAGATGAGTCTTTGTCGCCCGTAGAATTGATATCAACGTAGAGATCCTCGAATCCTTTTTCATGCAAGATCTCTAGGGTTACCTTGATGAGCTCTGCTTCCGCGACGCTCTTGGAAGTGCCAAGGATATCCAGATTGAAGCGTCGGTAATGGCCGTGTGGTGTTTTTTTATGGTCACTGCGTTGCGGCGTACCCTCGGAGTAGACCATCGCGGGCTGTGCGGAGGAGAGCATTTTCTGCTGCTCGCAATAGGAGAGGAGCGCAACCTTCTCCTCCGGCGCTATTTTTAGCTCCCCGTCGCCAGGTTGTCCGAAATCCTTTTCGCGTGACTCTGACCCGGTTATTTTTCGCGCTTTGCTTATATCATCTCTGGAAATGACGGGAGTTTTGATTGGCGTGAAGCCGTAGTAGTAGGCGATCTCCGCAGCCCGGTCAAGCTTGCGGAAGGAGATGGAAGGGGACGTCGATCCTGTCTCCTGACGATTCTTTTTCTGTTGCACCGGAGTGTTCATTGCGTTGTTGCTGTTGCGGACTGTGTTTGCGTCGTGTACCGCGCCTCACCGGGAAGCCACGAGATGCGATTTAGCGGAAACAAGCGGACAAGTGGTCGTCCGATGATGTCACCTTCGGGCAGAGGTCCCCAGCGCCGTGAATCCGAGCTTGCCGGACGATTGTCTCCCAGTACGTAGTATTCATGGTCGCTGAGAGTAACGTCGATGTAGTCGTTTTTCTCATTCTGCAGGTAGGGTTCGGAAAGGACTATCGGATTCTCTCCGTTCGCGGGAGTCACCGTGATCTTAGTACCTTCGAAGGAGAGGGTTTCGCCGGGAAGCCCGATGATCCTTTTGATGAAATACTTTTTGGTATCCAAGGGATAGCGCATGATGATGACATCACCGCGTGAGGGTTGCTCGAAGCGGTAGGAGAGCTCATCCACGATGAGGTACTCACCGTTCTCGAATGTGGGGACCATCGATTCTCCGGAGACGATAAAGGGTTGCGCTATAAAGTAGCGGATGCCAAAAACAAGGACAAGAGAGATAACGATGAACCTTAGGGTTTCCAAGATGCCGCCTTTTTTCTGGTCTTCAGTGTCTCGTGTTGGCGTTTCTTTACCGGATTCCATGTTGGTAGCCATTGTAATACATCAAGCGGTTTGACTAGTAGTGGATATTCGTGTTTTTCTAAGGTTGTACGTACGGTTGTCGGGAGACTTTTTTTCTGACTATTGCTCCTATACACTATACGCTATCCCGAACGAATGTTGCTTTGCAAAATTCTGACGGGACACGTAAGCTTATATCCTATGTCTTATACAATCGTCGGTCTCGGGAATCCGGGGGAAGAATACGATAGCACGCGGCACAACACGGGCCGTGCCATTGCACAGGCGTTCGCGAAAGCGAATGACTGTGACCCGCCTGCGCGCGGCGCGCGGGCAAGCGAGTTTGTGTTTGATAAAAAGGCAAATGCGCAGATAACGGAAGGAAAAATCAAGAGAGAAAAGTTCATGGTCGTTTTGCCGGACACCTTCATGAACAAGTCGGGGAATGCCGTTGCGCGGTTCGTGAAGAGCAAAAAAGCCGCCGAAGGACTTGTTGTCATTCACGATGATCTAGACTTGCCGCTTGGCCGTTTTAAAATTTCATTTAATCGAGGCTCAGGAGGACACAGGGGTGTGGAGTCTATTGTTCGTGCAATAAAAACAGAAGCGTTTGTACGTGTTCGCGTTGGCATCTCAAAAGACGCGGGGAAGGGAAAGGTCAAGAAACCCTCTGGTGAAGAAGCCGTCGGCGATTTTATACTCGGAAAATTCAAACCTGCCGAAGAAGTGGAATTCAAAAAAGTCTTAAAGAAAGTATGCGAAGCGCTTGCGATGATAATTACGGAAGGCCGAGAGAGGGCGATGGGAGAATTCAATTAAAGCTTATGAAATCTGAAATTCCCAGTTTGAATTTAGAAAATCCTGAAAGCGATCATGAAAGGATATGGCGTGAAAAAGTTGAGAAAGTGGGCAAACGTCTCGACCGAATCGGGGGCGAAATGGACCCCGGGATAATCGAAGCTGTCGCTGCGCTTAATCTCCATAGGATACCGACATCGGGGTCGTGTGAGGGACATTTGGATCATGGAATACCGTCACCGTGGATTGCCGTCGAAGCGGAGCATAGGCCTGCTGAACGCTATAACGACCAAAATAAGATATATGAGGAAATAGCAAAAAAACACGGTATCACCGTTGCAGTAATGCGGGACGGTAATCACAAAGAAGAATGGCATGAAGCATGCATTGCCTGTAATGCAAGTGGAGAGACGGAGGCTTACAAGCTCTGGCAACGGAAAAATGCAGAACTTCGAAAGCAAGTTCAAGAACTAATTCAGGAGTATGAAAAACAACGGAACGAAAAGTCATCGTCAACGGTATCGATGACGTTCGGTGATGGTCCCTTCCGTATTTTCACAGGTGGTCAAGATCACAACTTCAGGGCCCCCTCATTTAAGGAACTTTCGAAGGCAGAACAAGAAGCTCTCGCCTTACGGTTGCTAGAACATCAGGCGGAAATGAAGCGATTTATGGAGTATCTGAAGCAGAGATTAAAACACTAAGGTCCGACCTTTGTACAAAGGTCGGACCTTGGGAAACTATCCCCACCCTAGCTGTGGGGGGGGGAGCCATTTGTTGCTATACTTAATGTATGAAAACCCTTGCCCATCAAGCGCTTGATACCGGGAAAATCATTGCTCTTGCTCTTGCGCTCTCCATCGGCGTCTCTTACCTCTTCGCCTGGACTGGTCCTACGGCACCACCCCCAGAAGGCAACGTAGCCGCACCAGTCAATGTCGGTAGCAATGCCCAGGCAAAGCTCGGAGGACTCTCCCTTGGTACTACGGTACTACCGGTAGCTCCTGCACTTCTTAGAGTTGATTGTCCGTCGGGGGACTGCAGTGGGAAGGTGCTGACAGCTGTAGATAATTTGGGGAATGCGGTATGGCAGACGGGAGGAGGAATAACGGTTGTTGTTGGTGGTTGTTTTAACCAGACAGTTTCTATTTTATATAAGAAAGTTTCTGGTACATATTCTTGGATTGTACCAAATGGTACCAGTAGAATCTTGGTAAATCTCGTTGGCGGTGGTGGTGGGGGTGGTGGCGGTACTATGAATAATGCTCCTAGCGGTGGTGGCGGTGGTGGCGGCGGTTATTCTTCAATAATAATTGATGTCACACCTGGACACACCTATTCTTTTGATCTAGGTGCGGGAGGTTCTGGCGGAGGAGGAGGTTCCGGACCTAATGGTTATTACGGTGCCGGAGGCAACGGATCGTCTGGTGGAGAAACTAATTTCAAAGATGGTCCTACTAAACTTTCTATTGCAGGAGGAGGAATGGGGGGAGGTGGAAATCCGGGTGACAACTCAAATCAGCTTGGCGGATCGGGTGGAACGGGTAATGTAAATACTGGAGAAAATGGAAATAATGGTATTTATCCCGGTGGCGCTTCTGGCGGGGTCTCTGGTGAGTATTCATATTCTGATTCTGGAAATGGTGGGAGAGGAGGTGCCTCTAATGGTAGATATAATTCAGAATCAGGACTTGCTGGTGTTGTAGGAAGCGTAGAGATAAAAACGGAAAAGTCAATATGTATAAATTAGTTTTCCAATATAATAAATGTGTTTTCTTTTGTTGACCTAGGTTGCGTATCGTGAAGGGGGTGGAGTTCGGGCCTATGCTGGCACAGCTGGTGGGTTGGGGCAGGCAGGCGCAGTAGTAGTGTCTTATTATGATCCAATGGATTGTGATTTATAATCCAATTTTTTTCTACAACCAGATTGATCTCTTTTGGGAAAAACTGATTTTTACAACACAAAACCGCCCTTGGGCGGTTTTGTGTTGTTTGAACTAATTTATTTCGCGACGAACGAGAGCGTCATCCTTTGCTCCTTTGGCTCAAAGATAGTGATTTTGAAGTCATACGTCTTGCCGAGCTCGAGTGCAAGGCGCAATTTGTCTTCACCGCCGAATTCGGAGACATGGACCAAGCCTGCGACACCTTCTTCTATTGAAGCGAGCGCACCATGCTTGTTGTATTTGATGACGACTCCTTTGACCGTCTGATCTTTCGCATATTTCTCTCCCGCGGCGACCCATGGATTCGGCTTGAGCGCTTTGATGGAGAGCGATACTTTGCCGTCTTTTATCTCGATGATGCGGACACGCACCTTGTCTCCCACTTTAAAACGCTTACGAGGATCATCAACGAGCGCCCAGTCGATCTCGCTGATATGGACGAGACCTTCCAATCCTTCTTCCAGTTTGACGAACACGCCGAAATCAACCGCGCCGGTAACCACGCCGTCCATATCGTCACCCACGGTGTATTTCTCAATGATCTTCTCCTTCTCTTTTTCAGTTTGGCTCTTCTCGGAGAAGATGAGCTTTCCTTCCTGCGGTGAGGCGGTGATGATAGAGACCGCGATGTGCTGACCCACGAGCTTTTTCAATTCTTCAAGTATCCGGTCTTTGTTTCCGTCCGTGACACGGGGATAGTGTTCCGGTTTGAGCTGTGAGGCGGGGAGAAAGCCCGGTATCCCTTGCCATTCAAGTATGAGGCCACCCTTGTTCGCCTCTTTGACCGGAAGCTCCAGTACTCGTTTCTCTTTGATAGCAAGCTCGGCTTCGCTCCAGATCAAAGCCTTGCGGGCTTCCTTGAGGGAGAGCTCGATGTAGCCGTCTGGATTTTCCGTGCTGACGACTTTCGCGGCGATGATATCGCCGATATTGACCTTCTTGATGAGGTCGCGCGCGTTGATGTACTCACGTCCGTAGATGATGCCGGTACCGAACGGGGGAAGGTCCACGTAGACCGCGGCTTTAGCGATGCCCAGCACTTTTCCTTCCACCACTTCGCCGGCAGCGGGCGGAGTCGAAACAGAGACCATGAGCTTTCCCATCAAGGTCTCCTTGCGTACGAATCCTTCAGCTCCTTCTTCAAGCAAGGAGTCTGTGTTTTGCAAATCGGCGTTTTGCAACGCCGCCTGCGTTTTAGTTAGATCCATTAGTATTATTGAGCGGAGGCTCTCTGCCGTCTTTCATGTCTATCGCGGCAAAAAAGGTTACTTCCGACTCGCTATGAGTAAAGACTACCGTCTTTGTTCGCGTCGCTCGTTCGGAAACGAGAAAGCTTGCTTTCTCGTTTCGCTCACTCGCTAGCGAATAACGCCTTTTGTAATACCCTTGTCGTAGGCCCAAGAGAGGCGTAGGGAGAAGTATACTCATAATCAAACATCACGCAACATATAACAAGTTACAAGTAACCATTACCTACTCTTGCAACTCCACCCTAAACCCTATACCCTATACGCTATGGTAATCACCTACGAAGGCGCAGAATTTTTCAAGGTCCAGTACGGCGACGTAACGCTCGCGTTCAATCCTATTTCCAAAAGCTCCAAATTGAAGGGGGGCCGTTTTGGCGCCGACATCGTTTTAGTGAGCGCGAACCACCCCGACTTCAACGGCGTAGACGCGGTCACGTTCGGTGAGAAGAAACCGTTCGTGATATCAGGTCCCGGAGAATATGAATACAAAGAAGTTTTGGTCCACGGGCTTCCTGCTATGACGAAATATGGCGGAGAAGAGCGAAGCAATACCGTCTATCTTATCTCGCTTGAAGGTATCAACCTCTGTTTTCTAGGCGCACTTACGAGCAAGGATCTGCCTAAAGACGTTGTTGAAGCCATTGAAGAAGTGGACGTGCTTTTTGTACCAATCGGTGGCCTGCCTGCCGCGCAACACTCGGCGCAGGCAGGCGATGGAGTGCTCTCTGCCACAGAGGCCTACGAGCTTGCCGTTTCACTCGAACCCAAACTCATCATACCCATGCATTTCGGTTCCGTGGGCACAAAAAACGCGCTTGAGACTTTTATGAAAGAAGGAGGAGGCGAGAAAGGCGCGGAGAAGTTGGACAAGCTGACGCTCAAGAAGAAAGATCTGGAAGGCAAAGAGGGAGACATTGTGCTTTTGAAGCCGTCGAACTGATTCTTATGGCGAATCCGCTTGAAATCTTGGAACGCCTGCGTGAAGGAACTGAATCGCAACGTCGGAGGTTTGCCTATATTTCGGCATTCTCCATTACCGGTATCATCTTCGTGGCGTGGCTCATGTCATTTACCGCTGGTCCTGTTGTTTATTCGCAAGCGTCTGGGGCGACTACCTCTCCGCTTGCGGCTATCGGCGATGTGGTAAAGCAGGGAAACGATATTATGAAGACTTTTAAGGATTTTATTTCTGAAGCCCGTTCGATATTCACTGCCTCGAGTTCACCTACGACATTCTCCAATGTAGATTCAGGCGGGCAAGGCGCGACGAGCTCAACAACAACCACGTTTGTAGGAGATTTGTAGGAGGATAGCGTCCATTACATCGTAGTAGCTCGTTTGGGTATATTCCCTTTACCTCGTCCGCTTGCGGCGGGGATAGGACGAGCGGATTTTATTTCTTAGTTATAATACCATGGTGGTATAATAACGAAATGAGACCGACGAGAAAGACACTAGCAAGGGAAGTATTGCGCTACCTTATCATCGGTGGTGCCGTTGCGATAGCCCTTTCCACGCCGTACGGAGTGCATCGTTTGATGCGAGAGGTTAAGAAAGAATTCAAACGCAGAAAGCTTTCGCAGAAGAATTTTCAGGATACGTTTTCCTACCTGCGTCGCAGAGGCTATCTCCACATGGAAAGCCGACACGGTCAAGATTTTCTCGGACTTTCCAAGAAAGGAAGAGAAATTGCCCGAACCTACGTGGCGTTTCAGGTGCCGTCCATACCGCGTCCGCAGAGATGGAACGGTAAGTGGCACATTGTTTTATTTGATATCTCAACGAAAAAACAGTCCGCTCGAAATTCGCTCAGGTTCATGCTCAAGCGACTCGGTTTTTGTCAATTACAGAAAAGCGTGTGGGTTATTCCCTTTGAATGCCGCAAGGAAATAGAAAGTCTAAAATCATTCTTCGGTCTATCGGATATGGAGGTTAGGCTTGTGGTATCTACTGAAGCTGGGAATATGAGGCACTATCGAAAGATATTTGACCTTGGGTAACCTCTTTTTTTCTGGTCTGTCCATTCTCATTTCTTAGTCTCGTTCGTCGTTGTTATAAAACCATGGTTTTATAACAACGAGACTGTGTCACAGACACGGACAGTATCTGATGAAAATCTAGGCTGGTAATCTGCTACGACAAACACTCAATAGAAAAATCCGTCCCCGACGTGTGCCAAGGACGGATTTTGAGATGAGATCTTACCGTGCCAACCGGCGCTCGATCAGAAGTCCGAGAACTGTCGGCGGCATTCCCAGAATGACGGCCGCAAAGAGGCCCGCGGTGGCGCCGTGTTGATGGCCAAGCACCATTGCTGGCCAATAAAGCAGGAACAGTACTGCGCCGACGCCGATGATATTTAGCAACGCGTGAAGTCCCGGCCGACCGGACCTACTGATGGGTTCTCGCGTCAAGCTCACCATAAACACGAAGAGCGTGGTGAGGACCACGTACCAAACGGGAATTTGCCAGTGGTTTACGGCGAGTTCTGCCACGCGTGTGAATCCTCGCTGCACCTGTGCGTCCAATTGAAACATCAGGTAAAAGCCGACGGCCGTGGTCGCGAGTGCCATGAACACCGAGGCGATCTCAACGCCTGCCTTGGGGAAACGGCGGACGCAGTAGATGCTGGAGGCACCAGACAGGATAACGATCAACGCCAACGTGCCTGCAAAGCCGAGCCAGTTTGTTGCCAATGTGGTGGCGGCAAGGGACGCGACGACGATGAGTGGGAGTGAGAACAAACGTAACAGTTTTTTCATAACAGTCCTTCGGTTGGGTTTTGGTTGGTTCCAGTAGCACCTTTCAAAGGTCTACTCTGCTTTTAATTATAGCATATTATTATATCGGTTGTCAACTGTTACGAGACTCAAAAACTCCTTGTTTCTGGGCTTATTTCTGATAGAATAGGACCATCATGGCAGACAACAAAGAGGCTCCAAAAGAGCCACATAAGGGCGTTTTGTCCCGATCCATAACGACAGAAATGCGCGAGTCGTACCTCGACTACGCGATGTCCGTTATCACCGCGCGAGCGCTCCCAGATGTCCGCGATGGTTTGAAGCCTGTCAACCGTCGCATACTCTATACCTGTCACGAGCTCGGGCTCCATGCGGGCGCCAAAACCAGGAAGTCGGCGAAGATCATCGGAGATGTCACCGGAAATTACCACCCCCATGGCACCGCTGCTGCCTATGAAGCGCTCGTCAAACTCGCGCAAGATTTTTCCATGCGCTACCCCCTTATCATCGGACAAGGCAACTTCGGTTCCATCGACGGAGACAGCGCCGCCGCGGATCGGTACACCGAAGCGAAGCTCTCACGCATCGCGAGCGAGATGCTTCGTGATATCGACAAAGAGACGGTTCTCTGGCGTCCCAACTACGAGGGAACGCGAAAAGAGCCCGTGGTCTTACCCTCTGCGGTTCCCAACCTTTTGCTCAACGGCACTTTGGGTATTGCTGTGGGCATGGCGACCAACATCCCGCCGCACAACCTGCGCGAGGTCAACGATGCTCTGATGCATCTTATTGAACACAAGGATGCCACGACCGAGGACCTCTTGCAGTTCATCAAAGGCCCCGATTTTCCGACCGGTGGCGTAGTCTACGGTCAGAAGGATATCCATCATGCCTATGCGAACGGCAAGGGCGGAGTAGTGGTGCGCGGTGAAGCCGAGATCGTAGAGACCAAAGCGGGGTCGTACCAAATCGTCATCTCCTCCATTCCGTATCGTGTCAATAAGGCCGATCTCATCATGACGATAGCGGATCTCGTCCGTGAAAAGAAACTGGAAGGCGTGAAAGGTCTTCGCGATGAGTCGACCAAAGATATCCGCGTCGTCATCGACCTTAAA
>DATDXL010000070.1:0-17409 GCA_036517235.1 Minisyncoccota bacterium
GGAACTGTCCACTCATTGGCTCTCGAAGACTCGAGCTCAATGAGTCTTGCGAAGCTCCACGTGTTCGCTTCTCACCCCGACCCCCTTCCCTCATACCGCATTCATCCCCGTGGCAAGCCGTCGGGGAATTCTGCGGAAAGAGTAAAAAGAAAAGCCGCGAGGATAAGTTCGCGACTCAAAAACGACTTCATTTTTCAATCTCAATGCGACAATCCTCAATTGACTTAGAGTAAATACCCGCCCGTTCTGCATCTTTTAGCAAACGCTGTCGTGCCGCTTCAGGGTCATCACCGTCGGCAAGTTCAATTTCGTAAAACTTTCCCAAAATCAGCTCTTGCACATTGGTATGCCCCAGCTGTCGCATTGCTAACTCAACAATCTGGCTTGCAGGGTGATGTGAGTATCCTCTGTCTCCGAACTTTCTGGGCGTAACAAAAACCAATAGTTTTATGGCTTCCTCCTCTATGACCACCCTAGCACAAGAGTGTATAGTGGTCTACACAAAAAACTAAAAAGGTGGTAGGTTGGCAAAAGACAACAGAAAGGCCTCTTATGACAAACGAGGAACTGATAAATACGCTAATTGATGCGGCTACCAAGGTTGGGAAAGGTATTGCACGAGTTAAAGTCCCTGAAGAACCCGGACCACAGCTCCTTCAACTTCGTGTTGAAGTTCTGGCCCGTATGAAGGACGACGAAACTTGCGAAACTGTCGCACTTCAGCCAACAACACCTGCCGAGATCGAGGGTGGTCGATTGGCCGATCCAAAAGCACTTTCCCACTACCCTAACGCTTTGCCTGGCCCCATTGACGCTCCCACCTGCCCGAACTGCGGTCATGTAGGCGTTCGAGAAGGAGCCTCCTACAAGTGCCTCAACTGCGGCGCATCACTCAGAGTTTCATGAAAAGAAAATCACAACCGCGAAAGAAGCGGCGAAACGAGAACGGCACCTGGTCAAAACCGGTGCGGACCCGTTGCGGAAACATCTTTGTACACTCGGGAAGATCTCTCACTCACCACGGCTCTGAACATTAACGTTTGGCGCCGTTCTTCTTTTTGTACTCCTCGAACGTTTCGTTTAATATCGCTTCACGGGCACCGTCAACAAGGCGGATAAGAAATCGAAGATTGTGGATTGAGGCTAGCGTTGCAGCAAGCATTTCTTTCGCATCGAAGAGATGGTGGAGGTAGGCACTCGTAAAATTCTGACAGGTGTAACAGTCGCACTCTTTTTCAAGGGGCGTGTGGTCTTTCGCAAACCGTGCATTGCCGATATTGATATTCCCTTTTTTGGTATAGAGCGTTCCTGTCCGTCCCATCCTGGTTGGTGCGACACAGTCGAACGTATCGCACCCGTTCTCGATGGCTATGAGCATGTCCGTCGGCTCGCCGATCCCCAACAGATGCCGTGGCTTTTCCGGAGGTAAAATCTCATTGATCCACCGTACCGCATTGCCCATATCTTCCTTTAGAAAGGTGCCACCGATACCGAAACCGTCAAAATCCATACCCGCGATGATTTTTGCACTCTCACGACGTAAGTTTTCAAACTTCCCACCCTGCACGATGCCAAACAAAGCAGGTTGTAGGGTATAGCGTATAGGGTTTAGGTTTGAAGCAATTTCTCCCTCTCCACCCTGTATCCTATCCCCTACACCCTTGTGATACACAAGACACCGCTTCGCCCATCTATGTGTGCGATCCATCGCTTCTCGCTGATACTCCTCCGAAGCTTCAGGCGATGGACACTCATCAAAAGCAAAGATGATGTCGGCACCGATAGCATGCTGGATCTCTATGGAGCGTTCGGGAGTAAAGCGGTGCTCGCTACCATCGATGTGCGAACGGAAGGTCACGCCCTCGTCATCGACTTTTGCCAATCGCGCTTCTCCTTCTTCTTGCAACATCCCAACATTCTGCAGAATGTTGGGATGTTTTTTCAGCGGGGGCACAACGTTGCTACCGAATTTGGAAGTACGCTTCCCGAACGCGGCACCAAGGGAAAAAACTTGAAACCCGCCTGAATCCGTCATGGTCGGTCCCGGCCAGTGCATGAATCTTCCCAACCCTCCTGCGGCAGCCACCTCACTATGGCCTGGCTGTAAATACAGATGGTAGGTATTCCCCAGTACTACTTGAGCGCCTAGAGCACTGGCTTGCTCTGGGGCTAGAGACTTTACAGTAGCTTTCGTCGCAACCGGAACGAACGCGGGGGTTAAAATCCTGCCATGCGGCGTCACTAACGTTCCCGCGCGGTAAAGCCCGCGGCGTGCCGCCGCGTCGGTATCAAAAGAAAAATCCGCCATGCGAGAGAAATCTATTTCTTCGTGACACTGACCAATGCTACGTCAAAGACAAGTGTAGCATCAGGAGGGATGATCACCGTACCATCGGGTGATGTCACGCCCGTAGATCCATAGCCAAGCTCCGAAGGCACTATGATGCGACGGTATTCACCGACACGCATGCCCACCATACCTTGTTCAAAACCGGGAATTATCTCCTGCGTGTTGAATTGAAACTCTATGGGTTGCCCGCGCTTAAGCGAGCTATCAAACTCCGTTCCGTCAATGAAAGTCCCGATATAGTGCACCGCTACCATATCACCAGACGCGACTTCTTCCCCCTCCCCCCTCACCAGGGTGGCAATCTTAAGCCCAGGAACAGCCTCGACAAATTGGTCATCGGACACAGACGAGGTAAGCCGTGACTCAAGTGCGGCAAGCTCGCTTGAGCTCAGCACGCTCGCCTGTTGAGAAGACTGTAAGGAATCCGGAACTCCGAACCAAAAAAAGAGCGCTACCACTGCTATTCCCGCAACTACCCCTATCGCTGTTTTTAGATTCATAGGTTTTATTTAGCTACTAGTACATATATTGTACTGTCTGCATGTCCAAAAAGAAAGCACCGCGGTAGCTTCTTAACCTTCCCTCAAGAGGGGTTGCAAAACACCGCAAGGACCGTACAATTGAGCACAATGGATGATGATGAAAAAAGGCTAAGTATCTATCGGGCAGAAAAAGCGCTCACGGCAGAGGAAATAGGATCGGATGCGAAAAAACGCCTCTCCCTTATCAATAAGGAATTCGGCGATGGTTTTGAATTTATCAATAAATACCCCAAGTCAGTCACCTTCTTCGGCTCATCCGTCCTCCCGGAATCCAATGACTTTTATAAACGAGCTCGCGCACTGGCGGGAAAGATAGCCAAAGCCGGTTACACGATTGTTACCGGTGGCGGACCCGGTATCATGGAAGCGGCGAACCGAGGCGCGTTCGAGGTGGGCGGTCAATCCATCGGGCTCAATATCGAGCTCCCCCGCGAACAAAAACCGAACCCGTATCTGACCGAGTATCGACAATTCCACTATTTTTTCTCGCGAAAGGTAGCTTTGACATTTGCTGCCGAAGCGTACCTCTTCTTTCCCGGCGGCTTCGGTACCCTGAATGAGCTCTCGGAGATACTCATGCTCATACAGACGAAGCGCATCAAATACGTTCCCGTCATTCTCGTCGGCAAAACATTCTGGAATACTCTTGACCACTTCATTAAAAAAGAGATTTATGAGAAGCACGGCATGGTGAAATTACAGGATGTCTCTCTCTACGCTATAACTGACGATGACGAAAGGATACTCGAAACGATACGCATGGCGCCTGTCGTTTCTAATGTGCCTTTCAAGGGAAAGTAACAAAAACACCCTCCGCTGTAGCGGAGGGTGTTTTTGTTTTGGGGATTTCGCTTAGTTCCTATTCTTCCCTATCTCTGATGCGCGCATCAGAGCCAGCTTGAAACTGAGCGAGGTGGATTGATAGTTCTGATCGGTCATTGAGAAAAGCGCGGAAATCAGCTCTTCAAGCTCTTGGTTTGAAAGACCAGATATGGTATGGGCAAGTCTCTCATCCAGCGACTCTTCTATCTCATCGAATCGCGAACGATACACCGCATCGAGGTCAAGGATGACCTTTTTCAGGAACGCATCTGCGGCACCATGACGCTCGCGAAGCATTCTGAGGTGCGAAGCGACATGCCCTTTGTCTCCCGTCGCAAGCCAATTGATAAAGAGCGCGCTGTCGACTTGGGTCTGTCCGCTGACTGCCATAGGAGAGGCAGGTATGCTGGGCGTGGCGGATGGTCTTTGCGATGCTACAGGAGTAGGTGCTGGGTGTACTGTTTGAGTAGCGGGCAGTACCACCTCGACTTTTTGCGTTAACGCACTCATGACTTTCTCTTTATTAAGCAGTAGCCATCCTTGATCCCTGTCATACAGCATCTCCGCATTCCTAATAACGGTCCCCACTAGCCGTAACGCCTCACCAGCGTTGAAATTGCTCTTTTCTGCCAGGTAGTGCATCCCTTCTTCGGATATCACCGAGCGGTTATGCTGCGCTTCGGCGGCTATGACCTCTATCACCCCCGTGGAAGTAGACTGACCGCCGACTCCCGAGAGATTCTGGGCAGGACTAGGAGTCTTTTGTGTGTTTGTACTGTGCCTATACATTGTTTCGTTATTAGCGTGAGTAATCCCTTGAGGGGTCCAATCGCCGAGCGAGACCTCTTCCCCCCGTATCTCGAACATCCCCTCATGGATATTCGGTGGAGTATAGGCCGGTACAGTCTCTAATTCCTTTTTCTTCTTCTCTCCCCTATGCAACAGTTTTGAGCGAAGGAAGTACACAACTGAAGCGCTCCAAACGGCAAGAATGAGTATGAAGAGCGGGATCTTGTACCAATCACCGATACCCGTGTACGGCACCTGTGAAAGATAGACCGCGGAGAGGACTTTTCCAACCGGAGGCTTCTTTAAAAGCACCACCGTAGGTTGATTAAATCCTCCTCCTCCACCACCACAATCTCCGGTGCATCCGGGAGGTGGTAGAACGTTAATAGCACAAGAAACCGTAACTGTTTCGGAACCCGAGATAACGGTTACCAAACCATTCTTACTTCCCGCCGAAGTATAGGTTTTGGTCACATCTTGCATGGCACCTGAGAGACCATCTGCTCCTGTCCAATCGTGCGTGTAGGTACCGTCGCCGCCGGAAGCGGTTGCTGAAAAAGTGGCGGATTCGTTCACGCGTATAGAAGCAGGATTCACGGAACATTGTGCGGCAAGCGGTGTTTGTTGCGGAGGATTGGTAACCACGACACTGCATGTAGCTACTCTAGTCTCCGTACCCGACGTCACCACAACCTGCGCAGATTTCGTTCCTGTGCTCGTGTAGGCCTTTGCTACCGATTGAGCTGTCCCCGACAAACTCCCATCTCCAGTCCAGAGATAGGTGTAGATGCCGGTACCGCCAGAAGCGGTCGCGGTATACGTTACTGCCACATTAAGGGAAACGGAAGAAGGATTGCTCGCACACGATGCTTCAAAGACAGGCGGCGGGGCTGGCTCATCATTGTTCGTAATGGTACAAACCTTATGCTCGCCCGCTACAAGCGTTATGGCACCGGCAGGAGAACAGTCGCCAGAAATGCTCTCAAGCGAATACCCGAGCGACGTCGGGCTATTTTCACCTACCGTGTAATTTCCAGCTACGAGAGTGAACGTGACACCGCTTGCTGAACCAAACGCAGGGCTACCTGAGACGTGTGAGCTGCCCTGTTTAACGAATATATCGAAATCAGCTGCGGTTTTTGTTCCACCGTCATCATTGGTGACAAGCTTGATGACTTTAAGAGTCGCCGGCGAAGGAGGAGGTCCATTGACCGCAACTTCACAGTGTGCGGTAACATTTTGCGTACCTGAAGCTATGACTACATCAGCCTGCTTAGTGCCAGCGGAGGTATACGACTTCTGTACGGAAACGTTCGTTCCCGACAAACTCCCATCTCCAGTCCAGAGATAGGTGTAGATGCCGGTACCTCCAGAAGCGGTCGCGGTAAAAGTTGTCGAATCGCCTATGAGAACAGAGCTAGGACTAGCGACACATGAGCCCGCGATAGGTGGTACGCAGATATTGCTGACATTCGTCGTTACGGTATTGCTGTCTACCCACGTAGTGAAATTATTGTATTCATAGGATGTGATGGAAGCTTTGTTGGGAATGGTGAACGAGCCGCAGGAGGGAGGAGTTGCTACCGTAGCGCTCCACGTTATGGAACCGATCTCGCCAGGAGTCAGCGTATTCCCGTTCCAATAGAGCGTGTGGGAGGGAATATCGTAAACCAAGAACGGAGAGTAACCTCCGGTAATATTCGCTGTATGCGTTTCAGAAATGAAGTTGAGGTGAAGATCAACGACGTCTTTGATCTTCACGCCCCCACCGGTACAATTTGCAGTACCACTATTTCTGACATTGAGGGTATAGGTCACGGTGTCGCCGATAGATGCTGTCGTCTTGTCCACCGACTTGGTTATCTCTAAGGTGCACACGGGAGGCGGGGCGGTAACGGTTACCTTGCATGTTCTGGTGATACTCTCCACGCCTACGCTGTTGAGCACGAGCTTGATGACAACTGACGCGTTTTTAGTTCCTGCCGTGGTGTAGCTCTTGGTAACCGACTGCGTGGTACCCGAAAGAGAATCCGTCCCTGACCATGACCATTCGTAGTGACCCTCGTTCGGCTGCATGGTAGAGGTCTGTGTCGCAGACCATGTCACCGTATCACCAATTTCAACGCTCGCAGGAACACCGGCGCAGGAACCTTGTAGATTCCAGGCAAATGCCAAATTCGGCACTATGGCGCAAAGGAAAACGGCAACCGAAAGACCGGTGAGCGTATAGCGTGTGATGTTTTTTATACTGGCTGACATACTAGTATGTAGTTACCTTACGTAAAATAAGCATTGTGGCAAGTCCCGTTAGAAGTCGCGGACACTGAAGGATGGGTTCTCTCTTTATTGTTCATCGTTGATTTGTTGCCTTAGAGACTACGAGCTTATAATTTCATCGTTCGCGTCCTACTTCTAACGGGACAAGTCCTCTACCTCGTTTGTCCCTGGATCGGTACGGTCTGGATAAATCTCGCGGTAACGATGAATCGATCGCTACGTTCTCCGAACGTATCGCAGGTTGAGAGCGTCAAAAGCTTTTCCCCCGAACTGAACTCGACGAGGGCTTTATCTTTGTTTACCTGTGAGACCGAGATGACCTTATAACGGTATTCGCTATCCCCGGCCATTACCTTTATCGTATCGCCGATCTGGAGCTCCCCAAGGCGATTAAAGGCTTGGAAGGCGACATTATGGACGGTTCGGAAGCTCGTGCTGTGCCCGAACAGGAACATGTTGCTCTGATCATCTAAACCGCCTGACCCGGGGTATCGTACAACACCAGAGAGGAGGGCCTGGTCTAAAACGGCGATGTCGCGGGTAGGAGGGTTCTCTATGGGCATGTTGATGTTAATCTTCTCAATGACGATGCGCTCGGGCAACAGCGACTCATGAAAACGAAGAGAGGACGTAGCATTGAGAGAGTTGTCATTAGAAACCGCCGCCGCGCTCGACGTACTAAACCTGAATACGTTCAGGGTAACGATATCCACAAGGGTGCTGTTGACTTCGGAAATTTCAAGCGGGACCAGACCCGTTGCTGAAAGGGCCCCATAACTCACGAGAAATACAACAGCCCATAACAAAAATGTATACAGCGCTTTCTTCATAGGTATACTGCCTATTATACATGAATATAAAATTTAGTCAATATCCCTATTGACAATATTTTATTAATAGTATATCATGTGTATCAATGAATAACGACATAAAAAACAACGTTATGCAAAAGAAAACCTTTACCTGGCCGCAAACGATCGGGGTCAGCGTTATTGTGCTTTTACTTATAGCGGGAGTTTGGACTGCCGTGGAAATGGGTCCGTACCTCTCTGGGACTGTAAGCCGTTTAGCAACTGCGGCCGTTACGTTCACACAGACCTTCATCCCAGGCGAACGATTGACGCTTTCCACGAATCTTTCAACTGTCACGTCAGGAGACGAGGTGGTGCTTTCGTGGACTCATCGGAACCAAAAAGCTGGAGGTGTGTATTCCCTCTCCTATCCATGTAAAGAAGGCGTCTACGAAGGAGTCAAAGTCTCATCGGGAGGGAAAATGCTCACCTGTGATACCCCCTCAGATATATATAACGAGGATAATGCTGTCACGTTGAGAGTGTTCTCTGAAGCTACGAGCCCTGTTGAGATACCGATATCGTTAGACTATACCAACAATGACAACCTGGAGAGTTTGCTTTCTGCCACGATCAACATCTCGGTAACGAATGCAAATGGCAGTACAATGCCTGCTACCGCACTCCCTGCAATAGAAACTCCTCCCTCACCAACCAAAAAACTGACAACGCCCGTCTCTACCAAAAATAGCGGCGGCACAAAGACACTGACCCCCGGTGAACGCACGGAAAAGACCTACTCCTTGGGAACTTCTTCTCCTGCTTCATCTGCCTATGGAAAAATGGATCTTGCACCGAGAATTCTTGAGATCGGCGTCGTGGACAAAGTCACTAACATCTTCTATGCAACGACATCGCTCAAAGCGTCAGACCGTATCGCTGTACGATTTGAAGTCGAGAACCTCGGCACTCTTGATTCGGGGCACTGGCAGTTTAGCGCGGTGCTTCCCACGTTCCCTATGCACATCTTCGAATCAGAAGGCCAGCAATCGCTCGCTCCGGGAGACAAGATAGAGTACGTCATCGGCTTCGACAACGTCGAAATCGGCGTTGATGGAAGATTCGTCATAAATGTCGACCCGACAAGCTCACTCTCCGAAGCAAGCAAGACCAATAACATCGCTACGACCACCATCCGCGCGAACTAAGAAAATAAATCACGAAAACTTAAAAACCCAGCCCCTCGGGGAGCTGGGTTTTTAGGTATAGAAAAATCCCTCAAGTTGTGACACCTGAGGGGTTTGCACCGCCGTGGGATTCTTGGTTACTGAAGAGAGAGCGGAGGGAGCACGTGCGGATAATACGGAGAAGCGCCAGTAGCGGTGTAAGAGCATGTGGCTACTTTTGTCTTTGTGCCAGGAACGTACGTGCCGCCGGAGGGACACACAGGTCTGTTATTCGGCTCCGGGAACAACTCCTCCATCAAGAGCGGGTGGTCAGCAACAGATTGTTGACCAGCAAGGAAAGCGGTCTTGACCTGCTCGATCTTCTGAAGATTAGTGATGCAGGCCCGTTGCTTGCTTTCGTTAGTCGCCCTGACGAAGTTCGGTATGGCGATGGCGGCGAGGAGACCGATGATGGCGACAACAATCATTATTTCGACGAGCGTGAATGCTTCTTTTTGGTTAGTTTTCATTTTGTATGAGGTATCAGTATAACGGTTGTTCCATGATGTTGTTCGGCTACACTGGGTAGCCGCATCAGGAATCTAAGCGCAGATTACTTCAAAAAATATATTTGTCAACTCACACATTTCCGTTATTGAAAAAGCAAATTTACCCAAAGAATGACACCTTCCCCGCACTTGCGTGGGGGGGGGTTCCTACAAATAGAAAAAGTGCGTACTCCGTACGCGCTTTTTTGTTTAAGTCTTTGCAGCGGTCCTGAAAGTCTCCAGTTGCGCCAGAAACTGCCTCGAAACACCCGTAAACACGAGTGCTATGTGATACCCAAGTGTCCGAGTGCCTGTGCAATCAACTACCACACCGGTGCATTGAGTCTTGGAAGTGTCGTCCCTCGAAGGGAGGAGGTCAAAGTGTTGTTCATACACGCCTTTGGTTCGTGATCTCTGCACTCACGGAATGAGAGTGGAGTCTAGACGAGACTATACAAGAACCGAAAGATATATGTCAAATATCCAAATTGGCGAGCTTCGCATTGGACTGGATGAATGATTTGCGGGCGGGCACGTCCGTTCCCATGAGCATGTCGAACACCTTATCGGCCTCTCGCCCATCTTCGATATGCACCTGTTTTAAGACCCGCCTAGCAGGGTCCATCGTGGTCTCCCAGAGCTCTTCGGCATTCATCTCTCCGAGACCTTTATAGCGCTGGATACGGACCTTATTGTGAACCTTCGTCTTTCCTTTCTTTTCATCGGCTTCCTCTTCCCCTTCTCGAGTCTCTGCCTCTTCGGCAGTCTCTCCTTCGTTCATAAGTTCTATCTCTTCAGTTGCCTTACCAAGTGCTTTTTCTTTCTCTGCTTCAGAATAAAAATAGATGATTTCCTTCCCTGTCTTTACCTTATACAGCGGGGGTTGGGCGATGTAGACATATCTCCCGTCAAGAAGCGGCCTGAAGTAGCGGTAGAGAAGTGTGAGGATGAGCGTTCTGATGTGGGCACCGTCGACGTCAGCATCCGTCGCGATGATGATCTTATGGTAGCGGAGCTTAGTGATATCAAAGGTGTCCCCTATCGCCGTGCCGATAGCGACGACAAGGTTTTTGATCTGTTCGGACGCGAGCATCTTATCCAAGCGAGCACGTTCGATGTTGAGGATTTTTCCTCGGAGCGGAAGTATCGCCTGCGTGCGCCTGTCCCTGCCCATCTTCGCCGTGCCACCTGCAGAATCTCCCTCGACGATGATAAGTTCCGACTCAGCAGGGTCATGTGACTGACAATCGGCGAGCTTCCCCGGCAAAGTCATGCCCTCCAGCGCGCCTTTGCGGAGCACTGAATCTTTCGCGGCTTTTGCAGCCTTTCGAGCCTTCATGGCAAGCGTTACCTTGCCGATGATGGCGCGCGCGTCATCTGGTTTCTCTTCCAAAAAGGCCGCAAAAGCTTCAGAAAAAACTGTCGCTACGGCACCTTGGGCATCAACACTGCCAAGCTTTGACTTCGTCTGTCCCTCAAACTGAATCTCGCGCATTTTCACCGAAATAGCGACCGTCAGCCCTTCAAGTACGTCATCGCCGGTAAACGTGTCGTCCCCATTCTTACTCTGACTGCCTGCCTTGATAAAATTATTCAGTGTCCTCGTAAGCGCGGTTTTAAAGCCCGTGACGTGCGTACCACCCTCGGAGTTGTAGATGTTATTGGCGAAAGGCATCAAACGCGACGAGATGTCATCCACATATTGCAATGCGACTTCAACCGACTCAACCCCCTCTACTTTCTTTTCTACGTAAAAGATATTCTTATGTAACAGTTTGTATGATTTGTTGTAATGCGCCACAAGTGAGGAGAGACCTCCCTCAAAGTAAAACGTCTGTGACGGAAGGTCGAGCGCAAGTTCACGAATATAAAAAACGTCCGCAAGATCAAGTCCGCCTGTAAATTCTCTACCGTCCATGATACTGATGCGAAGCCCTCGGACAAGGTATGCTTGCTGGCGCATGTGATTAACAACTCGGTTGAAGTCGAATTTTATTTCTGGGAAAATCGCAGCGTCTGGTTCAAAAGTCACCACTGTCCCGTGGAGGTCGGACTTCCCTATCTTCTTCACCCGTGCTTTAGCTTTCCCTTGCTTGTACTCCTGGTAGTAAATGCCACCATCTCGATGCACCACCACTTCGCAGAAGATGGAGAGCGCGTTGACTACCGACGCACCAACGCCATGAAGACCTCCCGAGACTTTGTAACCATCGCCGCCGAATTTTCCACCTGCATGCAAAGTGGTCATAATGGTCTCTAGCGCGCTGACTTTGCTCTGCTTATGGATGTCCACCGGGATACCGCGGCCATTGTCGACAACACGGACACGGTTGCCCGGAAGAAGTGCGATCTCGATATCATCACAAAATCCACCCATCGCCTCATCACGGGAGTTATCAAAAATCTCACGGATGAGGTCGTGAAGGCCGTCGGGACCGGTCGTTCCGATATACATACCGGGACGCTTGCGTACTGGTTCAAGTCCCTCAAGAACCGTAATAGCTGAGGCATCATAATGATGGCCGCTCCCGTTCTTTTTGCTTGCCCCGTTAGAAGTAGGCTGCGCTGCGCGGCCGTTAGTTCTTTTTGGGTCTTCTTTTTTAGCTTGTTTAGCCACGTTTCAAAACAAAAAATGTCGCTGAATTCGACTCTTATATTCTATCAAAATGGCTAGGAAATACAAGGGTATTTTGTGCAAAACAATGAGGAATTTATGTGCAAAAAACTTGCTAAATACAGGTATTAGTGTTACAACTGCGTGGTATGCACTTTTACATCGCAGTTCTTGGTGTTTTGCTCGTAGCAATTATTGGCATATGGGTCTGGTCACACAAATCCACAGATCCAAGACATCTCCTAATCTCGACCCTGGAACGAAATGGATTCAGCGGCGTTCTTATCCGCCATCAAGACTTCGGACATTGGCAATCCGCTTTCGGCGAAGTAACTACAAAAAAAGGGAGGCGAGTCCGTTTTTCAGCATCACCGTCTGAAGATGGAATGCACCTTGTCATTAGCGATTCGGTAACGGGTCGAAGTTTAGAAACCCTTACGATCGCCACCTGACCGGACACACCTCAAAGGCCGGCAGCAACACTGTCGGTCTTTTTCTTTTTCTCCCTAAATAATACCTACCTCAATACTGCCTTCAACTCAGATTCCGTCTTCGTGCGGATCTTATCCTGAATTTCATTCGCTTCTGCATTTGTTAAAGTGCGTTCCAAAGAACGATAAACAATTCGGAACGTGTAGCTCACCTTATCTCTTCCAAACTTCTCGTCATTTTCATAGCGATCCAAAAGCTTGAATTCTTCGATCAAGTCTCCTGCGACATCACGGACCATGTCATAGTAGTCATTAAGCGCCATATCACTGCCCACAACGAAAGAGATGTCCCGAACGATGGGCGGGTATTTAGAAACATCTTTATACTTCTGCCCTAGTTTGAGTTGCTGCTTAACCCTTTCATCATTGGACCAAAGAAGCCGTATGTCTGGGAGCTCCATTGAGGTCATAGCGAGCCTTTCGATGCCGAAACCAAATGCCCAACCGTGGTAGCCTGTGAGACCCGTGTTCGCGAGCACGCTCGTTCGCGCCATTCCGGAACCAAGCATCTCGACCCACTTCCCTCCTATTTCTGCCTCCATCTCAAAACTTGGGTCGGTATAGGGAAAAGTGTGGTCATAGAAACGGAATTTCACCTCCTCACCGAAAGTGCTCCGAGCAATGTCCGATAGCACCTTTTTTAGATCCTCTGGGGTGAGAGACATCTTCCCGTCAGGCACAACGTAGAGACCTCCTATTTGGTGGAACACGTTCATGTGAGTTCTATCAATTTCATCCTTCCTATACACCTTTCCGAAACACATTGCCCCGATAGGTTCTTTAGCGGCAATCCTTTGTTTTACCTCAGGTTGATTCAGATAGTAGTACCAGAACACCGTGTCATGTGTTCGGAGTACGTGTTCGTCATCGACATAATAGGTATCGGACTTCGATCGAGCGGGGTGTCCGGGAGGCATGTTGAACAGATCAAAAAGAATATGCGTGGAGATAATTTCCGGGACTTTTATTACATCCAGATCTTTGATGACATCTACCCTAAGGGCACGGTCTACGACTTCCTTTAGCGGGCTTCCTTCTGTTCGAGACAGATCAGGAAGGGCGAGAAATCGCTTAATACGCAGAGCATCGGCGTCCGTTCTCTTCTCCAGACGCTCAATCAGTTCCTGCTCTTTGGGGTCAGCAATAACGATGTGGTGCTTCATAAAGTATTACTGTAGCAAAATAAAAAGAGCTTGTCCCGATGAAGACATCCAAGCTATTTTTATTTTAAGAACTCCTCCGTTCTCAACGCTAACTCGAAGACTCGGTGCATGCGCCCTGCTGGGCGTAGCACTTCCTCGTACCACACGGGCACTTCTTGTTTTCTAAGCCGCTTCGCTCGTAAGAAAACAATGTCGCTCACACTCGGTCGCTGCTCTCCGCTACGGGGAAAGTTCCTTTTCCCCAACACCCCCTTCCCTTCTATTCGCATACGAATAGAAAAGACGGGGCTTTTCACCTGTATTGACTATTATCCCGTTCGATTCTAGTCTGCTTGCAGAACAATCACGTTCTCTACATAACCCGAAAGGACTGTGTCTATGGCAATCATCAACCAAGCTACGAAAGAACTCCAGGTCAAAATCGTCTATTACGGCCCACCTATGGGCGGCAAGACGACCAACCTCGTGCAAGTGCACGACCATGTGCACACTGTCCCTGGCAATCTGGGTAAATTGGTCGCACTCGCAACCAGCAGCGACCGCACGCTCTTTTTTGACTTTATTCCGCTTGAGCAAGCGGAAATGAGAGGTTTCAAGGTGAAATTTCAGCTTTACACCGTGCCCGGCCAGGTGATCTACAACACCACCCGCCAGCTTGTACTCCGTGGCGTGGATGGTATCGTGTTCGTCGCTGATTCGCAGCTCGGAAAGATGCAAGAGAATCTCGAAAGTCTCCAGAATCTCAAGGATAATCTGAGGACTCTGAAGCTCAACCTTGCTGATATTCCCCACGTCTTCCAATACAACAAACGCGACTTACCTCCAACAATCGCACTTGAAGAAATGGTTTCTACCATAAACGTGGGAGGTCGAGCTGGCCATGAGATCATGCCCTCGTTCGCTGCAACAGCAAACAGATGCCAGGGTGTCATGGAAACACTCGACTGCCTGACTAACAAACTCAGCGCCAAGTTCACCAATCAAACACAAAAGGAACTAGCATGAACGCCTCCTTCTTTGTTCTCATTGTGGGACTCCTGCTCGCCGTGGGCGGTCCCGCAAGCTACACGTTGTGGCCACACCATAAGATTACGTTGAAACTTGCGGGGCGATTGCTGCTTGCTGGTGGGATCCTGTTCATCCTATCAGCCACCCTCTACCGCTTCGGCTGGTAAGAAGGAACAACCAAAAACCGCAGTCCGCACTGTGGTTTTTTCTTTTATTTGGAGCCGCCCCTCGGACTTGAACCGAGAACCCTTCGCTTACAAAGCGAGCGCTCTACCGTTGAGCTAGGGCGGCATTATTTCTTTTTCTCTTTTCGACTTTCTATACCAATCAGTCTCCACAATCTCCCTCTGCCTCTATTTAAATTCCTAAAATTCGGAGATAACGAGTGGCAATTGGGGCAAATCAATCGCAGATTGTCTTCAAAATTATTTTCAGCATTTCCATCTATATGATCCACTTCTACTGGCACACGATGCGTCATTGGATGTTTCTTGTCCCAACCACAAGCGGAGCATCGTTCTCCGTATTTCTCAATCAAATATCGTCTAAGATGTCGTGAAATATTTTTAGTTTTTTTTACAACACCTTTCTTCCACTGTGCTATATAATTTTTGTATTGAGCTTTCCACTGACATTCATTGGAACAATACTTTGTTGACCACCTCTCGGTTCTTCGCCCACATTCGATGCAAGCCTTCATACTCACATCATACCATAATAATATACAATAAATGGTATACTGCAGTACCTTTTGTACGCAGTCCTCACACATTAGCAAAAACCGATTTAGAGATCTCGTTTATCTTTGATCTGGTTCTTATACTCGAACACGTCCTTGATGAAGCTTGAAGCGGAACGACGTTCAATTTTGCGTTCTCGCGCGAACTCTCGCCACGCCCTCACTCGCCTCTCCGCGGACTGGAGGATCTGGTGCAACAGAACAGTGATGAAATGTCCCGATGTTCGAGCAAAGAGCGCCGCATTCTCTCGTAGGGATATAGTCATCCTCTTCATAGATTCCGAAGATCGTATCAAGAGAGCACCCAACCGCACATCATACTTGGAGAGAAACGAAAACATCCCCGGACGATTTCGGTCGAGGCTCACCGATTTCGAGACACCCATAGTCAAGAGCCCTGCAAGCGAGACAATGAAAAAATAGGTTGCGATGGGCATACCCGGTTAGTACAATATCGAATAATTCTCTGTGCAATAAAATCTAGAACAGGTGGTTGTCTGGTCCAAAGTGTTATTTTCTTTTGTAACGTAATACATCTTCATTGTAAGCGATTCGATATTGTCCTACCGGGCATAATTCTCTTTTAGAGGGAGACGCGCACAAAGTTGGCAACTGCGATCTTTTCACCGAATTTCTGTATCGCTCCCTCAACGAGATCGCGCACCGTGCGCTCACCATCTTTGATAAAAGGCTGATCCAGAAGGGTCTTTTCCTTGAAATAGGAAGCGAGTTTACCCTCCAGTATCTTTCCCTGCATCTCCTTCGGCTTATCTTTCACTTCCTTTTCAAAGACCTCTCTCGCGGCCTGTTTCGCTTCCTCAGGAATCGCCTCCAGACTGGCATATTCAGGTGCCGTGGCTGCCACCTGCATCGCAAGATCGCGCGCAAGGGTCTTGAATTCCTCATTCCCAGAAACGAAATCGGTCTCGCAGGAGAGCACCACCATAGCACCGATCGTACCACCGGCGTGCACATAGGAGGCGACTGTTCCTGCCTTGAGCTCACGGTCGGCCTTTTTGGCGGCAACCGAAGCGCCTTTCTTCCTGAGAAGCACGAGGGCCTTTTCTTTGTTCCCATCAGCTTCCTCAAGGGCTTTCTTGCACTGCATTACGGAAATGCCAGTGAGATCTCTAAGCTCTTTTACTAAGTCTGTAGTGATTTGCATAATTAGATAATTATAGATTTCTACCTGCGCAATTCTTTTATTACGACGAGCGAGGAGCGCCGCAAAAACCAAAGGCTTTTATGACGTCCGAGCGATGTCGGAACAAAGGTACCACACCCTTTACTGCTTCAGTCGTTATCATGAAGTTCTTTTATTATACCATCATAAAAAATCTCACCTTCAAGCAAAGCCGCCCGAACAACGCTTTACGCCTTGTGACTCCGTCCCTCGTGGTATGCCTTTACAAAAGCATCAACGAAATAAGAGATGCTCTGAGATGACGTGTCATTCCCAACCAAAGGGTACGTAACTTTCGCGATATCACAATCTGAACTGGCAAGCGCTATGACCGGGACACCTACGTTCGTAGCCTCTTCCACAGCGATGTGTTCCCTTCCCGGGTCTATAACAAACAGCGCAGCGGGAATGCTCTTAAGCTCGGTAAGGCCGGAGAAGAGATGCTCAAGACGGTCTATCTCACGGTCAATGAGCAAACGCTCCTTTTTGGTGTATTTGGCAAGCTCCCCAGTCTTCTTTTTCTCTCGCAGATCAAGGAGCTTGTCGATGCGCGCCCGGATAACCGAAAAATTGGTGAGTGTGCCTCCAACCCAACGTCCGGCAACAGAGGGCATGCCGAGATCGAGAGCCGCTTTTTGTATCGAAGGAAGCGCTTCATGCTTTCCTGCAACGAGAAGCACTTGCTTCCCTTCTTTACCAAGCTGACAGGCAAACTCCACCGCACGTTCAAGCAATTCTTTTGATTTCTCAAGGTTGAAGATATCAACTCGGTTTTTGACCGCAAAAAGGTAGGGTTTTACCGAAGGGTGGCGGCGAGACCGGGAATAGCCGTAATGCGCTCCTGCTTTGAACAGAGCGTCAATAATGGGGTCGTTTTTGATGTCTTGTGCTATCGTCATAGGTGTTTCGAGAGTCTAGCAGAGGTT
>DATDXL010000071.1:0-3256 GCA_036517235.1 Minisyncoccota bacterium
CGCCGTTTCGGGTGTAAAAAATCTTCTTGAGCTCGCACGTAAAAACAAAGACCTCGAAGGATTCCTCTTCTTCAGCTCTAGTGAAATCTATGGAGATCCAGACCCATCGTCCATTCCAACCCCAGAAACCTATCATGGATATGTTTCCTCTATAGGGCCGCGTGCTTGTTATGACGAGTCTAAGCGGCTTGGCGAGACCATTACGATCATTTACAACGAACAATTCGGGTTACCGACTACTATCGTGCGCCCCTTTAACGTCTTCGGACCAGGTATGGGCTATGCAGATCGTCGGGTACTTCCCATGTATGCCTATAAAGCATTAAATTCGGAAGTGATTCCTGTACACGGCGACGGGCACCAGACACGTACCTTTTGTTATATCACCGATGCGATAGAGGGCTTTTTGCGCGTTATTCTCAAAGGCAAGCCAGGGCATAGTTACAATATCGGAAACGAAGAGAATGAAATCTCCATGCGCAATCTTGCGGCACTTTTCGTAAAACTTGAAGGCAGAGGCGCATCTTATGAGATGGTTCCTTACCCGGCGAACTACCCTGCCGGCGAGCCGCAGAGACGTTGTCCAGATATTACCAAAGCACGGACTGATCTTTTGTTTATCCCAAAAGTTCACCTTGAAGAAGGATTGAGACGTTTTATTGATTGGTGCAGTACCGACCCGCAATACACGAACAAAAAGCAGGCATAACTTATAATCATGACACGGACTTTACGGCTTGCTCTTATCGGAAAGGGACGCTGGGGATCGGTGATTAAGAAAACGCTTCTTACGATTCCTGGGTGTGAGCTCGCATACGAAGTGACCCATGATTGGAAGACTTTGCTCGAAAAAACCGACATTGACGGAGTCATCATAGCAACACCACCAGCAACGCACACGGAGATAGCCCTTGCCTTCATTGAACGTAGCATCCCAGTATTCATAGAAAAACCTATGACAACCTCGTTTGAGGATGCAAAGCGGATAGAGACTGCGATGAAGAAGAGTGACGTTCCGGTTATGGTAGGCCATATCCATTTATATAGCCCGGCATTTCGAGTAGCCAAGGAACTCGCCCAAACGTGCGGTCCTCTTCGGCTTCTTATTTCTGAAGGAGCTGGCAACGGGCCGTTCCGTGAGGATTACTCGGCCTTACGGGACTGGGCGCCACACGATCTTTCTATGATACTCAACCTCATGGGCAAAATGCCCGAGAGCGTGGAGGCGTGGGGCATTTCGAGCACGCGACCGGGGACAAATCTCTATGATACTTCTCAAATGAAACTCAATTTCCCGAACGGAACTGTGGGACTTATCTTCAACAGTTGGCTTATGCCCCAGAAGCGCAAGCGCCTCACTATAGTGAGCAAGCACTGTAGCGTGGTATATGACGACACACTCTCCGAAAAGAAAGTGGCTCTCTTTGAAGAGAATGGTACGAAAATCTCCTCTCCTGTCTACGATCTCGGTATGCCACTCACACTCGAGCTGCAAGCATTCATTCGTACCATTGTAGAAAAAGAAAAACCTATCAGCGGTGTCGCCGAAGGGCTTAATGTCGTGCGCGTTCTTGACGCCGCCGAGCGCTCTATCGCCGCAGGCGGCCAATCTCAAAAAGTTTCTTAGCAAAAACTAGTCCTGTAATCGCCGAACGCTGATTTGCATACCCTCTTCTTCCGTTACCCATTTATGGGGAACGCTGTTGTCAAAAAAGATGGCTTCTCCTGCGCGCACCACTCGGTCAATGTGTGCTCCGTCAATTCCGTTTGGCGCAAATATTTGTCGTTGTATACCGCTTAACACTATATGGAATGTAACTCCTGGAGCGGGTGCTACCCATTCATCGCGTCTATCGTCTGCTTTGTAATGCATCAATTTAACTTCAAACTCCTTCGTAAGCGGCAAACCATTTTCATCGGTAACAAAAGCACCTAAAGGCCATCCCCGATGTTCCTTCGCAATTTCCGTCGCACTATAAAAAGAAATTCTCCCTAAACTTCCATTTTCTACGTGTACTTTTGTCATATTTCTCAAGAATATCGCAGTTCTCAAAAAAATAAAGAGGGTGCGGCTTTCGCCACGCCCCCTTGTTTCATTTCATCTGACTTTTGTCCACGCTCGCGTGTATTGAAGCACATTGTCCGCAAGCTCTTGGTTGATTGCCACGACCCAATCGCATCGGAGACTGTCCCAGCGCATCGGCAGACCGTTCGGCGCACGGACAACACCGCCGGCTTCCTCAATTGCGAGGCACATTGCAGCGGCATCCCAGATTTTGGCGATGCCGATGCTGTAGTATGCCCCGAGCTGCCCGAGGAGCACACGCCGCCCCCCTTCGATAGCCGACATGGAGCTCAAGATGTTGAAGCGCTCCGACAGGGGCCGTAACACCGTCTCAAACGTACCCGCTCTATGGGTCCACGATCCGATGTCTGTCCCGATCTGCGTTTTGTCGAGCTGGCCGTGCCAAGAGATATTTTCGATTTTTCGACGCTTGCCGTCCTTAATCTCGAAGCACCCTTCGCCTCGCGCCGCGCTTATCACGCTCTGGTTTGAGGCAAAGTAAGTTGCCGCCGCGACAGGCCTGCCGTCGCGCAAGGCACACGCGGTGACACCATAGTCCACGATGTCGTTGAAAAAGTTTGTCGTTCCGTCGAGTGGGTCAAGGACGATGCAATCTTTTGGTACGCCGGCGTTATCCTGCTCTTCGGCAATAACCACCTCACCAGGAAAATACTGCGCGAAAAGCTTGAGGCCAAGAGCCTGTGACTCTCGATCAGCACGCGTCGAGAAGTGTTGGCCGAGCTGTTCATCTTTGCCCTGCGCTCCTGAACGAGCGTCTTCGCTCAATCGGCAGACAAGCTGCCCGCATTGAGTGACTACTTCTTCAAGTTTCTTTAACATTGGTAGTTGGATCATTATATATGATTGCTGGAGATTCGAGAACATGATAACTTACCCCATAAGCGGTACATCATGGGGAACTCTACAGAAAAAAGTATTGATACATTGGTCATTCCTGCGGCAGGTGCTGGGACTCGACTGCGACCTATTACGTACGCCACTCCAAAAGAAATGCTTCGACTGGTGGATAAACCGATCGCGTATTACCTGCTGGCAGAGGCTTATCAGGCAGGCATCAAGCGAGTTATTTTTATCACCCACAAAGATAATCAGAGTACTAAGAAATTCTTTTCGAATCCTCTCGCAAAGAATTTACTCGTTGACTTCCCAGGTCTTGCGGTATCATTCATA
>DATDXL010000072.1:0-2546 GCA_036517235.1 Minisyncoccota bacterium
TGCTCGCGATCGCCGTTAGCAGTCATCCATACTACCCAATGGAGAGTTTCGAAGACGCAGACAAATTCGTAAAATCTTTAGAGGAGCTAAATGTTGCTACTATTGCAGAACTTTTTGGCAAATAAGATTCCAACATCGTCCTCCTTCGACAAGCTCAGGATAAACAGACGGCCAGTTCGTAAGATAAGATTAAGGTATGAGATATTTTCACACGGCATTATCGGTGAAGAGTATAGCGGTGTCTCAGAAATTTTACGAAGCCGTTTTTGATTTGAAGCTTAAATCGCAAGGCAAGAGAAAAGAGCTGTCAGTGAGGTTCGTTAATCTCGAAGACGAAGGTGGAAATGTGATTGAATTGTTTGAGCACGATAATCCCTCTCCACTGTCAGAAAACCTGATGGATTTTCAAAAGATCGGTATTAAACACATTGCTTTTATTGTTGATGATATTGAGGATACCTTAGACAAAGCGGTGAAAAATGGAGCGACTATAATTTGGCCTCCCAAGGAAGGTGTAACAGTAAAAAGAGTCGCATTTATAGGTGACCTCGACGGTATACCAGTAGAGCTCGTGGAATTAAATGATTAAACGCCGATATTCTTGGTAAAAAAAGTTCCAACCTCGTCCCAGCCAGTCAATCCGTGTAGAATAGACCATATATGAGTGAAGAATTTGAATTTGCAACAAGTCTTGCTAAAGAAGCGGGAAAAATAATGAAGCAGAATTTCTCACTCGGAATGAAGAAAGAATGGAAAGAAGACAACTCACCCATAACGGCGACTGACATAGAGATAAATGCTCTGGTGTTAAACGCCGTGCGAAATAAATATCCGACGTACTCTTTTATAGGCGAGGAGGGCAGTCATTTGATAGAGAGCGAATATACGTGGGTGTGCGATCCAGTGGATGGTACTGCGCCTTTTTCTCATGGCATACCCACGTTCGTTTTCTCCCTAGCGCTTACTAAAAATGGCGAAAGCATCATGGGGGTCATTTATGACCCGATGTGCGATCGTTTGCTTCATGCGGAGAAGGGTAGAGGGGCATTTTTGAACGGCAAGCGCATATCAGTCTCGAAGGATACCCAAATCGACACAACAAAATTTATAGAAGCGGGTGGATACTCAAAATTACCCGACCTTCAACGCGCATTAGCGGCTGAAGGATGTAGGGTCATGACATTCTATTCGCATGTCTATGCGGGGATGTTAGTGGCAACGGGTGAGCTTGTCGCCGCAATATATAAAGGAGACAAGCCATGGGATGCCGCAGCGGTAAAAATTATTGTCGAAGAGGCTGGAGGAAGGGTGACTGGTCTATTCGGCGAGGAGCAACGCTACGACACGTCGATTAACGGTCTTATTGTGAGCAATAGCATTCTTCATCAAAAGTTTGTTGACGTTATTCGGCCCCTGTCGCAATAAAAGTTCCCTGCCTACCGGCTGGCAGGCAACACCATCCCAGCCAGCCAGTCAGATATGTCTACACAGAAAGAAACCATAGAATTCATACTCGATAAGCTCGGCGACCGGAAAACATTCACCACACGGGCGATGTTCGGCGAGTATGCACTCTACGCTAAGGGCAAGGTTGTCGCGCTCGTGTGCGATGACCTTTTGTACGTGAAAATACTGCCGGAGAGCCGCGCACTTGAAGCTGTCTGCGAGAAGGGTGAACCGTACCCGAGAGCAAAGCTGCACTATGTCGTCGAGGAAAGTCAGCTCTCGGAATTTGAAGAGCTTCCGGCGATATTGCTCGACATCGCCAGGTCCTTGCCGGCAAAGAAGAAAAAGAAAACTAAGAGTTCAAAATAATCCAACATCGTACCAACCCCTCGGCCAAACACATGTATACTTAACGGAGTTTTAGCAAGTTTACTAATGTACGCAACTTTACGTATGGAAACTACGATTTTAATCGCAAAGGTGCTCGGAGTGTATTTTCTAGCCAGCGGCGCGTTCGTCGCAACGCATCAAAAGACACTCGGCTTGCTCCTCAAGGATTTGTTCCACAATCGCGCGCTGACGTACGTCGTCGGAGCGGTCCTTCTCTTGGGCGGCGCGCTCATCGTTTTCAGGAGCGACGTCAGCGGGGATGGGCTGGGGATTTTCGTGCAAGTAATGGGTTGGGCAATCCTCGCCAAGGGGGCTGTTTACATCCTTGCTCCGGAACGACTGTATGGATTGGTTAAGCCATGGTCGCGTTCGACGCTCTCCCTTATGGGCGTTACCGTGGCGGCAGTTGGCGCATACCTCGTCTTTTTCCTTGGTTGATCCAAAGGCGCCAGAATTAGGGCTGTCGGGTGGGGTTCCACCTTCACCAAACCATGACCGACAAAAAAGCAATTGAGCTCCTCACGGGAATGCTCACGAAATATCCGCTGACCGACGAAGAGAAGGAAGCGATACGCGAAGCAATCGGCATCTTGAGCTGGTCCAAACTTATGGAAGGCTGGACGGAGAGAAAGAAGCGTGCACGGGATAAGCGGGAGGAAGAGATGTAAAATCCTTCCATGACGCTTTTCGGAGAGCGAAAACATACGACC
>DATDXL010000073.1:0-4752 GCA_036517235.1 Minisyncoccota bacterium
GGGCGTGGTGAAAGAGTTCGGGCTGGAACTGCAGAAAGTCTCTCTCCTCGACCCGTCCGCTTCAAGCACGATAGCCGCGCTGTACTCGCCGTATGTGGCGCCGGAGCTTGTCGCCGTATGGCAAAAGAACCCCGAAGGCGCGCCCGGACGGCTCACGTCGAGTCCGTGGCCCGACCGCATTGAGGTCGTGCGGACGACGCCGCAGGGCGAAGGCTACATCATGCAGGGCGCGGTCATCCTGATGACCAGCGCGGAGAAGGAAGGGGAGAACGCCGGCATCGTCCCCGTTATTATCCAAGTCGTATCGCGGGACGGGAAGTGGCTTATCGCCGCATACCAAGAACAAAAGCTCACGGCAAACACGCCCTGATTGAAGAACGCTCCGCTTTGTAGTACTCTCCTCTAGAAGCTGAAAGCTAGAAGCTCGAAGCTATTTCTTGCCAGATCGTCTAATGGTAGGACCTCAGACTCTGAATCTGAGTATCTTGGTTCGAATCCAAGTCTGGCAGCCCATTATGTTTGGATTAACAAAACGCGGGTTTAAAAAAGGATTGGAAGCGAATGGATTGATTCACGACGCTATTGTTATGGGTGTTGCTGATAAATACATTGAAGAGGAGAAATTGGAAGGCAATGACTTCGGTATGCAGCTGCTAGGGCGTGCATTAAATTGGGCTATCCCAAACTTGAATTATGATTTTAAGACTGATCTGGACAAGGTCGAAAATGGTGAGTTTAAAAACCGACTGATGACCGACGAGGATCAGATTTTTAAGAAAGCGCTGAGTATCGTTAACTCCGATCAGTTATTGGAGAAGTTGATTACTTATTACGCAGCTTACGAGATTTACCTTATTAATACCTTGTTTCCGAAAGATGGCGAGATAAGATATTCCGGCGTTAAAAGAATGAAAAAACTCATTGTTCAATCCTACGAAAAAGAGCCCGATATTCACTCTCCGGTCTTTAAGGAAACTTATAAAAACCTCTTCATCGAATTTAATTCACATTACGGAAAGTTCGGTAAGGTCTTAAAGAAAGAGACAATTGATTCTTTGTTTCACTATATTTGATAAGTTCTATGACCGTTATTCAAGGTGGCAAGAAACGGAACCCTGTTTTTGCGCTACAGCTCTCTTTGCAAAACGCTAAGGAATTCCTTGAAAAACTTTGCCAACTTACTGAAAAATTGCAGGAAATAGAAAACAATCCAAAGAGGTTTTTGCAAAAGAGCCCAGATGAATGGAGGGAAACACGTATTTTGAGAAAAGCGCTATGGATCGCATTAATTATCGAGATTGGACGACTGTTCGATACTTACGAAAACGACACCAAGAAAGTCATTTCGTTCAAAAAAGTATTCAAAGATCCGAGTCTGGAAGATGCGATCAATGCTATACATGGGGAGGCGATAATAGCGAAAATCTTAGATACAAGAAACACATTTACAGCCCACATCTCCGATAAAGTGAATAATATTCTTTCTGCGCCTGAAATTTGTAACTCTAACCTAGGAAAATTACTCGATAAGTTAGAAGCACCCCTAACATCATATACACTATGGTTCACGCAAAATCGAAAGTGGGAGAACCTCTAATAGTGGTTCCAATATTGGAGGGGGTACATAGTACGAAATAGAGGTTCCAACATCGCACCAAACACCTAGCCACCTTGAGATAAATCTCCATGAACAACTTTGAACAATTGGAACACGTCTCCGTAAGCGACTACCTCGAGACCATCAATGACGGTCTCAAGAATTTTGATGCTCGCGTGCTCGGCGAGGTCACCGAGGTACAACTGTATCCCGGGAGAACATATCTTTTCTTTAAGGTTAAAGACAAGGAAGACGAAGCCCTGATGACTTGCTTTATGTGGAAGCGCGACTATACCTTGAGCGGCGTCGATCTAGAGCCCGGTCTCGAAATCATTGTCTCCGGATTTCCGGAAATATATAAGCCGAGTGGCCGTTTCTCGTTTCGCGCGCGGGCTGTCGAGCATGTCGGCGAAGGAAAGCTGAAGAAAGCGTACGATGAACTCAAGGCACGTCTCGAAAAGGAGGGGCTCTTTAGCCCGACACGCAAGCGTCCGCTCCCCAATCTACCGCAGAAAATTGGCCTCATCACATCGAAAGATGGTGCGGTCATCGGCGACTTTCAGGTCAATCTTGGGAACTTCGGGTTTAAAGTGCTGTTCGTTGATTCTCGCGTCGAGGGACAGCTTGCGGTATCGGAGTTGCTCGGTGCCATTCGTACATTCAAAAAACAAGACATTGAAATACTCGTGCTCGTGCGCGGAGGCGGATCTCTCGAATCACTCTTACCATTCAACAACGAAGCACTCGTGCGCGAAGTCGCATCTTTTCCAGTCCCCGTCCTTGTCGGTGTCGGTCATGAAAAGGACGTTCCGTTGATTGCGCTTGTCGCAGACAAGACGGTCTCCACTCCGACGGCAACCGCCCAAGCACTGAATGAATCGTGGCAGAGAGCTGCGACGCAAGTGCAGCTGAACCAACAAAAGATGCATTCGTCGTTCGCGAAGGCGCTTAATGCTAGTCGCACGACCGTCGAGAGGAGCTTCCAACTCATGCGTGACCAATTCCAATCGATCTTCAATGACTTCAATCAAGCCGAGCAAGCTCTTTTGCGCATTGGCACGACTCTTAAATCGCGAATTGCAGAGCTTCTCCGACAGCTCAACCAATACCCGATTGTATTTGTGCGCGGCGCACGAGTTCTTCTGCGCAATGCACAGACGTATGTTTCTACAGCTCTCGAGAATCCGTTGCACCAACTCGAATACGCTATTCGGACGGCGACAGAGGGAACAGAGTTTGGGGGCACCGTCCGCGTACTTACCCATGCAGTCAGTCGCGCGAAGCAATCGCTAGTATCGGCTGAGAAGCTTTTGGGGAGCAACAATCCAGAGAGGCAGCTTAGGCTCGGATATAGCATCGTCCAGTCACGGGGTGCGGTCGTGCGACGGGTAAGCCAGGTACGGAAGGGCCAGAGCGTGGATGTGCGGCTCCAAGATGGTTCGTTCAAATCTGACGTTACCGACATTACCAAAAAGGTGTAATATAGTGGCGTATGGCGGAAAAACCAGTCAATCTCAAGGAATCGCTGAAAAAACTCAACACTATCGTTGAGTGGTTTGAAGCGCAAGAAGAAATCGATGTCGAAGCTGGGCTCGAGAAAGTGAAAGAGGGCGCGGCACTTGTAAAGGTCTGCAAGAAGCGTCTCTCGGAAATCGAGAACGAATTTGAGCAGATTCAACGCGCCGTCGGAAGCGACGATAGTAAGGAATCGCCGAAAAAACCTTCACGTGCCCAATCTGCGGGCGAGGATGTAAACCCCGATGACGTACCGTTTTAGTAGACACTCCCCACACCCTTTTTATAGTGTCTATCGTGTCTATTGAGATCCAACTGAGACCCCTCAATCTGGTACACTGAAATCGCTCAAAGAACCCTTACAAGGCCTCAACCTGCGGGGTTCACAACTGAGTCAGTCAGCCAAGTCGAGATAGGTGATCGCGCACGCGACTCGTATAGTTAATAAATATGGATATCAAAGAATATTACATCCGGCAGATCTCAAGAACTCATAACAAAGGCTACGAAAACTACGTTATTACAAGAGTCATCACACTCCTTGATGATCCAACTCTCAAGTTTGTAACGCAGCAAGCGGTAAAGCGCAGGGAATCGGGCAAGCGAGCGCTCACCGACCTGTATTTTCCGCAGATCGATTTGCACATAGAAATAGACGAGGGCTACCATAAAGCGCAACGGGAAAAAGATGTTGAACGGGATGCCGATATTGTAAGCGTCACGTCACACGACATACGCCGTATTGATGCGTCGGCCAGTCTCCCGGACATTCACAAGCAGATATACGCTGTTGTGGCGGACATACGAAAGCGACTTCAAGATAGAAAAAACGACAGATCATTCATTCCGTGGGATATTGAAAAAGAGTTTGATCCCGCTTACTACACACAAAAGGGGTATATCGACATCGCCGACAAAGTCGCATTTAGAAAAATGGCGGACGCATGTAATTGTTTCGGTCATTCATATACGGGATACCAGCGCGGTTCGGCGGTGCATCTCTATGAGAGCGATGCGCGATTATGGTTCCCAAAATTATACGAGAATGAAGACTGGGATAATCAGATATCCGATGATGATCGGACAATTACCGAACGTAAGAAGAAGATCGATGCGGTGCCCATGCGGTTTGATGAAATCCCATGGAATGGAAAACGTATTTTCGTATTCGCCCATGCGCTCGATTCGCTCGGGAAGGCGTTATATCGATTCAAGGGTGTATTCCGTTTTGATATGGAAGAGACAAAAAAAGCGAACGTGCGCACCTATAGGCGGATTGAAACAAGGGTAAAGACGTACCCGCCTCTTACGCGGCAGAAGATACATGCTTAGGACGCGGCGATTAAGTAGCGTAAAATTCAACTAGTCCGTCAAGCAGGGTTTGACCGATCACGATTCTACCTCGAAACGGCCGGTTTGAGCTAGCACGGGGGATAGGGAATCTCTTCTCTAATTCGCGCGAATAGGCGAATAGATAGTGTGCGTAAAAAATATCCCCACAACGTTCAAACGTTTTGCAAAACGTTAGAATGAGGAAAATGATGGTGATGTGACAGCGGCAGAAGAAGATGGAAGAAGCTTGGGTGAGCTGATTATCTCACGGGGTATACTTGCGAGGTGAAACGTTTTCTTCTTTTTAT
>DATDXL010000074.1:0-11329 GCA_036517235.1 Minisyncoccota bacterium
CTTTAAACGAGGGTTTGGTGGATGCGCAGTGTGCGAGGAAGTATTCCAAGTCCTCAGGTGTTCCTAGTCCCCACATTTCCGGTACGACGGCGGCTTGGAGGACCTTTCCTTGGTCCAAGAGATTTTGGTAGAGCGGCGCGATATAGAATTCTCCTTTCACTGGGTCGCCGCTGCGCTTGTTCTGCCGGATGACCTTTTTCGCCTTGTCGATGAAATTTTTACCTTTGGAGAAATAGTATGCACCGATATTGGCGTACGCGCCTTTTTCCATGAGCTCGCGGCTCTTCTCCGCGACCTCCGCAATATAGTTCGTCCCCGGTCTGACGAGCGTGTAGCTCCATTTAGGGATACCCTCGTTTCGTGCTTGAAATACAGGTATGATACCGGCGGTTTTCGGATCTTTGTGAGCGATGAGCTCCGCAAAATAACTCCCGTTGAAATAGTGGTCAGTATCGGATATCAAAAGATCGTCTTCGGGATCGATGAATAATTCAGCTTTGAGGGCCGTTTCGGACGCACCTCGGGTAACGCTATCGATAACAATGACCGTGATCGCGTCAGAATAGATTTCTTTGAGTTTTTTCTCGATGCCGTGCGCATCGTTGTGCTCCTTGAGTATGATGAACGCGACGTCACGAGGGGTGACACGCAGAGCACCGGTTACTTTTTCTCCGGTGTGTTCAAAGAAGGGGAGAGAGCCAGTTGCCCAGCGTATCATCGGGTAACCTTTGACGTCGATGAAGGGTTTCGGTTTTAAGTAGTGAGGGTTCTTGTCGGCGACTTTTTGGAAACGGCTACCGAGCCCCGCCATGGGGAAAATGATCTTCATGGTGTTAGTATTTCGCTAAACAATTCTAAATTGACATCCTCGACGCCCCGTACCTCGTAGACTTCCGCGCCGCTTGCCTTTGCCGCAGCGATTCCGTGCGGCGCATCTTCGACGATGATGCACTCATGCGGTTTTACGTTCAGGGCTTTAAAAGTCTTTAGAAAAATCTCCGGGTGTGGTTTGGGGTTTTTTACTTCGTCGTTCCCGATAATGAAATCAAAAAATTCAAAGAGGTTGGCCGACCTGAGCATCATATGCAGTGTCTCTTTTATAGAATTTGAACAGCATGCAAGCTTATAGTTTTTTTCTTTGAGTTGTTTGAGAAGGATGATTTTTGAGTAGTCTGGTGGACAATATTTCGGAATAATCTCCTTGGTGTTTTTTTGTTTTACTTCGTTGATAAATTCACGCAAGCCGCTAGGCAGACGCCCCTGTTTTTCCAGAACCTCGATTTTCTTTCGTGTCGGAAGACCATTGAAGAGCCTGTAGTGCTCCTCACGCTCTATCGAGGTGCCAAAAAGCGAGAGCGCGCGATTCAGCGCTTCATAGTGTCCATCTGGCATGTTAACGAGTACACCATCGAGGTCAAAGAGTATCGCTTTGCAGTTCTTTTTCATGTGTAGTTTTACTATACACTAGGTGTCAAAAGGTGTCAAAAGGTGTCAATATAAATGTACTACTTTTAGTGGAAATCAAACAATTCGTCATCCAGTACGTGTAGATGGCGAATCGTTTGATGGATGTAGTAGAGCTCTCGGAAGAGAACCGGAAATATTTTACTCTCTCTCGTTATCAAATCTCCTCCGCACGTAGATAACTGCCGCGCAAGACACCTGTTAGTGTTGCCTTAGAGGTGTTTTGAGCCCATTGGAAATGGACATCTCCACCCATACTTCCCATTTTGACGGTACCAGTGATCTGGATAGCGTTTATCTTATTGGCTTGTATGGGGAAGTTGCTCGTGTCTACATCAGAAGTCTGAATAAATGCGGTATCCGACGAAGCGACCGAAACAGCGGCAAGATCAATGACTGCTCCGGAAGGAGTCGTGAAGGCAATCTTAATATCAGGCTGGGCGCTGGTACTGTTTGCAAAGATTACACCGTCAACGATGTATTCTTTGTTCGCAAGCAAGGTCAGTGTTAACTCGGTATCATTATCAGTTGTGCTGTCAGAAGAAAGTGTTTGAGTGGCACTCTTCCTGATTCTTAATACTGGAGACGAGGGAACAGGAAATGGAATATCTGTTGAGAACACGGGGCTTCCTGAAGCAGCTAAGTTGTATCCATTCGATGTTGCGTCGACAAAGTTGTCGTCATTGAGTTTGTAATATGCAACAAGGCCAGGTTCATTTCCCGCTAACTCTGTCTGGAAATTATTGTCAAGTTCGGTGCTAGTGCGAGCAGTATTCCACACTCGCACGTCATCGATAAGACCATCTGCATAGCCGGCAATTGTGCCGTTCTCATCCTCGACGCCGATTGTGAAGACGTCTGTTATTAGTGCTGTTCCGTCTCCAGAAGTTGCGACTGTAGCCCTTTCAGTATGAGTACCGTTAGCTGTTGTCTCATACAATTTAAGGTCTGTGCCATCGTATCGGAGTACAAGATGGTACCATGTCCCATTAGTGAGAGTGGTGGTCCAACTTGCGATGCCGGTTGTTACAGCACCCTGCCTTCGATACACCTTAACCTTTGGGGTACCTCCGTCGTCAACGTAGAGTAATACATACTGAACATTAGTATCAGCATCTCCCTTCGAGACTAGATTATAAGTCGCTCCACTCGGGGTACTTTCAGGTTTATACCAGAGTTCAATAGTGGTAGGACTATTAGTAATTCCGAGGTCGTTCGCGATACGTGCGTATTGATTGGAACTCGCTTCAAAATCGACTGAATTTGAATTGGCGGCATATACTTGGTTTATTGCAAAATATAGCGATACTGCTATGATTAAAATTAGCAAGGGCAATACCACACTGTTTTTACGCAATATATTCATATTTTCATAACTAGCCAATAATTAAAATCCTATCATAGACGCGCTTGTGATACTATTTCAGTTCTGTTACCTATATTGAGATGTCCAATCTCAAGGTTTTTTTGCAGTAAAGAATATCCATTTCTCGTGTCCGATACCTTCACCACCACCAGGACCTGCATTTCTAATCCAATACTCAAAATCTTCAAAACCGATTTTTTTCAAGTCGTCCCCGACTTGTTCAGGTGACGATATTTGAGTATCCATTGCTCCATTTGTCTTTAACGCATTAAAGTAATCTTCGTAATATCCAACGCTGTAATTTGGCAGTGTTTTACCGAACCCCATTTGAATAGAAATTCTACCTCCTTTTTCAAGGGCTCGATAAAATTCTTTCAACAAATTAAATCTTGTGCTATAGCAGCAGATATGTTGTAGGGTAATTGTTGAGAAAATGAATCCATAGACGTTGTCTCTGATTTCTGAGAGATCAAAACCGTTATTTACATAAAGTTTACTGTCAATTTTATGCCGTTTCAGTTTTTTTCTTGCCCGTCCTATGTTGACTGAACCAATATCAACCCCGTCAAGACGTCTAAATCTATCGTGATATCTTATAATATTTCTTCCAACTCCAGTCCCAAAATCTAGAGCTAACTTGTCTTTATACAAATAGGCGTATTTCATCAGGAACTCATCATAATCTTTCCATTTATTGTGTTCTTCGTAATTTCCGACAACAGCTTCATCAGAGATGTTGGCTAACCAATCGTATCTTTTACGTTGAAAATATGCGTACTTCTTATCTTTTGATAAGAAAGTCCATTTTATAAGGCTCCAACCTAAAACCCGAAAGGGGGTCAGAAGGTTAAAAATCTTTTTACTTACTCGTTTTGGTATAAATCTTGTTCCTTTCACGGTTTTATTTTCACTCTAAGTTATTGATAAGTATTATATCCGCAGATATACATCACTAGTCGAGAGTTGTTTTCAGTTGTCGGACACGGACCAAAGGGGTCGGAAGCAGTTACGTTGGTACGGGGCTGGGCGGAACCGAGTTCCTGGTCCCGAAATATTGATGAGGGTGAAGGTGAGTTGCCCGGTTTCCCCGCCAACCAGGCGCTTCCCTCCAGCGACCCCCATATCTATTTCTATGCGATAGGAACCCTCCGCCAAAGTATTCTCAGGAATAATAAACTTTTTCTTGAAAGTGCCTGGAGGAACCATCGGGCTCGCAGATTGTTCCGCGTCATCATAGAGGGTGTTGGCGATGACATTTCCGTATTCGGAGTAGAGCGTAAATCCAATGACGACATTTTTCGTCGGCTGGTTGATCTCTCCCTCCATTGTCACCTCAAGCGGCGCGGCGGTATGGAATTGAGATCCCGAATCAAGCATGCGGATCTGCGTATGGGTAAGGCGCATGTGGTCGTTGCCTCCCATGCCGCGCCATTCGTGTTCTTCGGTACGGACGTGTTCGGCAAGGTAATGCTGAATGACTTTATCCGTGTCGCCCATCATGACGACCTTTCCCTTATCTAAGAGAACGGAACGTTTGCAGAGCTGATTGATGGCCGACATGTTATGGCTCACAAAGATGATGGTGCGCCCTTCTTTTTTTGTCACCTCGTCCATTTTTCCAAGGCATTTCTTTTGGAATTCAGCGTCCCCGACCGCGAGCACCTCGTCCACAAGAAGGATGTCTGGTTCCATATGGGCGGCTACCGAGAATGCGAGTCGAACATACATGCCGCTCGAGTAGCGCTTGACGGGGGTATCGATGAACTGCTCTACACCGGAAAATTCGATAATCCTGTCCATTTTCTCCTTTATCTCTTTTCTCGTCATACCGAGGATGGCCCCATTGAGGAAGATGTTCTCTCTGCCGGTCAATTCAGGATGGAACCCGGTGCCGACCTCAAGGAGTGAAGCGGCTTTTCCTTTTAGCTTTATTTCGCCTGTCGTGGGAGGCGTGATACCGGTGAGGATCTTGAGGAGCGTTGATTTTCCGGCTCCATTTTTGCCGATGATGCCGATGACCTCTCCCTTCTTCACCTCTAGGTTTATGTCTTGAAGCGCCCAGAACTCTTCTTTTTTCTCTCTTCCGAGGAGCTGCTTTGCTTTGCTTTTGGCATGCGCGAAAGGGCTCCACAGGATGTTCGTGATGACATCGCGCAATGCGACGTATTTTCTCCCGGCGCTCTGGGTGATGTTATACCGCTTGGATACGTTTTGTATTGAAATGACTGAATCGGACATACAAATATACGAATGATACAAATCTACTAATCTCTACGAATAATTATGGACGGGGAACAGAACTCCAGCCAGCATATAGGAAAGATCCGGATACATCACCTTTTCTGGTTCCATCTTATTTGCAGCCATTCGTATATTTGTTTGCATTTGTTGATTTGTATTAATCTTATTTGCAGCCATTTGTTTATTTGTATTCATTTGTAGATTGGCAATTCTTTATATGACATCGGCGAAAAAGCGCTCCGTTTTTTTAAAGAAGATGATGCCGATCACGAAGAGCACAAGGCTGATGAGCCCAGAGAACAAGAGACTGCTCCACTCGATGGGTGCGGTTCCTAAAAGTCCCGCCCGCGCGCTCTCGATGACACTCGCCATGGGATTCAATTTGAGGATCCACTCATATTTACCCGCGATGGATGTCGGATAGATGACCGGTGTCACGAATATGAGCATCTGGATGAAATAGGGGAGTACATAGCGGACATCTCGGTATTTGACGTTTATCGAACAGAGAATAAGCCCCGCCCCTTGAGAGGCCATGAACGCGATGAGAAAGAGAAGAGGGACGATGGCTACCCCTACAAGACTCGGGTAGTACCCGTAGTAGAGCATGAGAACTATTAGGACGAGCGAAGCGATGAAGGTGTCCACAAGCTTTGTGGTTGAGGCAGATATAGGCAACAGGAGGCGGGGGAAATAGACCTTGGTCACGATAGAAGCGTTTCCTACAAGTGTGCTTGAAGCGTCCGAGAGTGAGTTCGTGAAGAACATCCAAAGTATGAGTCCGCTGTAGACGAAAATGGGATAGGGGATGCCATCGGACGGTAGGTTCGCCAGTTTTCCGAAGACGACCGAGAAGACGACCATTGCCATGATGGGCTGGAACACCGCCCACACGATACCTACGATGGTCTGTTTGTATTTAACCTTGATGTCGCGCCACGCGAAGAAATAAAGCAATTCGCGGTAATCCCAAAGCTCTTGGAGGTCATTCCAACTTAAAGTCTTTCGGGGGCGTATGATTTTAGTCCACCCCGTAGTAGAAAGTGACATCGCGTGGGCACGCGAGACGTCTGATAGGCCATTGTGAGATGTTTTTGTTTTTTTCTCATTCATATCAACTTTAGATATTTTTCAATGTCACTTTTCACTACGGGGTCCAGGCTTCCGTCATAATACTAATCTGCGAATCTCTACGAATCGGCACGTTTGTTTTTCTTTTTTTGTTGTCATTTGTAGATTCGAATCATTCGTATATTGGTATTACTTGTTGTGTATCACGTCCGAATGCACCATCCGCTTGACGAGTTCTTTGAAGGAGATCTTAGGTTTCCAGCCGAGCTCTCGGCGAGCTTTCGCTGCGTTTCCGCGTAGCGACCACACTTCGTTCGGCCTGAAGAATTTGGGGTCAACAGAGATACGCGTTTTTCCTGTTCGAGCATCGACACCTCGTTCTTTCAGACCTTTTCCTTGCCAGATGAGTTTGATGCCCGCTTCTTTGAACGCAAGCGTGCAGAATTCACGGACGGTGTGCTGTATGCCTGTCGCGATGACGTAATCCTTTGGCGTCTTTTGTTGGAGCATCAGGTACATCGCTTCGACGTAATCTTTGGCGTGCCCCCAATCGCGTTTAGCATCTAAGTTGCCGAGTTGAATGACATCGCGCTTGCCCTCGATAATCTCCTTGATACCAAGTGTTACCTTCCTTGTTACGAAGCTTTCACCGCGCCGCTCGCTCTCATGATTGAAAAGGATGCCATTGACGACGAACATCCCGTACGATTCCCGATAGATGCGCGAGATATGGAATGCGTATAGCTTCGCGACGCCGTACGGGCTTTGTGGATGAAAGGGAGTGTCTTCATTCTGTTGGCCGTTCGGAGCGCCTGAATACATCTCTGATGTTGAAGCTTGGTAGATCTTCGCATTGAGTCCGAGCGTCCGTACCGCTTCTATGATGTTGAGCGTTCCAAGCGCGTCGACGTGGCCGGTATAGAGCGGGACTTCGAATGAGACTTTGACGTGGCTTTGCGCCGCGAGGTTGTATATCTCGTCTGGCTTCGCCACTCGGATGACGGAAACCAAGGATGCCATGTCGGTGAGGTCGCCATAGTGGAGTATCAGTCGTTTAGGGTGTATGTAGTCGTAGATGTGTTGGATGCGCCCATGGTTGAACGAGGAGGAACGGCGGATGATGCCATGCACTTCATAGCCTTTGGAGAGCAGTAATTCCGCGAGGTAGGACCCGTCTTGACCGGTGATACCGGTGATAAGGGCGCGTTTTATGCGTTTACCTGTTACCGATATTCTTTTTAATTTTTTGCTGGGCATTTCACGAATGTTTAAAGTTTTTAAAGTTTATCAAGTTTGTAAAGTTGGGGACAGCTAACTTTTATATTTTATTGACTTGATAACTTGACGGACTTTATAAACTTGATGGACTTGTCTTACCATTTGTTTATTTTTCTCACGATGTTGTGCTTGAGTTTGAAATACTGCCGCGCGGCTTTTCGTTCCAACTCGGGGGAGAGGAGCATCAAAAGCTCGTGACCTAAGATGCGGTATTGGCCGCCGATCTTATTGGCACGGATAAGACCGCGTTTGAGGAGGCGCTTTATCGTGCTCTTGCTCACTTTCAAAAGCTGCTGGGTTTCTGCGGTGGTGTACACCGCTCCAGGCTTTATTTCTTCCATCCCGTTAGAGATCATTTAGCTGGTTCATGTTTCTAATATCTGACATCATGACTTTTCGTTGCAAACGCTCACTCTTTCCCGAGAAACTACGGTCACCCAGGGCGACCTATCTCTAACGGGATTCCATAACCCTTAGTATAGGGTAGGTGTCAAAAGGTGTCAACAGGGTTCATGTGGATTTTACAGAGCTCAAGAAACGAGGCCTATTTCTTGCTTTAACAGTCTGTTTTTTATATGATGACCTTCTCTATGCCCGTAGTAAAATGTCTCTTAAGCTCCAACCACATATGAAAATCAACCAAGAAACAATCAAAGTATTTTTGATGAAACAATTATCCATAACGCCGCGGCAGCCCGGGGGCGTCTGCCGCAAAGGCACATCCTACTAACGGGGTATGACTATCAACCGAATCCTCGCGCACACCATCGTTTCCGGCCTCTTGCTCACCCTTCTTATTCCCTTTATTATCTCTACCTCCTTTTTCTTTCCCTTCATTACGGGTAAGAATTTCGCGTTTCGTATCATCACCGAGCTTGTCTTCGGGCTTTGGCTCATCCTTGCTCTGCGTGATGTTAATTTCCGACCGAAGTTTTCCTGGCTCGGAACGGCGCTCGCGGTCTTTGTAGCACTTATCGGCATTGCCGACATCATGAGCCCGAACGGATTCAAGAGCTTCTGGTCCAACTTCGAGCGCATGGAAGGGTTCATCACCCTTATCCATCTCTTTGCGTATTTTGTTGTTGCCTCGTCGGTTCTTCAGAGTGAGAAGCGGTGGATGCGTTTCTTTCAGACGTCTGTGGCAGCTAGTGTCATCATGTCGTTCTACGGGATGTTCCAACTTGCGGGTAAGATAACGATAAATCAGGGGGGTGTTCGCCTCGACGGGACGCTCGGCAATGCGACCTACCTTGCCGTGTTCATGCTCATCAATTTCTTTTTGGCTCTTTTCCTGTTGATTCGCTCCAGAAAGAGCGTTGCTTGGCGATGGGTATATGGCATTGCGATGATTCTGCAACTCTACACGCTCTATCACACGGCTACGCGCGGTGCGATATTGGGGCTCATCGGGGGGCTTTTCGTGGCGGCCGCGAGCGTCGTTCTTACTACTCGCGAGAAAGTCGTACGCGTCATCAGCGGCGGAGTGCTCGCTGTTATCGTGCTCGTAGTCCTCTTGGGAATGGGAGCAAAAAATTATGAATTCGTGAAGAATCAGCCATCGTTCGTGCGTCTCACGTCTATTTCAACCAGTGAAGCAGGTCCTCGTTTCATGGTATGGACTATGGCGTGGCAGGGATTTAAAGAGAGGCCGATTTTAGGCTGGGGTCAGGAGAGTTTCAACTACGTGTTCAATAAGTACTACGACCCCAAGATGTATGCGCAGGAACAGTGGTTCGATCGCACGCACAATATTGTCTTCGACTGGCTCATCGCGGGCGGAGCTCTTGGGCTTCTGGGATACCTCTCGATATTTTTCTTGGCGCTCTATTACCTTTGGAAACAGGCTGAAATGTACTTCTCCCTTAAGCAGTGGTGCAAACGTTTTTTCCAGTTTGCGCGGGGACATGAGATACCCCATCTCTTGGAGAAATCGGTTCTCTCGGGGCTTCTGGCGGCATACTTTTTCCAGAACCTTTTCGTATTCGACAACATCACCAGCTACATCCTCTTTTTCTCGGTTCTTGCGTATATCCACACAATCTCGGCCAGGCCCTTCGTGAAGCTGACACAACACGGCAAGCCCGATCCGGCGCTCGTGAATCGTGTGCTGGTGCCGCTCGTGATAGTTTTCACCGTCTTTGGGGTCTACGTCATCAATGCCTCTCCCATGCGTGTCTCGGCAGCATTGATAGACGCTCTTCGTCCGCAACAGGAGGGCCCGACAAAGAATCTGGAATATTTCAAGAAAGCGCTTTCTTACAGCACTGTTGGAGATTCAGAGGTCCGAGAACAGCTTGCCCAAGCCGCCATTCAAGTGCTCTACGCGCAATCCGTTCCTCTTGCCCTGAAGCAAGAGTATTACAACTTTGCGCGCGTGGAGCTTATCAAACAAACCGAGCGCACGCCGGACGACGCACGGTACTTCCTGTTTTTGGGCTCATTCCTCAACAGGGCAGGGAATACCGATGAAGCCATCGCTGCGCTCGAGAGATCGTTTGCGCTCTCTCCCAACAAGCAGACCATCATGTTCGAGCTTGCCTCCTCGTATGTGAATAAAGGCGACTTTCCGAAAGCGCTTGAAATAATGAAGCGGGCGTATGACCTCGAACCTGCGTTCAGTGAGTCACGCATCATTTACGCTGTGGTCGCTATATACGCAAAGGATTTCTCCCTCGCGTCAGAACTTACGAAGCCACTTGAGGATTCATCCCGTGAGTATGATGATCGTCTGATTCAGGCATACACCAATGCTGGCCGTCTTGAAACCGTTTCCACTCTTTTGGAGAAAAAGGTAGAACAAAATCCCACGGACTCGCAGGCTCGCTTTACTCTCGCGGGGTCATACCTGAGCCGTGGCTTGCGTACTAAAGCGGTTGATGTTTTGCAGACGGTTCTTGCGGATTTCCCAACGCAGAAAGATCAGGCAGACTACTATATACGTGAGATTCAGGCCGGGAGAAATCCGTAATGCGTCAGAGGTTGTTATATAGTCCAGCACATACATCTATAAAGTGCGGCCGCATTTTATGGATGTATGCCTATGGACGCACTCTGGATCCCTAAAGGAATCGGAGATTACTCTTGAGGAAGCTCAAAGTAAGCGCGGAGCGAACGAGCGCCTTCTATTTCTTCGCTGATAATATACAAGAGGTCTTTTCCGATTTTGAGATCAGCTTTCAGGAGGGCGAGAAAATCCTCGCAAGGGTAGGGGTAGATCCACACGCTATCCTGCAGACGTTTAAAACCAAGCGCCGAGAGTGTGGCCCTTAGCCGATTTCTGACACTCCTGCGATGCTCTGGGATGTCAAAGGTAAGAATACGCCATTTCCCATCCCACCGTCTCGGTTTCTTTAATTTGTAATTTCCCAATTCCAATCTGCGGAATAACGTTTCTCCTCGTGCGGTAAGCGAAAGATACCCCTCCCTATTTCTTGCAAGAAATCCTCGTTTAAGCAATCTGTCACGCGCTTGGTTGATGATTTCTTTCCGGCGCTTACCAGACGTGAGGATGCCAAGTTTTGCGAGGGCGCCGATTGCGTTTGGCGCCACAACCGCCATGCTTAAGAGTCCCGCACCAGCTACAACGCCGAGGACGACTCGTTGAAGCGCATGTCTTTGTAACCTCCTCCTTGCACTGTTTTCAAGTGTTCCCATACATCTATAATAAACTACCGCACTTTATAGATGTATATTTTATGCACAAGTTAGTTGACTTTTTGACCCTACTATGCTAGGATAGCCGTACGTGAGTGCTAGCAATGCTAGCCCAAACGAATGTCTGCGAAAAACCCAGCGAAAGCGGGGTTTTTCGTTTGTATTTGCGACTCTTTCAATACTCTATATAATGGGTAGACCTTTACCGTAGACAGTAAAGGAAGCTTGCGCCAAGCTACGGCTGGCGGTTGCACT
>DATDXL010000075.1:0-4475 GCA_036517235.1 Minisyncoccota bacterium
CGATTCATGGCGGTAACCAAGTCAAAAGAGGGTGCCATCGCGCTTGCGCAGGAAGCGTTAAAAAGTTCCTAAAGTTATAAAGTTTGTAAAGTAGGAAACATATGAGGATACCTTCATTTGAAGGTATTGTTGCGTGGCACACTCAATTCTCGGGCGATTGAAATCTCTAAAATGCTTTCGGCATTTATAAAGAAACTTTGACATTATAAACTTTACGAACCTTATAAACATTACAAACTGAACAATGGCACTCACTGATGAAATAAAAATACACGTAGCTGCGGGAAAGGGCGGCGACGGCGTCGTACGTTTCCGTCACGACAAGGAGAAGGAGTACGGAGGTCCTTCCGGCGGCGACGGTGGAAAGGGAGGCAATTTCTATGCTCGCGCGATCCGTGATATGAGCGTTCTTTCACGCTACCGCAGTATCAAAGAGTTCAAGGCGGAAAAGGGAGAGAATGGGAAGAGCGATGAAATGCATGGAAGGAATGGAAGCGACCTCATCCTCGACATTCCCATCGGGACCGTGATAAAGAATAAAAAGACCGATGAGCGATTCGAACTGCTTCTTGAGAATGAAAAGGTATTGCTCCTCGCGGGCGGCGCGGGAGGATTCGGCAACACGCGTTTCAAAGGTTCTACCAATCAGCGTCCGCAAGAATTCACGGAAGGTGCGTCAGGGGAGGAAGCAGATTTTGAGATAGAGCTCCAGCTCATCGCTGACGCGGGACTTATCGGTCTTCCCAATGCTGGCAAGTCGAGTCTCCTCAACGAATTGACCCGAGCGCATGCGCGTGTAGGGTCGTATGCGTTCACCACGCTTGAGCCGAATCTCGGGAGCATGCACGGATACATCCTCGCGGATATCCCTGGTCTTATTGAGGGCGCGGCGGAAGGGAAGGGTCTTGGACATAAATTCTTGCGCCACATTAGGCGCACGCGCGTGCTCCTCCACTGCGTATCGCTTGAGAATGAAGATTTAGAGTCTGTATACCAGACTATTCTAAGCGAGCTGAAGCGCTATGATCCCGTGATGCTCTCAAAGGAAGAAATCATCCTATTGACGAAAACTGATGTCGTCGACGAGACCGTGCTAGCACAAGGGGTAGCATGGGCAGAAAAGAAGAAAAAGCGTTATTTTACCGTCTCCGTCTATGACGACAGCTCGCTCAAGAAACTTTCTGACGGTCTTTCAGCTATTTTTGCAAAACAAGAGTAAATAGAGAGCTAGCGGCTGTGCTATAGTAGAATCGATGTATGAATGTATGAGTAAGAAAGAGTATTTTCCTACCATAGGGCTTGAAATACACCCCAGTAGCAGAGCGTAGCTCGCTACGGGGCAGGTGCGCTATGAATAAAACATATTTTCCAACAATTGGACTCGAAATTCACGCTGAGTTGAACACTCAGACCAAGATGTTCTGCAATTCCAAAAATGATACGGAGGAGAAGCGTCCCAACGTGAATGTTTGTCCCATTTGCATGGGTCATCCAGGAACACTCCCGACAGTAAACTATGAGGCCGTGAAGCATGTTCTCAAAATCGGTGTCGCAGTTGGCGGAACTCTTGCAGAGTATTCAGAATTCGATAGAAAGAATTATTTTTATCCCGATATACCGAAGGGGTATCAGATAAGCCAGTACCAATATCCTCTGGTCAACGGCGGAGCTCTCACAGGTGTAGAACTCACGAGGATCCATCTTGAGGAAGACACCGCAAAATCTTTTCATGTGGAGGAGGGGAGCACGGGATATTCACTTATAGACTTCAATCGCGCAGGTGTACCTCTCATGGAGCTTGTGACCGAACCTGTCATCACGACTGCGGATCAAGCGGTCGCGTTCGCAAAAGAACTACAATTGCTTTTACGTACACTTGGTATCGCCCATGCGAACATGGAAAAAGGGGAGATGCGCGTTGAAGCGAACATCTCGGTGAGTCCCGAAAAAGGGAAGTTCGGAAAGAAAGTGGAAGTAAAGAATCTCAATTCGTTCCGTAGCGTGGAGCGAGCCATTGCGTATGAACTGAAACGTCAGGAGATAGTCCTTGAAGAGGGAGGAGAGGTGGTTCAAGAGACTAGGGGGTGGGACGAAGACAGGGGAGAGACATTCTCTCAACGACGAAAAGAAGAATCGCATGACTATCGCTATTTTCCAGATCCTGATATCCCCAAGCTCAAGCTTTTGGAAGTGAAAGAATTTTCACGTTCGTATCTAGAGAAGGAGCTTCCAGAAATGCCGTGGCAGAAGAGAGAGAGACTTAGCACACACTTCGGTCTCAAGAAAGAAGATGTCGAGCTGTATGTAAGCGACATATCCCTGGGAGCTTTTTTTGAAGAGGTAAGTGCGATTCTTGCAGATGCCAAGAAGATCCAGATAGCCTCGAACTACATACTCTCGGACCTTCTCGGGTTACGCAGAGAAAGCGGAGAAGAGAGGGAAGCGCTTTCGACGCTAAAGATAAAAGCTTTTGATTTTGCTGAACTCATCAATATGGTTATGGCTGACAAGATCTCTTCACGTGGCGCCAAAGATATCCTAAAGCTCATGTACGAGTCTGGTGGTGCTCCTATGCGCATTGCGGAGGAGAAAAAGCTATTCCAACAGAGCAATGAGGGAGAACTCGCCGAGTCGGTGAAGAAGATCATCACAGAAAATCCGAAGGTCGTAGCTGAATATCGTGCAGGAAAAGAAGCAGCATTGCAGTTTCTTGTGGGGCAGGGAATGAAGGCCACAAAAGGTTCAGCGAACCCTAGACTTCTCAAAGATATTATTGTCAAACTACTAGCAAAAATCGAGTAATCGAAAAAATCTAGAAAACGGTCAAGCGGCGTGTAACATCGCCGCTTTTGTTTTTTTCAGTATCTCGGATATCCGAGATGTGAAGAATATAAAGGCTAAAGTGCATCTTGTCCGAGAAAGGGTCCCCACGTGTAACGCCTTTTTGTTTTAATGAAAAATTCTATGAGGGACGTTGGATGATGGCAATGAACACTGATTTTGAGCGTGGAGTGCCAGGTTTCTTTTTTTGTCACTCTTTTATGTTAGACCATCAACTGTTTCCAAAAAAGCCAGTGTATTAGGCATCAGGATTTTTATTTTTTCTGATGCTTTTTTTAATATATTTATCAGTATTCGATAGGTGGGGAATTGAAAGTGATCATTTTAAGAAAATGATCAAAAAAACCTACATTTTTTCGTTCGTTATTTAGCGTTTCACACGAGAAATAATTTTCATAAAAAAACTTTGCTCGGATATCCGAGATAACCTTATTTATCCCCATAAAAATGGGTTTTTGATATCGGAATCTCGGATGGCAATTGATAAAATTAGTAGCGTAGATGAAAGAGCAAAACGGACAGTTATTTCTAGAAGGAAAAAAATTCATTTCGTCGCGCGCAGCGGCTGAGATTTCAAAGTACGCCAGCGACTACATCGGCCAGCTCTGCAGAACCGGAAAACTGATCTCGTCACGGGTAGGACGTTCCTGGTATGTTAGCGAAGAATCTCTCTACGAACATATTAAACTCAATGCTCCCGAGCAATACCAAAAGCTCACGACTAAGAAGAAAGCTCCTAAGGATACACGAAAGCTGATCTCGGCACGCCAAGCGTCCGAGATTTCCGGGTATGCCACAGATTACATCGGCCAGCTCTGCCGTTTGGGGAAACTTGAATGTTCTCGGATCGGTCGTTCATGGTTTGTAAGCGAAGAATCGCTTTTTGAACACGTAAAGCTAAATTCCCCCTCAGAGTATGTTAAGCGCATCGCGTCTAAGACGGTTAGCGAAAAAGTCTCATTAGCGCAGGTTCCGAGCGCTAGAAGCGCTGATGAGCATAAGCCGAGTGCGCTTGTCCGTACGCAAGGCCAGGAGATCAAGTATCTCCCTGATGATCGAGAGCTTGTGCCGAATCTCGCTCCGGTCGCCAAACCTAGTAGCACCGAGGTGCTTCTTGAAAAAAAAGAGGTTCTGTCTCCCTTTGTCTCAAAACTCTCACTGCCGGCGCTCACTCACCCGAATACGGTTAACAAAGCCGGCGCTCTCATCATCTCGCTGTTCCTTACCGCAAGCGTCGTCGCTTTCAAGAACACGGTGGATGTTCCTACCGCGACACGCGCTACGATGCAGACTGCCGCGTCCGTGTACGCGCTTGCTCCGTACCTGACACCCGATACGTTTGCCCGCGGTGCTCACGAGTATGCATCGGAGATGTTGAGCATCGTGCTTACGTCGGGCGTTGATGCAGGTGTCGGTGCAAGCGAAGCATTACTTCACACGGCGAAGACCACGCTCGACCTTGCACGTGCGGTCCAGGATGATCCGGTTGGGTTCGTACAGAGTGTCGCGCGCGAATATGTTTCGGACGTTTCTCTCGGCGCTCGTCGCGCGATACAAACCGCGTACACCGCTCCGATGGAAGCTGCGGTGAAGAGCGGATTTTCTCTGACGTCGGGATTTTCTCTGAACTCACT
>DATDXL010000076.1:0-19495 GCA_036517235.1 Minisyncoccota bacterium
GCCGGAGAACCTGATAGTGCCTGAACGTTTACACCCCACACATCAGGTGAAAGTCCAAAAAGTTTGAGCGCTCTTTCTCTACAAAGACTTTCTACTTTGTCGATAACTTCGTTACCGCCATAGTAGCGGGCTCCGGGATACCCTTCCGCGTACTTATTAGTGAGTTCCGAGCCAAGCGCCTCCAATACGTCCTTTGAAACGTAATTTTCCGAAGCAATGAGATTGATCACCTTCTTCTGGCGCTTCTTTTCGGCGTCAATAAGTTTCTTTATTTGAGTGTCTTTCATCCCGTTAGAAATTATATGGTTATGAACTTGTGTACGATATAAATCAAACCTATTTCTTGTTAATCCCCACCTCAACCCACTATACTACGGTCGCCCTCGGCGACCTATTTCTAACGGGATTCATCAGAGCATTCTAGCAATCCGCACCAAAAAGAAAAGCCGGCGAGAGTTAACCACCGACTTCTTGAAACTGAGACCCTTCGTTCATCGGGTAAACTGACACACCATGCCTTCCAAACTGCAAACCCCCTTGAGAATACCCTTAATCCGATCGTCGGTACATATCACGAAATCGGCCTCGAGGTGCTTCGCTTGTTGGGCAAGTGATTCCTCAGCAATCTGAACGATCGCATCCCAATCCTTGCCATAGAACTTGATGGGACCAGTTCTCGCCCCCATACAACAACTCACACGTCCAACTCTTTTATACTTCTTCCCTGCTAGACATGGATCGGTGGAGCTAGAAAGTACCGGTATTTGTTTGTCTGCATTCATAGATTATCTCCTCATTCTCCGACCTTCCTACCAGGAGGCAGGGACAAGCTCACCACTTATAGCCAGGTGACGGCGTGCCCAAGCCGAATGGCTTTTGGGCGTTTGTTTTCAAACGGAAATGCATTGTACGGGAAACCGCCAAGCCTCCCCACGCCTCCTCACTAGTTCGCCAACTACTCTACCCTATTCACATACCACTTGTCAATATACCTCTATTGATTGCTATAGCGTATGATAAGGGTATGGGGAAAATAGAACAAGAATCACGAAAGAGGACACGAAAAAAGCTCCTGCAGAAAGTAATACTCGGCAGTGTCGCCGCGGCAGGACTCTTGAGTGTAGCACTTGTTGCTCCTAATGCGATTCAGGCGCTCGCAAAGCTCGGGATTATTGATATCAAAAAACGCAGAGGGGAATACATTAACCGGGCTCGCAATCGCCTTGTGGATGCTGGATTACTCTCCCGAGACAAAAAAGGATTCCTGCAACTAACGCAAAAAGGGGAAGCGAGACTCCGCGAACTCGAACTTTCAGAGTATAGACTAAAAAAACCAAAACGATGGGATGGCAAGTGGCGCATGCTCATCTTCGACATACCGGAGTACCGTAAGACGCTTCGTGAAAAGGTCCGGCGAACACTAATCAATATAGGATTTATTCGGCTTCAAGATAGCGTGTGGGTATACCCCTATCCCTGTGACGATCTTATCGCTCTCCTCAAAACTGACTTTAGGGTTGGAAGAGACATACTCTATATCATTGCCGATTCCATCGAAAACGATGTGGCATTGAGAAAACAGTTTGCTCTTTCATAACACTCGATACAGTACCCTTACCAATTGCTATAGCAATTGGTAAGGGTACTTATCTTCAACTAGCAACAATCTCGGAAAAGCTTGCGATGACAGAACGTATGTAACGCTACCCTCTATTTCCCCGCAGGTTTGTTGGATGAGTCGCGGAAACCTGCGACGGTAAAGGGCGCCTTGATGGTTGCCTCAGGAGTGTATCCTTCGAGTGTCACGAGTTCTGGCCGAAAGTCATCAAGACTCGTGAGCTTCTTACTTATAGAAAGCTTGGGAAAGGGGTGGGGCTCACGTTTCAGCTGCTCCTTTGCGGCATCAAAGTGATCCTCGTAAATGTGGACATCGCCATAGGTATGCACGAACTCACCCACTTCCCTACCCAAAACGTTTGCAACGATGTGGCAGAGAAGCGCATAGCTTGCGATGTTGAACGGCACACCGAGGAAAATATCGGCGGTGCGCTGGTAGAGCTGGAGTGAGAGCTTTTCGTTTTTGATATTGAACTGGAAGAGGATATGGCAGACGGGATAGCGGTTCGCTTCTTCGGGCTTTGCCATGGTATAGAGATACTCGGGGTTCCATACAGACACTACCGCATTGTGACATCCGGGATCATTCCGTAATTCCTCGATAACCCAGGAGAGCTGGTCGATGACACGCCCATTTTTTGCTGGCCAGTGCCGCCACATATCTCCATACACGTGTTTCAAGTGTCCGAACTCATCTGCAAATTTACCGTCAGCTTTTATCTTTGCGATGAACTCTTCTTTGGTCATTTCTGGAAGCTTCCCGTTTTTTACCTGCTCCATATAGTTGCGGTAGGGATAGTCGTCCCAAATGTGCACGTCCTTGTCTACCAGGTACTTTATATTGGTCTGCCCAGTGATGAACCAAAAGAGCTCTTGGAGCACCCCGTTCCAATAGACACGTTTCGTCGTCAAAAGCGGAAACCCTTTTGAGAGATCAAAACGGATCTGGCGACCAAACACGCCAAACGTCGCCTTACCATGGCCTTGGTCAACTTGCCGATCCCCTTTCTCTATCGTCTCGCGCAGAAGGTCGAGATATTGATACTCTTGATGTCGTTCGTGGCTCATAGCTTATTTCTTTCCTCGTTTCTTCGGTGCCGTGAAATTGTTCCAATTGTTCTCGGCATAGCGACCAATCTGTTTGTAGTTTCTCCTTGGCGGAGACGAGAGCTTAGAGAAGGTAAGCTGTGCGATATCCATACCAGGTCGCAGGATTATGGGCACGTTGTTCTGGTTCGTCAATTCCAAAGTGACATTGAGAAAATGCCCGGGATTGATAATGCCTGCGGTATTGTGGATCATAAGCCCGATACGTGCGAGCGAGGATTTTCCGCCGATCTGGATCAAGTAATGATCCGAACCGAAAAACTCCTTGGAGGTGCCCAAAACCGAGATTCCGGGGTGAAGTATGAATTCTTGGCCGTCTTTTATCCCAACTTCTCGCGTCTTGGCATAGATCTTCTTTACGGGATCGATCAGGTGCGTCGCGCTCTCGTCATTGACGACGAACTTATTGCCAAGCCGTATGTCGTAGCTTGCAGGCTGAAGACGACGCGCGTCAAATGGCCTCACGGTGATGTCTCCGTGTTTAACCGCCTTCACGATATCTACGTCAGAGAGAAACATTTACCCTACTAAATTTAATACCGAATAACACTCAACCCTTGAAAGAAACTCGACTGATTCTTCTATTCTTTTTGTAATTATACTCCAACAAGTCATAAATTTTTTAGGGTGAATTATTCGATTACAAACATTTTATCGGTTCCATAGTATTCTGCCCAGTGCCTGTTGTAGTGGGCAAACATACGCTCAAGCCTGTCCTGTGACAGCTCTTCCACGCCAAGCTCATCCATAAGGTTCAATAGATCTTTCTTGGCCTCCTCCACCTGTTTGCGGTCATCCACCAAACGCTCGAACTCTGCCAAGTAGCCATACCCTGCATTCTTGTCGATCGTGATATGCATGTCATTGCTTTTATATTCTTGGCGCTCACGAGACCATTTAGCTTGGTAGGTAAGACCTGCATCGAGGAGAACCTTATCAAGCTCATCTAACGTTTTTTGTACTTCTGCCTCAAACTCAATGCGTGAGACACCATTGGCACTGGTGTCGTCCCCTACGGAGGATTTCATGATAAAGGTGACGTTGCCATCTGAAATACGAGTGCGGATGGACACATTCTTCCCCTCTTTTACAACGCGAGCAAAAGATTCTTTTTTCTCCTCGGGTATAAGCGGCAACATCGCCACATGCAGTCCTTGTAGCGAAACAGGTGTGTTGAAATAGTGATTCAGCTGTTTCCCTTCGGAAACAAGCGAGAGCTTCGGATCTTTCTTGAAAAGCTTTTGGCGAAGCTCATCGGCTCTTCCTTTTGAGCCGAGCAAACTTTTTATTTCTACCTCGTAGGTGTGAGACATTGCTATAATGAGATGGCTATAGCATGTAGTATACCCCATGAGATAATCACAAACCACGCTGTAAAGACTTTTCAAACTGCAAAAACTGTTGGAGAAAAAGTGTACGTTATATTGTATCCCGTTATCTCACGGGGTATAGTGTAGAACACCTGCAAACAACATGATGACAAAACCTAAAATCAATATCGTAGTGGCCGTTACCAGCACACATTTAGCCATTGGAAATAAGGGAAAGCTCATGGTGCATATCGGAGACGATCTCAAGCGCTTCAAGGCCCTCACGCTGGGGCATCCTGTCATTCTTGGCAGAAAAACCTATGAATCAATCGGAAAGTCGCTCCCCGGCAGAACCAATATTGTCATAACGAGAAACCCTGACTTCAAAGCGGAAGAGTGTATTGTTGTCGGGTCGCTCACAGAGGCAATAGAGAGAGCTGGAACACTCGACTCCGAAGTCTTTGTGATAGGAGGTGGAGAAATTTATCGTGAAGCGCTACCCCTGACAGACAAACTCTATCTGACACTGGTTAAAAGCGATGCTACAGGCGATGTTGTCTTCCCCGATTGGAGAGATACCTTTACCAAAGAAACCTATCGGGAAGAGCGGGTGGATGAAAAAACAGGATTGCACTACAGCTGGATTGATTTGGAACGGTAGCGAATAAAAAAGTGAAATCGACGCTACTCTACTCGTGATGGTAGTAATCGACTTGAGCTATCGGCAATAGTTGTTTTCCACCACAATCGCGCCGCCCATGATATAGAAAGAGCCTGCCGAGCCGTCGGCCTGGTTCATATTAACGCATGCTTTGGAGGTCGTGAGCCAAAGCTCGCCTATGGTAACCGTCGTCGTAGCGCTCGCTCCGTTTGAAACGTGGAGTTTGGTTGTCGGGGTTGTGGTCCCGATGCCCCAATTACTTGATGCATTAACCACGGAAGTAAGCGCGCCTGAAGTGTTGTAGATGTCTAAGATGTTTGCGGTTTGAGCGGATACAGGCATAACAGCCATCGTAGTTGAAGTAATCGTAGTGCCAGTAACAGAAAATTTGGCGTAAGGAGTAGTCGTGCTGATGCCGATATTAGCTAAAGCAATATTATAGATGTCAGTTCCATAGAGAACATTACCGATATTGAGTTGATAGCTTTTGGTATTTGAGGGAGCAACTACGGCATTACCGATCATGAGATTATATGATCCAGTAGTAATATCTCTTCCAGCCTCTCTCCCCAATCAAGTATTGTAACTACCGGTAGTGTTGTTTTTTAGAGCCCAATAGCCAAAAGCAGAATTTGATGAACCGGTAGTGTTATTATAAAGAGCGGTTTGTCCCGTAGCAACATTGTTCGCTCCTGTGGTGTTAAGGCGGTTAGCGCTATATCCTGTAGCAGTATTGCTATCACCGGTAGTGTTAGTCGTCAAAGCCTTGTAGCCGATTGCCGTATTAAAATCCGCCGCGTTTGTGCTCGCAGTTGAACTTGAAAGCCCTGCTTGATAACCGACAAAAACATTATCCGCCGCTCCTGCTACAAGATACTTCCCCGCCTGATAACCTATCTTAGTATTGTGGTCTGTATTATTAAAATCAATTAGATCAAAAACACTTAGCAAATTGTTGGGTGTAGTAGTACCAATTCCTAACCAACCGCTTGTCTGTTGAATCGTAAAATTGCTTGGTCCGGAAATACCTCCCGAAAATGTTGAAGTCGCCGTCGTAGAAGTGGCATTAACGTAAGACGTCTCAAGTCCATTCCAGAATGAGGCAAGAGAGCCGAGGAGACCGCCGATGAATGTGGAAGTGGCAGTGCCAGAAACCGTCAAGCTTCCTCCGGTTGTGATGTCAGTGCTGATAGTGGTCGCGGCATACGCCACGCTACTGCCGGACAACATCAAAACAGAGGTGAAAAGGAAAGCTGCTAATGTACTATGAGAAAGTATCATGGGGAAGAGAAGTAACGAGGAAAAAAACGAGCCCACATTAACCCAATTTCACCCCCCCCCGCAGGCATTCGGCAAATTTGGGAAAGTGGATAACAAATCGCGACAGGTTCTTTCTCGACACAAGACACATCGTGATTCCTTGAGAAAAGAAAAAGCGGCGGGTCATCCCGTCGCTGTGGCTAGTTCAGGTTTGTGGGTCGCCCTCACAAGGGTACATACTGTCTCCTTGAGAAATCCCGGAGAAGAATACTCACAGTAATAGTATCCACCCCGACGAGAAGATATCGTCGTGACTTCGTCCCCTTCCGATGGGACGCATACGATCCGCGGCTTGAAAAAGTCCTCGGCTGCTTCCTCGCCAAGTGAGCTAAAATCGGCCTGCACCTCTGACAGTCGAGGATCACTGAAAACAAGTACCGCGTCAGCAATCCGAACGAAATCGCCGATCTCAGACCGATGCGGGTCAAAAGGAAGATTAGGGGTCGCAAAATTGAGAATCGTAAAACCAGCTTTGCGAAGTTCTTCCTCGAACGCAAGCAACGTATCAGTGTAGCGCTTACGAGCTTCGGGCGCACACGCCTTCATGGAACAATCAACATAGATATTCATAAGATGTACTTTCAAAGACCACCCTACCACAAGAAAAAGAAAATGGCACCTTCTAGGCTCTAAGCGAGCTCTCCTATTTTTAAACATTGCGCAAGTTGACGAACCGAGCATAGCGCCGCATCAGCAGATGCGGACACGTGTTTCAAAATAAGAAGACGAGCGGCTATTTCACATCGATTCCTTACAGGAACAGTAGTCACAAATATTTTTCTGCTGAAAAATTTTGCGACCCCGTCTCGCACCGTCGTGCTACGACCTTGAAATGCTCCACGTAATCACATTTCAACCTTTTGGCTTTTTTAGAATGTCATTCGACAAAATATCTCAAAAGGTCGATCGATGTTGCATTACTTCACATCGATCCCCATGCTTCGGGCCGAACCTTCGATTATCTTCATTGCCGCAGTTACATCATTGGCGCTCAAATCCTTAAGTTTCTTCTCCGCAATCTGCTTTATCTGCGCGCGTGTCACGCTTCCCGCTTTGGCTTGAGCGCTCTTGCCAGAACCTTTCTCAATGCCAGCCGCTTTTAGAAGCAGGTGTGCCGCAGGAGGGCTCTTGAAACGCAATGTGAAGGTTCTGTCTTCATACACCGTGATGACCACAGGAACGAGCTCGCCACGCATCTCTTTTGTACCCTCATTGAAACGAGTCACAAATTCTCCGATGTTGACCTTTGCTTGGCCGAGTGCAGGCCCAATAGGAGGAGCAGGATTCGCCTTCCCCCCTTCAATCGCCAGTTTTAGCCTTCGCATTACTTTCTTTGCCATAATAGTTCGTACTCTATCTTAAAGTTTCTTTACCTGCAAATAATCGAGCTCAACGGGTGTTTCTCTGCCGAACATGGAAACAAGCACCTTGACCTTGCCGCGTTCCTCATCTACCTCGCCCACCTTTCCTTCAAAATCCTTGAATGGACCGTCGGCGATAATGACTGCATCATCAATAGAGAGGTCAATGGTGTGCTTGACGGTATCAGATTCCATTCTCTTGAAGAGCGCGTCCACCTCAGATTTATTCAAGGGTACCGGGTAAATGCCAGAACCAACGAACCCTGTCACACGCGGCGTATTTCTCACCACGTACCATGAGTCATCGGTTACCACCATATCCACCAAGATATAGCCGGGATAGATCTTCTCTTGTTCCTCGACGCGCTTGTTGCCTTTCACTTTTATCTTTTTCTCCGTGGGAACCACAACACTGAAAATCTTCCCTTCCATGCCTAGGCTTTCGATACGTTGTTTGAGGTTGCGTGCGACAGCATTCTCATATCCAGCGTACGTGTGAATCGCATACCAATTTCTCTGTTGCTCTAGTTTTTGTTTTGACATTTACCCGTCTAAATTTAATACCGAATAATGTTCTTTCTTTGAAAGAATTCTGTGACCCCTGCCTCCGTATTTGTAATTTTATCAAGACAAGCCATAAATTTTTGTGGGTAGGTTTACTGAACGAGGGTCTCAAGACCAAGTGTAAAAAGATAATCGAATACGCCGAGGTACAGAGCGAATGCAATAGTAATACCAATTACAATCGCAGTGAATGCGATCGATTGTTTGCGTGTCGGCCAATTAACATGCTTCATTTCGGCCTTTGTTTCTTTGAGATAGTCTGTGGCTTTTGTCATGGTGTTTGTTTCTATTTGCTTTTCTTACCCTAGCACCAGAAGGTCATACGAGCTCGCCCTGGGACTGGTGCTGGGTTAAGGAATAGTCGCGTTGCTCCTTAATTTCCTTAAAAAAACCGCCCTTGGGGGCTTGGCTTATAGGGATTATGATATTCTCCTTTCTTAAAAAAGTCAACAGGAATCGAAACCCCCTTGCCTATGGCATAGACAAGGGGGTTTTCTCTCCAGGGAGGAAAGAAATGTCTACAAGAGACAAGTAACTGTAGACACAGAAAGATCGGAACAATTTGACTTTAGTTTACCAAACTATGAGCCAAAATCAAACCTCTACCGTATCTCGTACGTAATGGTTACATTCGAGATAAATTGATTCTCACCAGTAGGGATTTCCCCTGCCAATGGAGCGCTTTCAGCTACCGCACCACCCATGCCATACGCCATACCTTTATTGTAGTAGATCGGGTAGTTCCCTCCCTCAGAGTAATTGACGATGCGAACTAACCGTACGCCGAGGTCTTTCGCGAGCTGTTTGGCTTTGGCTTGCGCATCGGAAATAGCCTTCTGACGGGCTTCTCGGAGAATACCTTCCTCTTCATCTACCGTGAAGTTAAGACCGCTGATCTCCGTCGCTCCGAGCTCGCCCACGCCGGAAACCAGTTTCCCCGCATCGGCAAGCTTCCTAACCTTTACCTCGATCATCTGACTCACCTCGTACCCCGCAAGATTGCGGCTTCCGTCCGAAGGAGGACAGTACGTCGGAGAACAAACAATGCTCTTATATTCATATCGAGGATAAACGTTATAACCAAGCGTACGAATGTCTTTCTCTGCCACACCCGATTTCTTGAGATAGGCAAGGATGTCGGAAATGCTACCGTTAACCGTCTCTTGTGCCTTGGATACGATGAGATTCTCGTCACGCACTGTGAACGTGAACGTAGCCACATCAGGCGCTTGAAACACTTCACCCTTCCCGCTAACACTGATCGTATTCATCGCCGGGACGTCTCTGCCTATGTAGGCGAGACTTTTGAGCTCTTTTATCGACAGGACTGCAAGAAAAATCGCGAGAAGCACGCCGATAGCAAAAAGGATCTTGCCATACTTCTGCACTATCACTGACCCTGAACCATTCATGTTTTCCATACTTGAAAAATAATTGCTGCTAATAATTGATAACCGATTCAGTGTGAAGCTCGAGACTGACGTCCCGCCGCTTCAAGCACATTCTCAAAAAGCGAGAGAACAGTCATCGGCCCTACCCCTCCGGGCACCGGCGAAACCGCGCTCACGATTCCTTGTACCGCATCAAAATCGACATCGCCGACGAGTTTGGGAGCCGCTATCTCCTCCGCAAGATGTTCGCCGTCTTCGAGATTTATACCGACGTCAACGACGATCTGACCCTTCGAAACATGCTCCTTCCCAATAAGACGCTTGATTCCCACAGCTATTACAAGGATCTCCGCTTCCTTTGTAATAGCTCCCAAATCACGCGTAAAACTATGGCAGATCGTAACAGTCGCATTCCTATTGAGAAAAGAGAGGGCTGTCGGCTTGCCCACCAAAAGCGACCTTCCTACGATGACCACGCGCTTCCCTTCAAGGGGAACGCTGTAAAAATCAAGAAGCGAAATAATGCCGCGGGCGGTCGCAGGAACAAAACCAGAGCGGTTATTCTCCAACAGAAGTTTAAGATTGTATGCCGTCAGTCCATCGACATCTTTAGCAGGCGCAATAGCTTCAACCAGAGGTCGGTGGTCAATACCCCGCGGCGTCGGCAACTGCATGATAATGCCATTTATAGACGGGTCAGCATTGAGTCGCTCGATATCAGCATGGATCTCAACAGGAGATATGTCTCCCGAAAATGTCACCAGTTCAACCTCCACACCGACAGTCTCAGCAAATTTCTGCTTCGCTTTCACATACGCATGTGAACGGCCTGAGGTGCCGATCTGTATGATGGCGAGTCGAGGGGTAAAGCCCAAGGCCCGAATCTGACGCTTAAGTTCAGAAACGCGGCTATCCCGCACGATTTTTCCATCGAGTAACAACATGGTGTACCATGGATTATAACATTGCACTACTGAAATCGCAGTACTGCCTTTCTTACTTCTTCAGCAATCTTCTTTCCGCTACAGTGTGAAAGCAGACCAAGATAGGAAGAAAGATTCTTCTCATTCACCCGCCGCAACATCCGATGTTTCGTTTTCATTCGCAACACTATTCGGTGCGGTAGAACGACATAACCGAGAAAGTCCACTCCTTGAGAGATCTTTCTGATCTCGATCTTTTGAGGGTGTAGCACAAGGGCCAGCTTAGATTCAAGAAACGAAGCGATGCGGAGGACAAGTGTCTGCAATTCCCCTTCATCCCTGCCAAGAATAACAAAATCATCACAGTAGCGGATATAGTATTTCTGTTTGGGTCCGTGCTTTATGAATTGGTCAAGCTCGTTGAGATAGATGTTGGAAAACAGCTGGCTTGTTACATTGCCAAGCGGTAAACCTTTCCCAGGAGTGGTTTCAAACGAACGGACGACCTTTTCAATAAGTTCTAGTAAATCCTCATCATGTATTCTCCTACGAATAAGTCTCAAAAGAACATCGTGATGGATAGAATCAAAAAACTTACGGATATCGCACTTCAGTACATAGCCACGGTGGCTGAAATTACATGTAACCTTTCGTGCAAACGCTTCAAGTCGAAAAACAGCCGCATGAGTTCCCTTTTCTCCGCGTGAAGAATAAGAATCATGTATGAAAGAAGTATCAAATACGGGATACAATTTCCTATACAAGGCCTGAAAGAACACACGATTACCAACGCTTGCCTTGTGAATTCGTCGCAGTTTGGGATCACGGACGAAAAAAGATACATAGGGCTCGGGCTTCCATATCCTTTGTGTTACCATCTCATGGAGAGCAAAAAGATTGTCCTCAAGCATGAGCTCAAATGCCGCAACGTCTACTTTTTTCCGTTTTCCTCTAGAAAACTCTTGCCACGCGTTAAAAAGATTCGGAAGCGAAATTACATCACAAAAATTCAAACTATGATTACCCCCCCCAGCGATACTCTGCCGATTATCCATTGCCTAAGGATACTGCATAAAGATATCTACGTCATTGGGAAGACTTTGCCGAAATCCCAGAAGTTAGGTATTCACGCGTTCATTGAGAAAACCATCCTCATGGCGATGAGACTCGCTATTCAAGCGGCATTTGAGAAAAGAGGTTACAAACAAGTTACGGTCGAGAAACTCCGAATAGAAACCGAGATACTCAAACATCTGATCCGAACAGAATGGGAATGTGCTGTGATAAAAGAGAAAACTTTTATCCACCTTGCAAAACAGCTCGTGGAAATCGGAAAAATGACCAATGGCTGGATTTCCTTTCTTTCAAAAACACAAAAGGAGCCGTAGCGGCTCCCTCGGTGAGAAATTTCCTCACGGAACCCGTAGTTGTCATTCTCGTAGTCCGAGTCGTCGTAGTTGAAGTAAACCTTGCTGTTGTTCGGGTTGTAGTAGCCGTACGCGACGTTGTCGCCCGAGAATCCGTGTAGTACCCCCTTTCGTCCGTATCACCGAATATCGTTTGCACCATATTCTGGGTTATGCATTCCGAGTATAGTCGTCATCGTATAAAAGGAGGCACGCAATTTCTTTGTTAAGGTAAATTGTTATCCGCAGTGTGCGAACCAATTTTACAACCTCCACGTAAGTCTAACAAAAAAAACAGCACCGGTCGAAACCAGTGCTGTTGTGTAGTCCGCACAAAACGGAGCAAGTGTTAAGGGGTTGAGGGTAGAGGTTTAAGGGGAACCTCAATTGCCTCACGGAACCCGCAGTGGTCACTCTCGTCGTCCGAGTCGTTGTAGAGGAAGTAAACCTTGCCGCTGCTCGGGCCGTAGCAGCCGCACGCGACGTCGTCGCCCGAGACATTCTCCGGGAAAAACGTGGCTGTTTTTGCTTCCGGGTCAAGGAACTGCTTCTCCACCGAGTGCAAGACGCTCGTGCCAATGCCGTAGGCGCGAAGGCCAAGCGGCCTGGTCACTCGTCCGCCAAACCAGTGTTTTGCATACTTCGGCGGCAAACCTCTTGTCGCCACAGTTGGCGTAGGTGAGCGTTCGATAATCTGGAGACGACAAGTGGAAAGCGCACCAGCACCTTCATACGTGCCAACGTCCATCCTCTCAAACACGCCGAGGTTCCGCGCCTTGAGAGCTTTGTCCACCATTTCCCGGTTGGTGAGGCCGGGGTCAAAGATGACCAGCACGTTCTTCCATGGCAGTCGAGTTGGATGGGAAAAGCCCTCGCGCAAGACCCACGGACAGAAATGTTTATCGGCAAACTTCTGCATGTGGTCAAGCCATTGGAAGTAATCCGTCTCCTCGATCGGATATCCGGTCATTTCGACCGGAACAGCCGAAGGTGGGATGGCGTTCGGGAGGACAAAACCTCTGCGAAGGGCAGGGACCACATTCTGTTTTTGGAAGAGGAAATGTGACTCTACCTCCTCTGATAGTCCTGCGGCGTGGAATTGACCCGCGACAAGAATACCGAGGTCATTCGTTGATTTTCTAATCAATAAGGGTTCTGTAGGCATACAGGTTCCTTTTCTATTTTTGTTTGTGTTGAGGAACAGACCGGAAAAACCACGATGGGCTCGTCCGCTATTCCGTGTGGAATATTACCACATTAGGTAATACTATGTCAAGTTTTCGTATTGCAGTCTTCTCATCTCCAAACACAGAGCGAGGATTGTCTTTTTAAAAACATTTCACATTCTTCCCCTCTCTAACTTCAAGTGAGCACATTCTTTTTGAAAACCTTGGTAGGCGCGACCGGCGCCGAACAGAGAAAATGTTCAGCGACCTGAATTTCTTACGAGTAGAGGGAGTGTAGAAATTGGAAGTACTCTTGTGGTGCAGAATATTTTCGTGTTTTCAAAAAGAATCATGCGAGCGATTACTCGTACCGAAGCGCTTCAATCGGATTCTTTCTCGCCGCTTGCCGCGCCGGGTAGATCCCGAACACCAGACCGATGCTAACCGACACCACAAGTCCGAGGATTGCCCCGCCGTAGGGAAAACTGAATGTCCAATTGAGACCAAGGCCATAGGTAAGCGCGAGCGACGCGAGAAAAGAGAAAACGGACCCGAGCACGATACCTACAACACCACCGATGCCCGTCAACGTTATGGCTTCGAACAAAAATTGCCTAAGAATATCCCGCTCGGTCGCCCCAACGGCCTTGCGAAGACCTATCTCTCTTGTTCTCTCTGTTACCGACACGAGCATGATATTCATGATGCCCACGCCACCGACAAAGAGAGACACTCCCGCAACCGCCACCAGAAACGCCGTGAGAGCGCTGGTAACGACACGCAAACGTTCCGCTAGATCAGCTTGCGTCTCGATGAAAAAATCGTCTTTTTCGGGATCAGTGATATTGTGGTTGGCACGTATGGTCCGCTTGAGATCGTCTACCGTAGTCTGTATGTGTTCCGGAGTATCCGCCGAAACGATGATGCGGTCAAAATACTTTCTCCCGAAGATGTAGTGCTGTGCCGAGGTATAAGGCACTAACACCATTTCATCGAAATTGAAAAAAGAGACTTGTCCTTTCTTAGGCAAAACGCCCACGATACGAAAAACCTGGGTGTTCACCTTTATCTTCTGTCCCAGAGCCTCTTCGGTACCAAATAATTTTTCCCGCACCTTATCCCCTATGACTGCGACTCGGCTCAAAGATTTCACATCGGCAGCCATAAAGAAATCCCCAGAACTAGGGAAAATATCGAAAATCCGCCCAATGATGTTGTTCTGTTCAGCACTACCCCCTCCTAGAATAGTCGCCTGGTAGGTTTCATTCCCAAACGAGAGGCGCGCGGTGCCGATGACCACCGGCATGATGTCCTCTGCGTAAGGAACATTGGATTTTTGGCTCACGCTCTGAAGATCACGCTCCTTGAGAGAATCAAGGAAGACGCTCGCGAAATCGCTCGGCCCCGATGGCTGGCGACCGGGAACCGCCACGATAGTTCTCGAACCCATACCCTGTATCTGCCCTAAGATAAGGTCTTGCGCCCCTTTTCCAAGAGAAACAATGAGGATAATGGCGGTTATCCCAATCACAATGCCCAGAATGGTTAAGAGAGAGCGGGATCGATTCGTCTTTAAGCCGGCTATCGCAGTTGTGATACTGTGCTTCAGAGTCATGGTATGGTTATAAAATACTCACCCAAAGTAATTATTTCTTAAAGACTGTCACACTCTGCCGCTTCTCCACACGCTCATCACTGATAATCTCGCCGTCATGGATACGGACGATCCGCTTGGCATGTTCCGCAGTATAGGTTTCATGCGTGATGAGAATGATCGTATGACCTTTATCTTCATTGAGACGCTGCAAAATCTCCATGACCGCTTGTCCGGAGCGCGAATCAAGATTCCCCGTAGGTTCATCGGCAAAGATAATAGACGGGTTGTTGATCAGCGCCCGCGCTATAGCGACTCGCTGTTTCTCTCCCCCCGAAAGCTGTACCGCTCTATAGTGGGTGCGGTGCGAGAGACCGACAGCAGCGATAGCGGCTTCTGCCCTGTCTCTCCACTCCGTATCGGGAACTTCGGAATAGAAAAGCGGTAATATCACATTCTCGAGAATGGTCGCCTTCGGGAGAAGGTTGAAAGCCTGGAAGATGAACCCCATCTCACGATTACGAATCTTGGCAAGGTCTTCGCTTGCTAACATCGCCACGTCTTTACCTTTATAGAAATACTTCCCCGAACTAGGTTCATCCAATAGCCCAAGCACATGCAAGAGAGTTGATTTCCCAGACCCCGAAGGGCCCATGACAGCGACAAACTCGCCTTCAGCAATCGAAAGACTTACCTCATGTAACACGGGGGTGGTAATACCTTCGCCCTTGTATTCCTTGGAAAGCTGTTGTACCTCCAAGAGCGTCATATTACTGGCGAGACGGGATGGCAACGGAGGCTCCCTCTTCAAGGCCTGAAATAATCTCGATTTCACCCCCCACACCGCGGATGCCTAGTACAACGGGGACTTCCTCGACTCCCCCGCCAGACTTTGAGACAAGAACGCGTCTATCGCCGTTTTGTCCAAACACCGCGCGGTAGGGAAGTGTCAGCACATTCTGCCTTTCGGCAACCGTCACTGAAAGGTTCGCGGTCATACCCGAACGTATGCGTGTATCATCCGTAGGCATCGAGAGCTTTATCTTGTAGGTGGGAACGCCGTCGATAACCGTCTCCGCAGGATCAATGTAGGTGATGTGTCCCACGAAGGTATCCCCCGGAAACGCATCAAAGGTAACCTCCGTGTTGTTTCCGACAGCCATGGCTCCGATATCCACTTCAGGAACAAATGCTTCGACTTCAAGCCTCTTCTCCGAAATGACCGAGGTGATGTCCTGGTTGGCGGCTACTACCTGACCGACTTTCGCATCCTGTCTGGTAATCACGCCCTGAATCGGAGAGCGCAAGACCGAGACTGCGACCGTATGCCGTAGGGCCGCAACTTTCGCCTGCTGTGCCTCTATCTGCTCGGGAAGTGTCCCTGCTCGTGCAAGGTCAAGATTTTTTTGCGCTAGATCAAGGCTCGCAGCTGCCGAGGAAAGCGCGGTGTCGTAACTGGTCAGCGTCGTCAGCGCGCTATTGACCGCGGAACGCGCAGTAGCAATGTTGCTCTTGTAGCTCGAAATGGTCGTCGCACTGAGCGATTGCGTCGAGGTAAGCCCGTTGATGACGAGAGCAAGCTTGTCGAGCAGGGTCTTCGTCGATTCAAGATTGTTCCTTGCCTTAACCACAAGCGCCGGAAGGTTATCGGCCGCCGAGATGCCGGAAATAAGCGCGGCCCATTCAGAAAGCATCTTCTCGAGGAAGGTACGGCTGGTATTGAGATCAATCTTAAGCTGCTCGTCGCTAGTGACTACATTGAGCTGAGGATTCGAGCTTCTGGGATTATCGAAAAATTGGTCTGCGTAATTGCGGATGGCATTGTCGGATGTCGTGTATGAGTCGCTCACGGTATCCCGAAGCGCTTGCCTGCTCTGAGTCAAGGCCACCTCCGCGGCAGTGAGTTTTGACTGAAGAATAGCGATATCTTCGGACCTTGTCCCTGCAAGTAATTCAGCGAGTCTTGCTTCTTCCTGCGCAAGCGCAAGGGTGTCTGCAGTCGTATTGAGATACACGAGCGCCTGCCCAGCGTAGACCGCATTTCCCACGTGACCTGGTACCGAAGAAACTCGGCCCCCTCGTTCAAACGAGAGCGAGACACTCTCGACAGGCTGCACTTTTCCAGTCACTGACACCTCTTGTCGTACATCGGCGCGCACCACCGTTTCATACGTATAGGCTTCTTTATTCTTTCGAAAGCCAAGGAAGACAAGAACCACCACGATGATAGCTACCGGGATATAGACATATTTATGTTGTATGACTTTTAGGACTCTTGGCATAGAAGCACGAGATTATCGTGATACGAGAAAATGTTTATACCCGAGGAACGAGATAGACCCGAGGGAAGCCAGGAAAAAGAGGAGCCCGACGAATAAACCGATGTACGGCACGAGCAACACAATATTTATCCCAAGCGCGCCTAGTACTGCCATCTGCCAGGAAACCAGCGGGTCAAGCTCGCGTCTCATGATTTGGGTTCGGAATACGGTCGCCGCGAGGACACCCGCGTAAACCTGCGCAAGGATGAGGAGTAAGAACCAAACCGCGAGCGCGGCGGCAGCAATGACTCCACCGAACACCGTGAGAGCAAGCACGAGTGAGGCGACGGGAATCGAAACGAACACCGCAAGACCGATGAGAGTATGCTTCCAGAAGGTACCCCCTGATTGATGCATAAAGGCTCCGGAAGCTCGACGGAATACGAGCACAAAGAAGAGGGTGGCCGTGACCAGCACGAGAAGCCTAGTAATAAAGAGAGCTCCAATGAGACCGGCGAAAAAACCTCGGACATCAGGAGCCGACAATAAAGGGGGAGCGTATTCAAACCGAGTCTTCCCAGTGACTACGGCGCCGGAGTCTATAACCGCTTCATGAGGGGCGCGATACGTCAGATCACCAGCGATAACGGCATGACTGCCAAGGTGTACGTTCCCTGCTCCAAAAATCTTCACGTTGCCACCGATCTTTCCATCGATAAAAATGTCTCCGCCGGCAAGGTACACGGTCCCGTTAACGGTCCCAACGAGAGAGAGTTTTCCGCCAACTAACAATGCATCGCCTAAGACTTCGGAGGTCTCAAGGAGTGAGAGAAAACCCGCAACGAGAGAAACATCGCCTGAAACTTTTTCTGCTATCGTCACGTTACCTCCCACGGCACGAAAGTCCCCTGCTATCGAACCGAGCATGTCTACCGAACCTGCGGCAACAAGCGCATCGCCGCCGATAGGCCCAGAAAGAGTCGTATTTCCACCAGCGACAAGCGCATCGCCGCCGATAGGCCCAGAGATAATGACCGTACCGCCTGCAAGATAGGCATTGTGGTCTATTTTACTTCCCGTGGGCAGGGTGTAGGTCTCGGAAAAACTCATGGTTGCCGCAAGCACAGGGGCAATGGGAAAAGAGAAAAAAGTAAACAACAGGGCGCCGATAAAGGCTTTTTTACGCATCATAAACATCAAAAAAGTATATCACAGAATCTCTAGGAACCAACCTGTTCAGACGACGGAACCTTGGATCTTATTTTGTGCGCGGAGAAAAAAGAAAGCCCAAAAATAATGGTGCTCGTGGTTGCGGAGAGCATGCAATAGACGCACACCGCACGAATCACGAAGAGTTGGAGAACAATAAGCCAAAGCGTAAAAATAAATCCAGGAACAGAAAGGAATTTGATGAATCTCAGGAACACTGCCGCGCCGCGATCAAGAAAGGCAAGAGAAAGGAGAAGTATAGAAAAGTAGAACAGCGCCCCCAAGAGAGCCACTGGCACTCCTGCGATCACGGCGTAGCTTGACGTCGTTACCGTCTCGCACCCAGAAAAAAGCACGCAAGGCGGCACGGTCCCTTGGAAATGCTTCACTGTGAGAAAAATCGCGTCAGCAAACCCAACGATGCTCGCGAAAACCAGCGTCCACGGGATCCACCCCGTTAGAGATTTTTTGTTATGAGACGTTTCTGACATAAAAATATATTGCTCTCGAAAATCCAAATTTACCCCCACCGCTACGGTCGTCCAAAGGACGACCTATCTCTAACGGGGTCCACTTAGGAGCTGGTGGCAAGAGCTACATCAATAAGCTGTTTAAATGCTTCTACGCTAGAGGGGTTCTTGAGTTTCCTTCCGTTAAGGAAAAAGGAGGGCGTCGCATTAACCGTCGCACTCACGCCTGATCGGTACTGCTCGTTGACACGGGCTGAAACCTTAGAGCTGTCTACATCAGCTCGGTATCGGTCCATATCGAGTCCGAGCTTTTGGGCATAAGATTCGAATGTCTCCACGGCATCGGATTTTCCAGCCCACTGGAGCTGATTCTCAAAAAGCAGATCATGCATCTCCCAGAACTTTCCCTGCATCCCAGCGGCTTCGGCGGTATACGCCGCGGGTTTCGCTTGCAGATGTTGCGGAAGCGGAAAATGACGATAGACGAACCGCACAGAATCCTTGTAATCCTCAATCACTCGTTCCACGAGAGGAAAATAGGCAGCGCAGGCAGGGCACTGGAAATCGCTGTACTCGATCAAGGTCACCGGCGACGAGGTCGCGCCTCGAATCCAATCAGCGTCAGTTACCGCCTCTAGACCCGGCACGATTCCGTCACCCGTATCAGTCCCCCCTCCGGGACTCGCGAGTTTAACCGCAGCGATCACAACTGCCGCGATAACAATGGCGGCTCCAGCCCACAACATGATGCTCTTAAGTGACAGTTTCTCCGGTTCCATAATAGTAGTTATTATTTTATTACCGACTAACGCACGCGATTATAGCACGAGAGGTGGAATTTACTAGAGAATCGTTTGCTCCCGGCAGGAAAGATATCGAAGCTTACAGCTTCAGTACCCCGATTGGATTTTCTGTTCGCCTTCGGCTTCAGAAAATGCTCAATCGGGCTTCGATTCCTGCACGGAAGCACCCCTGTGCTTCCTCGGGAGCAAAAAACTCGCTACGCTCTTTTTTGCTCCCGGCAGGAAAGATATCGAAGCTTACAGCTTCAGTACCCCGATTGGATTTTCTGTTCGCCTTCGGCTTCAGAAAATGCTCAATCGGGCTTCGATTCCTGCACGGAAGCACCCCTGTG
>DATDXL010000077.1:0-6194 GCA_036517235.1 Minisyncoccota bacterium
TTTGCTCATAGCTCCCCTTTCTTTTGTTGTAGTCCACATCGACCTCCGACCTAGTCAGAATTAGAAGCAGACCGGTTTTTTGTTGAATGAACCCTTTACTAACCCCGTTCTATTATACATTGTGGTGAATTTCTGTCAAGGCGGGCGGGCGGTGGTGTTCGACTGATTGGGCAGGAAAAGCCGCTCGCGATGCGAACGGCTTTAGAGAGGGTTACTGCGGCGCCGATGTGGACGAGACCGGTTATGTAACAACAAAGACGACCGTCTCTACCGCCTTGTTGAAGACTCCGTGTGGGGACAGTATGCGCTTGATATCATCATTGAAACTCCAGGATTAGAGGCTTACACTTTCACCTTCGGATAAAGGTACCATGAATCACCGTTGAATCCTTGGATTGACAAAGAGAAGGTGGCAAGTAGTATGACGGAGGAAGCAAAGAGAAAGGATTAACTGCATGAGCACAACCGAGTCAGTAACCCTGAAGCCAGTACAATACCTTGGCAAGAGCCCCCAAACCGCACGCCACGCCATAAACCCTGAAGTCCAAGGATGCATCGAGTGGCTGTGGAGTAACAGGTTCGTAATTCCTCATTCCGCGAATCAACACGACTACGCGCCGAGTGTCGGCTGCATGTTCAAGGTTCTGAAACCCCTGGAAACCTGCGGAAACGAGAACAACCCCATCATGGATGTCGGCGTTTGGGAATGCACTCGGCATTGGGAAAGCACTTCAGGGCTTTGGTGTAGCTTCAGATCACCAAAAAGCGGGGGGGGGGTGCGACACCGGGTCGGCTATCTCCCCGAAGGAATCCACGCCATAATGGCCTGGAAAGAAAACATCAGGCTTGTGAGGATTGCCGTTTGAGATTTCCGCACAGACGCTTTGCCATCAGGTCAAGCGTCTTTTCTCTATTAAGTACTCGGATATGGTACCTAACCCCTTTTTCTTTTTCCAAAAAAATGAAGCGGAGACACTACGATATATCGTAGTAGGTAAGCTTCCTATTGTACCCATATATGGGTACAGCGGTATTGCTCTGGATAATAAGAAATCGCATCGATGTATGTTGGAGAATCGTATAACGAACACCCCTCTACCTCTATTTGATGCGGTCGCATCAAATAGAGGTATGTGCGTATAGAAAAAGAAAAGCCGCGGGAGAAATCCTTGGCTCCACCTCCAGCAGCAAGACGGAACCCAATTCTTTGAGGGTGGTAGAACGCCGCGACGTCAATGACTGATGCCAGGAATTCTTCGTTCTTGACCAAGGATTTCCAGAATCGTTCGTCGGCTCCAAGCCGTTTGGAATCCATAATGATTTGGTGCACCAACCCTATCTCCCGACCGAATTCAGACATGCTACTCATGTTAGCCCGCCTTTCTTATTTGTGGCTCGTCTCTGTTACGAGACATGCCGATTGTTTTTCTTGTCAGAGGACGTCACCACAACGGTTTCGTCATAACAGAAAAAGGTCTTCTAAACCGCTTTCTGCTATGACGAAATATAAAGAAATTCCAACACAATATATCGTAGAAAAAGACTGTCAAGGAAAAGCCGCTCGCGGGTGCGAACGGCTTTAGAGAGGGTTACTGCGGCAAAGAAATTGATTCTACAACGGCAGCGGTCGTATCGAACGTGCTTGTGAGCACGTGAACAAAGGACGCTACCGTCCCCTCTATGCCCCGCCAAATGGCCGGAGCAACGATCTGGAGCGCTACAAGAGCGATGGCCAGACTATCGCGCGTCTAATTCTCATAGAATAAAAGGGTTTTACCCTTTGTTCGCGTCGCTCGCTCGGGAGAGAAAAATCTTATTTTTCTCTCCCCTCACTCGCTAGCGAATAGAACTTAGCGATTAAAGAGGGAAAAGCCGCTGGACGAGAGCGACTTTCGTGGTGTGCAAAGCCGCTACCACCCCCTCTTTTCCAACCGCCAAGCTTGGTGGCGAGAAAAGAGGGGGTTTCTTATCCTATAACGAGCAAAAACTCATTTTTGGCACGTCTCTAACCATAGATAAACATACCTTGCGTTTTCACACAAGATATCCCCAAAAAAGCTGATCGCGTCGAGACGACTAAATTCCCAAACCGATGCTGAACAATTTCCCGGCAAGAATACCTATACCGATAGCGGCACCGCCTATGACAACCATACGAATGCTGCGTCGCAGAATCTTTCTTTGAGAAAGCCGGGCGCCTATGACTCCCAGAACAAAAAGAGCGAGGAGCGAAAGCGCGATAGAGACCGTAAATGCAGAGGATGTCTCAAAGAAAGCGTACGGGAAAAGCGGGATAAAACCGGAAATAAAGTAGGAGAAGAACATGATAAAGCCGGACCAAAGCGGCCTCTTCATCGGTTCATCGTGCGCATCGGCATATTCTTGCGCCGAGTATTCGGACAGGAAACTTCCCGCGGCCATCGAAAACGCTTCAACGAAAATGAGAACGACCCCCGTGAGGAATATCGTGGCGCGGGGGACTTCGGCGATGGCGATGCCCGACAGAAGGCCCACGGTCGAGACGAGGCTGTCTTCAACTCCAAAAACAAAGTTGCGGATGTAGGAAACCGAATTCTTTCTTTGTTCTGTGAGAACCGAATCCATTCTTCTAGTATAGCGCAAAATAGAAAACCTCTCCGCCTAGGGCGGAGAGGTTTTTAAGCGTGCGTTCCTGGAAACTAGTTCGCTAACGTAATGAATGATTGTTCCGAACTGGTTGCGGCATTGCCGAATGAGTCACGAGATACCGCGAAATAGTAGTAGGTCGTGCTCGTCGCAAGCGCACTAAGACTTAGCGAATGGTTGGTAACCGACAGAGCCGAGGTAACAGATGCACGATCGGAAGCAGAGAGTGCCGGTGTCGAGGTAGCGTACCAGACCGTTGAATCTGAAGCCGTGTTCGTCTGCCAGTTCACATTTGCGCTCGTGCTTGCTACAGAGCTTGAGGAAAGGGCAGAGATAGAAAGGTTTGCCGTAGTGAAGAGATAGAGATTGCTCGAAGAGGTCGCGGTATTCCCGGAAGCATCAGTCGAGATGATAAGGAAGTAGTAGGTCGTCCCCTGCGTCAATCCAGTCAGATTCGCGTTGTGCGAGGTAATGAGCGCATTGTCAGAGACGCTCTGCTTGGAAGCGTCGTTCATGACATCGAGTGTGGTAGCGTACCAAACGCGAGATGACGCGGCTTCATCCGTAAACCAAGCTACCGAAGCGGAAGAAACGGAAGGGATGGGCGAGACGGAGAAGATAACAGGCGCTATGGTATCGGGTGTCGTCGTGCTGGTACCCCCGGTCGTACACGCACCGATGGCATCACCATGGGCAAGGTGGGCGAACACCGCCGAAGAAGCGATCGTGAGGGTCACCGGATTTTTCTTTCTCGCGTTGTGGCAGATCACGAATTTGTTTCCTTGTTCGGTCGAAGTCGCCTGCAGGGTGGTCGATGCTATTTTCTCGAACGCAGGGAAAAGAGGTGACGTGTCAGCGCCTATCCTTTCCAGTTTATTCTCTGTCTGGTTGAATATCTTCGCAAGCTGTGCGAGAGTCTTGGGACCCACCACGCCGACCTGCTCTATACCGCACTTCTTTTGGAAGCGTTTGACAGCACGCTCAGTGGCTTCCCCAAAGTACCCTGTCACAAGTCCCTCGGGATAGACATCAGGATACTTGGCAAGAATCTCCTGTATCTGACGTACGTCGTCCCCCGACAAACCCCTAAAGAGCGAACGCGCTATCTTGAGCTGTCTTTGTTCAGCCTTTTTTTCCTGCTGCTCCTGTTTCTTCTCTTGCTTCGCCGCTTGTTGCGACTCCTTCTGCACCTCTGACGCCTGCTTCTTCAGTACATTGATCTGCGTATAAAGATTTTTGATCTGGTCTAAAAGACTCGAAATTTGCGCCTGTATAGTCACTATGCTACTCGTACCTGTCTGTGCGCTCGCAATGAACGGAATAGTGATTGCGAAGAGCGCCGCGAAAGACCCGACGACCATTATTTTTTTCATAGGTTTTAATGAATGTTTATAACGTGGCTCTTAGCCACATTAACTAGAGACGTTGGCAAAAACGCCTTGTTACTCCTGATAAACACCAGACAACAAAAACAAAGACCGTAATAGGGTTACGCCGACACAGCATCTTTTGGCGTCTTAACGCCTTTCGTCTGAAACGATTATTTCATCACCCAGTGAGATAATCCGCTCCGCCTTTCGTGCATATTCATCCTCATGCGTCACCATGATGAAAATGATGAGCGCGGTGGTGCCCTTTCCAGAACGCCGAAGCTGCCGGAAAGCCAAAAATCACCCTACGCGGGGGCGTTTAAGAGCTCATGTTTCAGTTCAGATATCCGTTTCATTCCTTGAGAAATACAAAAAAAGCGCCTTGCGCTTCTCTAGTGTATCGCGGGCCTTTCTTTTTTTTCAAACGATACTCCAGCATTTCAGGGTTTCAGCTCTCTACCTAAAAAATAACCCGAGTCTGCTGAATAATCGTGAAAAAGCGCGTCTGGGGAATAAAAACCGAAGTACCAGACGATCCCTGCAGCGATTACAATGACGATTAACAATTTCACGGACTTGGTATATGCTCTATAGTATACGCTTAATCTATTATCATGCGATCACTCACAAGATTCTTTTTGCACTTACGCTTGCCGGACTCTTGTTCTCCGGCTACCTAAGCGCGGTAAAACTCTTTACCAACACCTGCGCATTCGGCGAGACCTGTCCTATGGTGCTCGGCTACCCGGCATGCTGGTACGGATTCGGCATGTATCTCGTTATGCTCATAGTCACCGTGCTCGGTCTTGTGAGTACTATACCTGCAGCTACCGTCACAAAAACGGATGCGGTAGTCTCCTTCTTGGGAATCCTCTTCGCGGGAACGCTTGTGATACAAGAATTCGTCGATGACAGTCTCACGGGAGAGCTCGGACTCTCAACGTGCGCATACGGACTCGTCTTCTACCTTCTCATCTTCGTGGTTTCGCTCAACGCTCTCAGAAAGATTCCAAGGAATTGAGCTTGCCCCTGGTCTTGGGACCGACAAACCCATACCCGCTATCACCGCTTTTGGCTATACCGTAACGCTCCTGAAAACGCTTGAGGGCAAGTTCGGTGAGAGCACCGAAGTAGCCTGACACTATCTGTTCAGGGTAAAGCGCAGAATCTTGCGCTAAGAACTTCTGAAGCGCCGCTACCTGAACCCCGCGCGATCCTTTAAAGAGCGGTATGGAAAATACGACGTCTCGCACGATCTTTTTCTCTCCTTCTGTCGTCACCACAGGCAAAACGGTGGTCTGTGGCTGAACCTGTGCTGTTGTGACAGTGGAGGGCACAGTCCCCGCACCAAAACGTCCGACGGTGATACTCAATACTTTCGCCCCCGTGCCATGGTAGATTCCATCGCTAGTTTGGGGTAGCGCGAAAGCGAGCAGCAGGTGCGATGCGGTATCCCTGTTCACAAAAGTCACCGTGGTGCTTCCAGTGCCCTGAAGAGATGTGGTGAACGCCGGCACATTGCAAAGAAGTTTTGTGCTCGTCGTTGCTGGAGCATCCACGCCGAACACTGACACTTCGCTGTCGCACTGGAATTGCAGATTGACTCCGCTTGCGTTTGTTGAGTCCCATGAAAACGTCACGCTACTCCCCGACCCTACCTGTGTGGGAAACGCCGAGAATGAGGTGACCGCGGAAGGAAGTGGAAGGGTCTTAGCCAGAACGCTGAAGCTCACGGACATGCTGTGCGTGCCATCATAGAGGCCGAAACCCAGGGCGGGAAATACTCTCACCGAAACAGGCCTTTTCGATAATGAGGTGTTCGTCGCTTTTACGGTTATCGAGCCGGTACCCGGGAGATCGGTCGTATACGCGAGCGTTCCGCATGGAAGGTTTCCCGTCTGGCTTGGAGAAAGAAGGGTAAGCGTTACGTCATTAACACATTCGAATTGAATCATGGCGCCTGAAAGACTGTTCCCTGTCCATGAGAGGGTTACGGAATCTCCCGACACAACGCTCGTGGTCGAAACATGGAAATCGAAAAAGGGCTGGGGTAACGTACCCACGGAAAGGTACGTCTCCGAGGCTCCGGCTTCATTTCGCACCCTTGTGGCGTCGTATGGGATAAGCCTCGCGTGAATCGTCTGCGTACTACCGCTCACGTTGACTATTGAAAACGATTCCGAGGTCGAGCTCCCGCCG
>DATDXL010000078.1:0-5686 GCA_036517235.1 Minisyncoccota bacterium
GCAAGAACGGACAAGAGAAGTTCCGACCCGCTAAACGGCAGGTACCCGGCATACGCGACGAGAACGGAAAAAATAGTCATCGCCGAAAGCGCGTACAGTATGAGCCGGTACATAGTTATGGAGTTCAGGAAGTTGTCTACACGCCCGATGAGCATATATATAGTATAGCGAGAAATATCCGACCTTTCAGAGACACGACAAGGGCCCGCACGCCACGAAATACTAAACTGGCGTGCTCACTGGCGCTATCCCTCTGTGTACCCTATCTCCCTATATCGTCTTACTCCACAATGAGGTTGCCCTTCATGCCCATAGCGCGGTGCGTACCAACTGAACAATAGTACTCAAAGGTCCCGGTCTTATCGGCAACAAACTCAATAGTCTCGGTTTGACCTTCCTGGAGTTGCTTCGTCCGTGCGTTAAACTCATCGACGACCCAGTCATGAACACCCTTTTCGTTGGTAAAGACGATGCGGACGGTATCCCCAAGCTTGACCTTCATCTCGGTTACCGAGAACTTAAACGGTGAACCGGTGACTTTGAATTCCTTGAACTCGCCTACCGACGCTGTCGAAGCCGCGTTCGAAGCATCATCGACGACGTCCAATCCCGTGGGTACCGTGTCAAGTGCCGGCATACCGGAATCTACCGGTGCCTGCTGCTTAAAGAGAAACCAGCCGCCGACGAGAACGATGACCACGATGATGACCGACAAAACTGTTTTATTCATGTTACGAATTATCGATTATTGCTAATTTTTACTTTCCCCAAGGAGAGTCCATTATACCACGTACGCTTATCTTGCCGTAAAGATAAAAAACGGGTTTTAACAAACGACGAGTTCTGCACACTGCCTTCATGAAAGAGCTACTGGAAAAATTTTGGGGTTGGTACGAACAGCACTATTTTCTCAATCTATGCGTCGCGGGAAGACTCTTCCTTTTGCAGATCGTGCACCTCTGCTGGCTTGCGACCGATGTCATCGCGACAAAGCTTCTTGGGACGAGCCTCTTCCACCTGACAGGTATCTGGAAATATATTATCATCGCGGTAGACTATACGGAAATTCCCGCGCTCGTCACGACAAGCGTACTCTACCTCAACGAGGCGCGGAAACAGAGAACTCTGAAATCCATTTTCTTTCTCATATTCCTCAACTCGCAGTGGCTCCACCTCTTCTGGATAACGGATGAGTTTGTGCTCGACGCGCTTACAGGAGCAAATGTCGCTCTCCCCCTCTCTCTTGCGTGGGTCGCGATACTCATAGACTACCTTGAAGTACCCGTTATCATCGATGTGCTCAAAAAAATAGTCGTCGCGGTAAAACGTAGAGAATTCGACAGAATACACGAGGCGCTCAAAGAAAAATGACCTACCCTCTCGGGCAGGTCATTTTTCTTCTGTAGTAACTAAAATCCTCTAGGAGAGGTGCTTCGCGAGAAGTCCTCCCATTTTCATCATATGCACCTGGGGCTGTCCAAACACCGCCTTCAGTTTCTCATCGGCATTGATAAGGCGCTTATCCTTCGAATCCTGGAGATTGTTTCCCTTGATGTAGACCCAGAGCTTCTTTACCACTTCCGAGCGAGGCATGGGGCCTGCGCCAACGACCGCAGTCAATTCAGGGCTGAGATTAAGGGGCTTCATAAACGCGGAATTCGCTTTTGCTTGTGCCATAGGTTTATTAAATACTAGTAAAACTCCTATGTAGCCATTATACCCCACAATGACCCTCTGTGCACCATTGACAAGAGAGCCAGCCCAGAGCCCCCTTGCTCTATTCAATATACAGAGGGCTAGGACTTGAGACGTGCTCAAAACGCCTTTCCTACGATAAAACCAACAGCCGAATAGAGCGCCGGCAAGGAATTCGGAGAACCAGTGGATGCTCACCGATACCCAAAGCCCTATGTTGAACTTTGTAAGAACCTGGAAATCGCGTGAGAACGAAAAAAACTCGACTACCCTACCTCAAAATCACGTCGCGAGGCGCCTCGTCGGCGATGCACTGCAAAACCATATCCTTCGGGAAATCGTACTGGTCGGCGATAGCGCACGGAATGATACCGTTCCCTGAATAGGCGATTTCCCATCCTTTTTCGGTATTCGCTCCAAACCATATTCCACCACCCGATTCTTCCGTGAATCGCACCTGTCCCTTGGCGAAATCACCCGCGACAGCGTCAATGGTAGCGATAAGAGTGTCCGCATCAAGAGCGAGCTTTTGGCTCAAGAGTTGGACTGCCTGTATCGTATCAATAGAGGGGCTCTGGACTTTTCCGTTTTTAATAACGACCGTAAGCGACGTCCGCTCGACGCCCCTCTCCAACATAATGTCGTAGGCACCCCGCTCCTCGTACGAATTGAACGACGCAACGGTGAGCGCGTAACTCTCTCCGACGTGGGCGACCGCAAGCTCTGCGGCGTCTTTGATATCCGGCGTCATCTCAAACGCGCGAATGCACGCGCCGACTTCTTCATCAAAGGCATAGCCGGCCGAGCCGAGACAGCCATGTTCATCTCTATCCCCACCGACAAGGGGAGTTTCATTCTTCTTACCGAAAAATACCACTCCAACCACAACAGCGATGATAATAACCACCAAAACCAAGATAGACTTTTTCATGGGTTAAGTATACACCCGCAGAAATGATTCAAGATTCATGATTTAGGATTTATGAATTACGTGCATCAGCTTTTTTCTTTTTTTTCATCGACTCTTCTTCCTCTCGGACATGCCTGTTCAGACCTTCCACCATCGCTTTAGCCAAAGCATCGCCAAACGCCTTTGCATCGTCGGGATTATCGTAAGTGACCTTCCCTGTTTTTTCATGGTCGACTGGTTGCAATTCTGAAGACGTCTCACCGATCCAATTCTCTATGTACTTTGTGTGTGCGGCATAGACACATGACATTGTGCTGTCGTATACACGTACATCGTACCCGCCATCGACGTCATTCATTGCCCGCAGGCTTTCCCAGCCTTTATTCTTCAGCACGAATAATGCATCTGCGATAGCAATTGCTTTTCCTAGGTCTTCTTCTTTTCCAACCTCCTCCATTTTTCCCATTACATCAGCGTAGTAGTACGCATCCATGGCATCCAGCAATACGATGCTAAAGGGTGGTTTATAGGTTGATTTATCATTATTTATTTTCATATTTTTTAATTATTTGATAATTTGTTGCAATATCTAGTACCGAATAAGCTTAAGTCCGAGTGCATACCCGATGGTGAATAGAATGATTATGTCGAGTATCTTCATTGTCAACTTGATGAGGTACTTCTTGGTGAATTTCTTGTAATCGAATGTTTTCATTTTTTTGTTTGTTAATCCTCTAATGCTCTTAGAGCTTTAGTTGCGGACTAGGCAAACAAAAAAGCGACTAAGAGATTTAATCGAGTTTGACTGCTCAATGAAATCTCCCAATCGCCTTAACGACTAGTCATACAAATGTCTTGTGGTTTCCCGCAGATTTCCCGGGTCGCCTACTCTCTCGAGAGACACGTATGGTCCGAATTTCACCCGAGCGTTGCTTGCGCAAGCGCTATAGGGATTGGCACGGACTACCAAAATGAGCATATTCGCCCAGTCATTATAAAAAGCATTGTCCGTATTAAACTCGCGGATTTCCTGTAAGGGCGCCGCTGGTGTTTCTGCGATCACTCGCGCCTCCGGCGTCTTTCCTTTGTAGACAAGTTTGTAATCCTTAGTCGCCTCAACATAATCCACCTCATCACTATCAAAAAGCTTCGCCTGAAAAGAAGACGACAAATCCTTGCCCTCAGCAAGGGCCTTAATTATTTTTTCTCGATCTTTATCGCTTATTCTTGGCACGGAATTAACATTACAATACGACTTTTTTGGCCAAAACGCTAGACAGTACCGATTAAAAATGATGCTACGGGTACCACTACATATTTTAATAAAACAACCCGGTGAATGAGCGGAGGAATCACCCCGTCTGACGACACTGACGCTACTGACGATAAAAATGAAAAGATTAAGGTGCTCGCTTGCTGCTCTCCCCCGCTCCTTCGGAGCTTTTCATAAATTTTCTAGCCACCTAAACCAATTCGGGACAAGTTTTGCCGTCTCTCGACAAGAGGCGCTTTCTCTCGTTCGTAATTCATAATTCCTAAATCATAAATCCCATCTCCCCCCCACACTCACAAATTCTCATACCAACAAACTCCAGTATGTTGGTATAAGTTTTGTATCAGACGAGACCAAGCTTTACGCCTGTTGAAATGTTTTCAGGAAGTGGACAAATCTTTTTCCGTACGGCGAAAGCGAATGTTCCACAAACTTGCCGTTGTATTTCTTGTTTATCAATCCGGCATGATAGAGGCGCCTCGTGTGCTCGCCTATCGTCTTCTCGTTGGCGTTGAGACTTTCTATGATTCCTTCGAGCGTGACACCCTCATTCTCCGCCACATGAAGCAAAATCTCTATGCGGTGATGATTCGCCATACCCTTGAGGTGGCGCTCCATCTGCTTTGCAGTCTTCAATTTTCCCATTCCCTCATTATACAACATACCAACAAACTCCAGTTTGTTGGTATGTTGTTGAACGGTTGGAAAAGTGAGAAACAGACAAAAAGAAAAACCGCCTTCTCCCAAAAATAGTATTAGAAATTGAGATACGTTACCGTCAGCTGGAGGACCGTGGCAAAGGCGCCCCAGAGAAGGTATGGGATGTTGACGTAGACCACCCAACGAAGTCTCGGCGATGCTTTCCAAACCGCGACGAGCGCCCAGACGAGCGTGCCGAGGACAAGGAGAACGTCCGCCGCCGCCAAGAGATTATTCTGCAAACCGAATTGGAGCGGGGTAAAGGCAAAATTAAAAACGAGGTTGAGGGCAAAGGGCAGAGCGACCGTCCAGGGAATCTGTTTCGTGAACGCTCTATAGAACACCGCGCCGAACGAAACCGCGATGATGGCGTAGAGCACGGTCCAGACCGGACCAAAGAGCCACGAAGGCGGCGCCCACGCGGGCTTCACGAGCTGTGCGTACCAGCTGTATGTTTCCATGAGTTGATTCTACCACGTCGGAGACCTCATCTGCGTAAAAGAAAAACCGCCTTGGGCGACGCATGGTCGCTTGGGCGGTCTTGGACTCTCTTACTCCACAGATTCTCCAGCGTCTCTCTTCTCTTCCTTCGTCGCCTTTCTGTATCCGAAGTTATACCCCCAGGTAAAGAGGCCACCTGCCACGATGATGGCAATGTAAAACCAGGGCTGAGTCACACTGGCGTAGGCCTTCAAGGTACCGTGGGAAAAACCCACAACATAACCCGCGACCGTCGAGACGACCACAATCACCCTCGGCAAAAAACACATCAGGATATAGCCGAGGCCCATCCCCAAGAAAAAGATCGCTACGCTTGCGAGCAGGACACCAACGTATGGCACGAGCCCGAAGAACCAGCAAATCACGAGTCCCACAAGCGAGAAAAAGACCATCCCCGGGATATCGTCACGAGGGCGAATGGGATTAGCGTCAATATACATAAACAGTGTTTTCCTTTCTAGGTAGAGGTTGAACTGAACCTCGATTACACTACACCGCACATAAAATATTGCAACCATATCGGCTGTCCGCACTCGCCCTAGGATTGGTACGGGATAAAAAGACCGATTCCCTTTCAGGAACCGGCCTTTTTTGAAATGTACGCGACC
>DATDXL010000079.1:0-10153 GCA_036517235.1 Minisyncoccota bacterium
GCCTGCGCGCAACGCGCGGGCGGGCGAGGAGCGAATAGCTCCTTTCCTCTCTACGGCGCAGCGCTTCGCTTCGACGGGACGTACTTACTCGGCCGCACTGCGCAGAATTATTCACTCGTAAATTTCTAACTGGGATGAATATCAAGAAAGGAGACAACGTCATAGTGATTTCTGGGACAGAAAAAGGAAAGACCGGTAAAGTCTTGAAGGCCTTTCCTGCGCACAACACCGTTCTCATTGAGGGGGTGAATGTGCGCAAGAAACACCAGAAGCCTCGTAGAACCGATCAGAAGGGACAGATTGTAGACAAGACGTTTCCCATCCACGTCTCCAACGCAGCGGTAATAGATCCTTCAAGCGGTAAACAAACACGTATCGGCAAAAAGCGCATCGGCGACTCGTTTGTCCGTGTTAGCAAAAAAAGCGGTGCAACCCTTGCATAAGCATTTTCATGAATCCCGTTAGAAATAGGTCGTCGGGGACGACCGTTGTAAAACGGGGGAAAGTAAGTAAGTAAGATACAAATTTACGGATAATCGATAAAAACGATATTAATAAACAAGCAGATTTCTAACGGGATGAAAACAACCAAGGAAAAACAAATCGGAGCTTTCAAAGACCTCAAGGGCCCGCTTGGGATTGAGAATGTCATGCAGACACCTCGTCTGGTGAAGGTGGTGGTTAACGTTGGTACAGGTTCATTCAAGGACAAAAAGAAGAACGAGGTAGTGCTCGAGCGTCTCATGAAGATTACTGGACAGAAATCCTCAGTGCGTGGGGCCAAGAAATCTATTGCGTCATTCAAAGTACGCCAAGGAGATACCGTAGGCTATCAGGTTACGCTCCGTGGGAAGCGGATGCTCGATTTTCTGGATAGACTCCTGAATGTCGCTCTCCCTCGTACGAAAGATTTCAAAGGACTTCCCACTTCCTCGATAGATGAGATGGGGAATCTTACGATAGGTGTCAAAGAACATACCATCTTTCCAGAAACACCGGATGAGGATCTCAAAGATGTGTTCGGACTCTCTATCACTGTTGTTACAACGGCAACAGACAAGAAGGCTGCCGAGTTGTTTTTGAAGCATCTCGGGTTTCCATTCAAGAAGAGCTAAAACGTGGGAGATACACTCTCTCTTTAGTAAGGGCACCACTTCTTTTGGGGGGCGGCGCCTTTACTTTTACACACCCTGCGAGTGCCCAACCTGTATATTCTGTTACAATGTGCTTATGGTAGTAACGTTGGAACTCAATGACTATGTGCAAAAAGCTCGCGGTGCGGGTCTCTCTGATGATGCTATTCGCGCTGAACTCTTGAAAATCGGATGGGGTGTTGCTGACGTTAATGCCGTTGTACCGCCTCCGACACCGATGCCTCCTGCGCCAGTACTCCAGAATCCTTTTCAGCCAGCCGTGGTTACAGAAGCAAAACCTCCGGTATCGCAGATGCCGCAAACGCAAACTCTCTCACCCATACGCCATAGTCGCATGCCGTTCATTGTGACGGTCGTTGCTCTTCTTGTCGTTGGCGGTGCTGTTTATTACTTCTTGCCGCAAATTGTGACGTATGCCGACAAGCTATTGGGGAACTCGGAATCGGACATTTCTTTGCAAAATGAGCAGAACAACGTCATGCCGACAGTTCCTGTAAATAACTTTGCTACTTCAACGACAAACTGGCAGGCGTATCGTGATGACATCTACGGTTTTGAAGTGAAGTATCCGGAGTTGTGGAGGTTGTCTGATCGGGGCAAGGAATCTGCCAGTATCGAAACGTCCGATCTAGGATCTTTGTCGATCCAAGTCGTCCCCGGGAAGATCTTACCGGCAAGTGGCCTTACTAATACAGTTGCGTTTTATACACAGAAAGGAGATACCATTCTTCTTTCCGATGAGTTCTATACCGTTTCTAGTTCTACGACCAGTCAACCGATTGACTCGGGAATTTTCAATGCGATCATCTCCACGTTCAGGTTCCTTCCCCAGGCTACAAGCACTGCTCTTTAGGTTTGACACCTCTTTCTCCCTCTGCTAGTATGGCAAAGCCCTCTACGGAGAGCTTGAAAAGTATTGGCACTGTTGGAATCTCCGCTTTGGAACACCTTAAGTTACAGATAAAGCGGACGATACCCATCGAACCAATGACTTTTTTAGTTGAAAATACCAATCTACAAATGATACGAATCTGCAAATCACTGCCAATGGAGAGAGCGGTTCCTTATGGATTTGAGGTATTTGTATCCATTCGTAGATTCGCGTAATTCGTATATTAGTATCATGGCAAAGACATCAACCTACGTACGATCGCTCAAGAAACCGAAATTTAAAAGTCGCGTGGTGCGGCGCTGTTTCCGTTGTGGTAGAAAGCGCGGGTTCATGCGTGACTTCGGTCTATGTCGCATCTGTTTCCGTGAGTATGCCAACGAAGGTATGATTCCAGGCATTAAGAAATCATCATGGTAATCCCGTTAGAAGCCGCGGAACACAAATACAAAAAACAATGTCCAATGATAACACTAACCAACAACAATCGAGATTTTATCAAGGTAACCACGAGCAGAACCGAGTGGTTCGGTTCCTGCTTCTAACGGGATGGTAAAGGACAACGTTTCAGATTTCATCGTACAGTTGAAGAATGCGGGAAAGGCAAAAAAGCCAAGCGTCCTCTTTCCATACTCAAAAATGATAGCTTCTATTGCCGAAGTGTTACATAAAGAAGGATACCTGACCTCTATTGAACGAAAGGGGAGGAAGATGCGGAAGTTCATAGAGGTTTCGCTTGCCTTTGATGAGAGCAAGAATCCCAAGATCGCTGGTGTCACACGGCTTTCCAAACCGTCTCGCCGTGTCTATGGGAAGGCAAAAACATTCTACCCCGTGCTTAACGGTATTGGCAGGCTTATAGTCTCGACTCCCAAAGGCATCATGACGGGAAGCATGGCCAAGAGACAAGGTCTTGGAGGCGAGCTGCTTTTTAGAATCTGGTAACTCTATGTCACGACTAGCAAAAAAACCTATCACCATCCCTGCTAAGACCGACGTAAAGATTGTCGACGGGAAAGTCAGCGTCAAAGGACCGCTTGGCGAGCTTTCGCGCGATTTTAAGCCGACCATTGAAATGGTCGTTGCTGCTGATTCGATCACCCTTACACTCAAGTCTTCAGCAAAAGAAGCTCGAGCTCTGTGGGGTACGTACACCTCTCATCTCAAGAATATGATAGCGGGCGTCAACAAACCTTTTGAGAAAAAACTCATCATTGAAGGCATTGGTTTCAAGGCTGAGGTGAAAGGAAATGAAATGGTCTTTAACCTCGGATTCTCGCATCCTATTAAGATCGCGGTACCGGCAGGATTGCAGGTAAAGACAGAAAAGGGCACCGTTACGATCGCAGGGATCGATAAGGAGCTTGTGGGAAGTTTTGCCGCGCACATAAGGAATCTCAAGCGCCCTGAACCGTACAAAGGAAAAGGTATCAGGTATGAGGATGAGGTCATTAAGCGCAAGCAAGGAAAGAAAGCAGCTGCAGTCGGAGCTACCTAAATATCATGAGAGCAATACGAAAAAACTACAAAAAATTAAGACATGAAAGGCTTCACAAACGCATTCGTGCTCGTGTCAGTGGTGACGCGACCCGTCCCCGCCTTTGTGTATTCAAATCGAACCGATTCCTTTCGGCGCAGCTTATCGATGATGAAAAAGGAACTACACTGGCTGCAGCTTCCACAAAAGGTCTCAAAGGAAAGACTCCTCTCGAAAATGCTTCTTTGCTCGGAAAGACCATCGCAGAGCTTGCGGTCAAAAAATCCATACAGCGAGTGGTGTTTGATCGCGGAGGATATATCTACGCAGGCAAGATCAAGGCTGTTGCCGATGGAGCTCGTGAAGGGGGGTTGAAGTTTTAATATAAATATATGAGTGACGTTGTAGATACAAAAGAAAAGAAGATTGTGGCAAGTGGGACGCCGAGCGCCCCGGCTTCTGACTCTCGAGAAAGTCGCGGGGGTTTTGGAGGAATGAGAGGTCCGCAATTTTCCCGAAAGAAAAACACACGCAGGTCAACGCGTCCGCCGAGAGCACGTTCCGAGTTTGACCAGAAGCTCATAAATATTAGACGCGTCGCGCGCGTTTCTTCTGGTGGGCGCCGTTTCAGCTTTAGCGTCGCTATGATTATTGGCAACCGTCGAGGTTCAGTGGGTGTAGGAACTGGAAAAGGAGCTGACACTGCTATCGCTATTGATAAAGCGCTTAGAAACGCAAAACAAAATTTGGTAAAGATTGCCACTACGCCTTCGTCGTCCATTGCGCACCGAATAGAAGCAAAATACTCAAGTGCTCGGGTCATGCTCATGCCCTCGCCCGGAAGGGGCGTGGTGGCGGGAAGCGCGGCGAGAAGTGTGCTTGAGCTTGCGGGCATAAAAGATATTACCGCGAAAATCTTTTCACCAAGCAAGAATGGGCTTAATACAGCTCGCGCCACGATAGAGGCCCTTTCTCGTCTCAAAACTTTTGGGGGCATAGCCCCTGTGGTAAAGGGTGAAAGCCCCAAAATGCCTGAAGGTAATGCAGAATAACATTCATGCAACTACACAATATACAACAACTACATTCGCGTAAACGTGCAAGACAAGTCGGGCGAGGTGGCAAGCGCGGTAAGACTTCGGGTCGTGGAACCAAAGGGCAAAAGGCGCGGGCGGGAAGAAAGATGCGCCCGGAAATCAGGGATATAGTCAGAAGACTTCCCAGACAGAGGGGTCGAGGCAAGAATAGCAACATGAGCATTCAGCAAAAGCCTGTTGTAGTTAATCTCGTGCAAATCGAGAAGTATTTTTCTGCAGGTGGTATTGTAAGCCCCGAGACTCTTGTTGAGAAAGGGCTCATTGTGCGTCGAGGAGGAACATTTCCCGGGGTCAAGATCCTCTCCAACGGAGAGCTCACTAAAAAGCTCACAATAAAGGAGTGCGAGGTGTCTGCTCAGGCTAAGGTAAAGATCGAGAAAACAGGTGGTACTATAGTAGTAGACTAGGCTTAGTCCCGTTAGAAATAGGTCGCGCTACGTGACCGTACTAAAACGGGGTTGGGTGTAAAAAAGTAAAGTTGGTGACAAGGTTCGGTATAAGAAGCAAGTCCATAACAATAAGATTTCTAACGGAATGAAAACCTTTATTGAAAAAGTAACGATGGTGTTTAAGGACAGCGTGCTCCGCAAACGCGTTCTCTTCACGTTAGCTGTTCTCGTTCTCTTTCGGCTTCTTGCGACGATACCGATTCCTGGGATTGATACGGCTCAGCTTCAGAACCTCTTTTCGAACAACCAATTCCTTGGACTCCTCGATATTTTTTCAGGAGGGGGGCTTTCTAACCTCTCTATCATGATGTTGGGTGTTGGCCCGTATATCACCGCTACCATCATCATGCAGCTTTTGACCATGATTTTCCCCAAGCTTAAACAACTCTACCAAGAAGAGGGAGAGGCGGGACGGATGAAGTTCGCACAGTATTCAAGATTGCTCACCGTTCCCCTTGCCCTAATCCAAGGATACAGCTTCTTGGTGCTTCTTGAGAGACAGCAGGTACTTCCTAATCTAAGCGGAATCGACATGTTGGTTGCCCTCATCATCGTAACCGCGGGTTCGATCCTCTTGATGTGGATCGGTGAGATTATGACCGAGTTCGGCATTGGCAACGGCGTCTCCCTTCTCATCTTCGCGGGCATCGTTGCCGGAGTTCCTTCGACGGTAAGCCAGTTGGCGTTTACCTTTGATCCCTCACAGATCCCGCTTTACATAGGATTCCTTGTTGCCGCGCTTTTGGTGGTGCTAGGGGTAGTGGTGGTGACTGAAGCTGAACGTCCGATTCCCATTACCTATGCTCGTCGTGTACGCGGTACCCGCGTCTATGGCGGTGTGTCTACCTACCTTCCCTTGCGTCTTAACCAAGCTGGCGTTATCCCCATCATCTTCGCGCTCTCCATCCTCCTGTTTCCGCAAATGATCGTCAATTTTCTTGCCACGTTCGATAGTTCTATCATACAAACGATCTCTTCTATACTCATGTCATTTCTAACCAACATGTGGCTTTACTCTGGCGCGTACTTCGTTCTTGTCGTGGTGTTCACCTATTTCTATACCGCCGTTACCTTTGACCCCAATACTCTTTCCACGAACTTGCAGAAGAACGGTGCGTTCATTCCCGGAGTTCGTCCCGGTTCTTCTACCGCTGCGTATATCTCGCGAATACTGACACGCATCACCCTCGTAGGAGCTCTGTTTCTCGGCATTATCGCTATCTTGCCTCTTATCATGCAGTCCATTACCGGCGTCGCGTCGTTCGCTATCGGCGGTACCGCCCTCCTCATCGTGGTATCAGTCGTCCTCGATCTCATCAAGAAAATCGACGCACAGATTTCGATGCGCGAATATTGAGCAAAACAAGAAGTCCTAAGGACGACTATGTTCTGCTACAACCCCGTATCAATTCCGCCACGGTTTTTTCGTACAAAGAACGGATGTTTGCTAGACGGTGTATTGAAAATGCAGTCCGCGTGTGCGATCCTGTACTGGACCCCATTTGTTAGACACTAATTATACAAGGTTGGTGTATGAAATTCGGGGTCCGGGCCAGCAGGGTCTTACTTAATAATTATACGTACGTATAATTATTAAGTAAGGATGTCTAGTGGCCATTGTTACATGTGGGTGTTAGAAAAGAAAAATCACATTCCTCTCGAGGAATGTGATTTGAGTTAGACGATATCGTCAGTTCAGGAAGTGAGCACGAGGTCGGTTTCGGTGTGAGCTTGGATTGTTTTCGCCGCGGATTTTATTTTCTGCGTATGTTGTTCAAGGAGTTCCGCGACCTCTTTGAGCCAGCCATTTCGGATCTCATCTGAGAGCTTGAGCATGGCCTCCACCGGTTTTCTCTTGTCAGTAAGCTCCCATCCGCCGCTGTCTTGAGGTCTCATTATCTCGAAGCCTTTGTCTGGCTTATTGTAGAAGTGGATCCTCCGTGGGAGGTAATTCCTGTTTCCAGGAAACACCTTTTTCAAATGAGCTCCCAATTCATCCACTGCCCGCTCTAATTCCTCAATCCAATCCGAGTTTTCAGAGCGAGCCCGTTCGAGCCTTTCTAGGTCTGTTTGGTTCATGGTATCTCCTCGCGTTTAGGGTCCGCCGACCTGTTTTTCTGTAGCCGTTTTATCACGAAAGTATATATTTGCCAACTATTCCGGATCTAATGCAATCTTCATTAGTTAGCATTTTCTGAGTATACTTAATTTGTGATTGCAAAACCTCAAGTCTTTAATTTTATAGGAAGGTCGGGATGCGGCAAAGGCACGCAGGTCGGCATGCTTATGGATTACCTCAAAAAGAGCGATCCAAAGCGCGGTATCGTCTATCTTCATACTGGCAAGCAGTTCCGCGAATTTATCACTGGCGAGACCTACACCCAGAAGATCTCAAAAGAGTTGTATGAACGAGGGGGGCTCTTCCCAGAATTCTTGGCCATCAATATGTGGTCAGATTTTTTTGTCAAAGAGGTTAAACCCGATTCGCATGTGATAATCGATGGTTCGCCGAGGAAAATTAATGAAGCCACGATTTTCGATACGGCCGGGAAGTTTTATGGCTGGGAGAAACCGCATATCTTGTTACTGAATGTCTCAAGAGAGTGGGCGACAGAGAGGCTTTTGAGCCGTGGACGCAAACAGGACGACAGCGCTTCGAGCATACAGTCACGGCAAGACTGGTATGATTCGGATGTTTCCAAAGTAGTCGCCTTCTACCGAGAAAGCCCCGATTGCCAGTTCCACGAGATTAATGGCGAGCAGACTATTGAGAAAGTCCATGAGGAGATCTTGCGAAAGATCGGGTTTGCGAGCTAATTTGTTACGATGATAACGATAAAGACTCCGCAAGATATTACACACCTCCGTGAAGGTGGGAGGCGTTTGGCGCAGGTTATTGATGCTGTTGCGGTTGCTGCGAAACCGGGTGTAGCGGCTACGGCGCTTGATGTACTCGCGGAGAAAATGGTGCGTGACGGAGGAGATACTCCCTCCTTTTTGCACTACAAGGCGCGTGGATCCGATCATGCCTACCCCGCGAGCCTTTGTGTTTCCATCAATGATGAGGTAGTGCATGGACTTCCGAAAGCTTCAAGTATTCTGAAGAACGGAGATGTGGTGTCGCTGGATATGGGCCTTATCCATCAAGGCCTTTACCTCGACAGCGCGGTTACTATAGGAATTGGTGGTATTGACGCAAATGCAAAAAAACTAATTCATGTTACAAAAGAGGCGCTCGGGATCGGCATTTCTGCCGCCCGAGCAGGGAAACATGTTGGAGACATCGGGTATGTCATTGAGCAATTCATCAAACCGCACGGATTCGGCATCGTGCGCGAGCTTGCCGGTCACGGTGTGGGATATGGCGTGCATGAAGACCCCTTCATCCCTAACTTCGGGAAACGCGGGAACGGCGCGATACTGAAACCCGGTATGGTGATTGCCATCGAGCCGATGATAAACGAGGGAGGAGACGAAATCTATGTCGATGACGATGGTTTTACCTTCCGCACCAAAGACGGCAAGCGTAGCGCGCATTTTGAGCATACGGTACTGATAACCGAAGAGGATCCGGAGATTCTAACGGAATAGGTGAAGTACTATGGAGGTGCTATCATCTGCTTGATTACTCTATGGGTATAGAACAAGAACCAAAAATGGGAGATTGGGGGGAAATGCAGGAAACACATCCGGTAGATTTTGACGAGTCGCCTATTGCAAGGGAGGAGCTGATCGAAGCTGTTCGTGCCTTCCAAAAAGAAACGAAGAAGTCAGAAAAGAGAAAAGCCCCCGATGTCTCCGGCACCGCGTTTTCGCCTTCGTCTGCAGATAAGGTACAAGCCTTGCACGGTGATGAGGGAGCTATTCCTGATAAGCAAACACACGTGAAGTTTGAGGAATTTCGAAAAGAACAGCAAGGAGAGTGAGATTCGACTCATTTGGGATAGCACGGACTAGCCCACTATTCCTTTTGCTGGTGGTTTTTGGGCGCTATAATGAAGCCCATGGATCCCGTTAGAAATGACATGGTTATGACTGGCGGCATTCGGTGGTATATTTGTATTCATTCGAAAAAACATCAAATCAATAACGACACAACGGAAATGCCCTATAAAAAATAGTATGACAAGGCATCAATCGCATTATAAACTCATCCACAGTAGGAATACGCCCAATGTTTGCTGGGGCGTTTCCTATTTCTAACGGGATGGAGTCAGGATATAAAGCACCCGAAAAGACATTCAATTCCCCCGAGGAAGAGCTGCAGTTTTTGCGTGGCCAAGTCGCTCTGAATGAGCGGCGGCTTGCAGAGCAGGGCATACGCGATGCTTCTCATAGGGCGGCACTAGAAACTATGGGCGAGTATAAAAAAGCTCCAACAGAGAGCGTTCTATCGCCCGCTATGCGGGTAAACGAATCGGAACTCGCCCGCTACCACGTTCAGCTTACACCTGAGCCACACGATGCGCAGGTTGCACAGCTTGCAGCACTGGTAGTCGAGAAAGGCATCAAGAACGCGCTCGCGCTCGCGGATAAGCTCGATAATCCGCATCTCACCGATGACTTCGAGAGATTCCTGGTCCAATACGTAAAAGCGGGATTTGAGACCGGAGTGGGGGCGAGAAATCCCCTCTACCGAGCGCTTCAGATGACCCTATATGAGATCTCGCTTCCCGAGCGGGATCCGAAAGCTCCTGAGAAGCCCCTCAAAGAGTTGCTCTCTTCGATGGAGCAGTTTTATGCGGGCATGATGGCGGTGCGTGATAAAGAAGTCATTGGTCCCAATTACTTTACGCTGGAGCTTGCCGTTGCCAACCACAGCGAGGAGTTCGTGTTCTATGCTGCGGTCCCGGACAGCAAACGGAACCTTTTTGAAAAGCACATTCGTGCGGTATTCCACGATGCTAAGATCGCCGAACGCAAGGATGACTATAATATTTTCAATGAAACGGGATTTTCAACAGGTTCATATGCGACATTTTCCGCTGATCACGCCTTTCCCATTCGCACCTACGATACCTTTGACCACGATCCGCTCAATGCTATCCTTCACAGCTTTTCCAAAATAGATAAAGATGATGAAGGCG
>DATDXL010000080.1:0-4314 GCA_036517235.1 Minisyncoccota bacterium
GCTTCGGTGATTGAAAATTATAGTCGGTTCGTGTACGAAAATCACATGAGTCGCTCTGCTCCTGCCGCCAGATGTGATTTTCTACTCACCTCCTTATAATTCCTAGCGAGCCCACAGGCGAAAGTCTCCTTTCATCTGGGGGGAGCGACCCTCGTAGTAGATAGTAATTAAACGACACCGAAATTGTTTTAGTAATTTCTCGGCGATTTTTTCGGTTTGCCGTATTTGCTTTGGATAGCATGAACTCTTTTTGAGAGTCGGTCAATCTCCTTTTTCATTTTTGCCGGGTTAAAAAGCGTATGAGCTTTTCGTAATTTTTCCTTCACTTCTGCTGGTACATCCTCGCGTTCCAACATGCGTCGGTAAGGGGTCTTGGCGATTTTCTCGCGCATCACTTTCCATCTGGCCCCGATTCGTTTCTTTGAAACGATTCTTCGGTTGGCAATGAAATGGTTCAGGTACGGAGTCAAAACATCATAGAGATCGTTCAGGGCATCCACCGTTTTTCTCACATTCAACCGAGCATATCCGACGTATGCTCGAACAACATGGCCGTTTCTTTCTTCGACAAAGCAGTTGTCGTTCTTGTGGTACGGCCGTGAACGGGTCATGCGAAGACCAGTTTCTTCCGCGTACCTGATGTATTGCAGGTTGATGAACTCCGATCCGGAATCCGGGTGAACCTCCGTCCACAAAACAGGCGAGTCTCTCCTCATAGCTTCAAGGCTGGTCCTGGTGGCTTCCTGCCCTTTGCACCACTGCGCTCTCCGGGTGTCCCACAGTGTGGCCACATCAGCGCCGTTTGTCGTAATTGCATAGTCGCCGACCACGGTATCTCCGCAATGCGCCACGGTATCTACTTGCGTGACGCCGACCTCGGCTTTGTCCCAGCCGTCCATACGAATTGGCACCATTGAGATCACACGGCTCTTCTCCGTGGTGCCTTTGCCCCCCAAAGTTCCTTCTGGTTCTCGTAAATCCTCCGACGTAATATTTCACACTTCCCATGCTCATCTTACGGAGCTTGCCGGTCACAAGATCGTCATGTTTCCATTCCTTCTCTCTGATCTGAATGTCAATGTACTCGTTGATGAGAGGGTGGAGATTCTCCCCACAGGCTTCGCTGCCGATCTCCCAGACTTCCAACAATGCAGCAATGACGTGGGGCGTGTAATACCGGGGACGTCCGCGACTTTCTCCATGGGCAGGATCTCGTAACTGCATTCTTCTTAACCGTTTGATGCAGGTCTTTCTTCTGAGTCCTGTTACTTCGACTAAGGAACTCAAAATCACGCTTTTCCGCTTTTTCCCGGCTTTCCAGTATTCCTCACACTTTTCTTCAAAGATGCCTTTTTTGTGTTGCATATTCATGTAAACACGGTACCCTATTTACTATCTACCCGAGAGATTTCGGTGTCGTTTATTTCTAGCTACAACGCCCTCTCTCTTCTGCGACTCAAGATGTGCTACACTATCCATAATGTCCGCAGAAAGTTTTCTATTTATCGGCCGATCGGGGTGTGGGAAGGGAACGCAGGCAAAACTCCTGCGCGACTTTATTGAGGCGCATGATCAGGAAAAATTGCCAATGTTCTATCTTGAGACCGGGCAAGGATTCCGTAATTTTATTGAAAAGTCGGGCTATACTAACGGACTTGCGAAGAAAATCGCCGACATCGGCGGCCACCAGCCGGACTTTCTGGCAATTTGGATGTGGTCTCATGAACTTGTCGCCGGTCTCACCGGCCGAGAGCATCTCGTCATTGACGGAACGCCGCGCTCGCTTTCTGAAGCTCATATTGTGGACACTATGTTTCAATTTTATGGATTTGAACAGCCTTTTATTATCCATCTCAATGTGTCTCGCAAGTGGTCAGAAAAACACCTTCTTTCCCGTGGTCGGGCCGATGACTCGACCGACGACATTAAGCGCCGTCTTGATTGGTTTGAAAGCGACGTGGCGCCAGCGATCGAATATTTCAAAAATAATCCTCGCTATCGTTTTATCGAAGTTGATGGCGAACAGCCGATCGAAGCAGTTCATGCCGATAGTATGAAGCATATAGAACCTATATTTTTTTCTCGTGAGTCTCATAAAAACTGAAAAAGAAATTGTCATATTGCGTGAAGGGGGTCGGCGTCTTGCGCGAATTCTCAAGGCGCTTTCTCTTCGTGTCATGCCCGGCGTGCTCGCTTCAGAACTAAATACTCTTGCGGAACAGATGATCATCGAGGGTGGCGACAGGGCTTCTTTTTTACACTACACGCCGGCTGGCGCAACGCGTCCGTATCCGGGAAGTATTTGTGTTTCTATCAATGATGAAGTTGTTCACGGTATTCCGAACGAAGGCAAGAAGGTTATACACGAAGGAGACATTGTCGGTATTGATCTTGGTCTTATTCATGAAGGATTGTTCACTGATGCGGCGATTACTGTGGGAGTTGGAGATATCAGTCCTGAGTCAAGAAAACTTATTGAGGTCACCCGTGAGACACTTCTCTTAGGCATTCAAGCCGCACGTGTCGGAGGAACAATCGGAGATATAGGGTATGCAATAAAAAAGCGCGCTTCAAGGGATGGTTTTGGTATTGTGAACGAGTTATGCGGTCATGGGGTAGGTCACGCTGTTCATGAAGAACCCCAGGTCCCAAACAGCGGAGTGAAAAACAGGGGAATGCGTCTCGTTTCGGGTATGGTGATAGCGATCGAACCAATGCTTACATTAGGCACTGACAAAATTATTCTTGATTCTGACGGATATACCTATCGTACCGCCGACGGCTCCCGAAGTGCTCATAGTGAACATACGATTGCAATCACGAACGACGACCCACTTATTTTAACTCTTGAATAAACCCAATAGACTTAGCAACAAAACCGACATACACAAATAAAAATCTATAGCGCTTTATTTGTGTATGTCGGTTTTCCCCTTCCCATCCTTCTATCTTCAATCTCTTTCCTTTAACCTTACACCTCACACCTTAAACCGTCCCATGATATACTTTTCCCATGTCTCATCCAAGTAAAGAGCGGACGCTTGTCATTATTAAGCCTGACGGTATTCAGCGCTCTCTTATTGGTGAAATCGTGCGGCGGTACGAACAAATTGGCCTTAAGCTTACCGCGCTCAAAATGATTGTGCCGTCGGCTGAAATCGTCGAACGGCACTACACTCTCGACCCACACTGGCGTCGCATTACGGGAGAGAAGACCATTAAGGGGTATCTTGATAAGGGTTTGGATCCTCCGGAAAAAGATCCTCTTAAGGTAACCGAAATTCTTCTTGAGCGTTTGAAAAAATATATTACCGGCGGGCCAATAATTTTAATGGTCTGGCAGGGAGCTCACGCCGTGGCGATTGTCCGGAAACTTACAGGGGGCACGGAGCCGCTTACTTCTGATGTCGGCACGATCCGCGGCGACTTTGTTCTTGATTCATACGAAATGACCGATGCCGATGGCCGTGCCATCAGAAACATTCTTCATGCGTCCGGTTCTGTAAAGGAAGCTGAAGCCGAGATAGCTCTTTGGTTTAAAAAAGATGAAATCATAAACTACCGTCTCGTTCAGGAACAAATTCTCTACGATGTAAATTTAGACGGCATTTTGGAATAAGAAGGGGAAGGTTTAAGGTGTTAGGTGTAAGGTTTAAGCAGAAATCGGAGAGTGGGAAGCTTCCCCTCTTCTCACCGAAGCATCCTTGGCGAAAAATGAGGGCGCGAGCGGCAATTGCAGCCCTCATTGACAAAATAATCATTTGGGGGTAATCTCTTCGAGAGAATTCTTATAGCAAACAAGGAAAGGAGTTACCATGGTCAAGCATGTCATTGATTGTGACGCCGATCCCTTCCTGCCTCAAGGCTGGGAAGTGGAGGAACACCGCAAGGGCGGTCAGGTGGAGTACGACCCATCAAAGATCACACTCCATCTCTCCAAGAACCAGCGGGATGGCAAGGTCATGGGGGGCAACGAGCTTCGCGAGGAGCTTCGAACGATGCCCGTCATGAACGCAAACGTTCTCGACTGGTATCTGGCCCACCCCGAACTCATCCCTCCCGATTGGAAGGGCAAGTTGGTCTGCTTCTGGGGAACCATCTACCGCAGCTCTGGCGGCGGTGGCCTGTATGTTTTTTACCTCTCCTGGGACGGTGACAGGTGGCGCTGGAGCTACATCTGGCTGGGCCACGGCTTTGGCGACCGCAACCCCGCTGTCCTCTCGCAAGAAAATGTTCTTGAACCCTCTACCATTGTGGAGGCCCAAAACTGACTCTTCGAGTTAGAACTCTCAGAGTCTAGCGACCCTCGGCTTT
>DATDXL010000081.1:0-7717 GCA_036517235.1 Minisyncoccota bacterium
GGAATTCGACAAGCAGAATACTCCCGAAGAAAAAGAGGTATATCGAGCAACACAACGAAAAACCGTGCTGAAAACAGTATGCGCCTACAACCCCGACATCCCCGTCGTTCAAAATCTCGACTTTGGCCACACCGACCCCCACGTCCCCATGCCGTACGGCGGGAAGGTGAGAATAGACCCCAGCGAGAAACGCATCTTTGCGGATTTTTAGATACTCAATATACCCATGCATCCCGAACATAAGAAATTAATGAAAGAAGTGCGACGGGTCGCAGGTACCGGGTCGGTCGGTCACCACGGTAGCAAATCCTACCTCGGAAGCGTCCACCGTTTTTATAATGTGTCGGTACCCGAGCGGCGCAAAATAGTCAAAAAGTGGATGAGCGCTCATACAGAGATTTCTCCCCGCGATTTTTTTGCCATTCTTGATAGTTTGTATAAAGGCGATTCACATGAGGAAAAAACGATCGCTTCAATTCTCCTCGGACTCTCTCCAAAAATGCGTACCAGTGTGAAGGTAACGGACATAGACCGATGGCTCTCTTATGTAAGCGGATGGGCGGAGGTAGACCATCTTTGCCAGAGCATATTTACCGCCGAGGAGTTGCTTTCCCGTTGGTCCGTCTGGAAGACCTTTATGAAACGCCTGTCCAAAGACAAAAATATCCACAAACGCCGCGCTTCGCTTGTCCTTCTCACCGGTCCCGTATGCCACAACAGTGACAGACGGCTCCGCGACCTCGCGTTTGAAATAATTGACACTCTCAAACCAGAAAAAGAGATACTTGTAACGAAAGCCATCTCTTGGCTCCTTCGCTCAATGATTGCTTTTCATCGAAAGGAGGTCGCCACATATCTCTCGAAAAACGCCCTCACCCTACCGAAAATCGCCCTCCGCGAAACAAGACGAAAACTGGAAACCGGACCTAAGTTTTGATACAATAGCACTATGAAGAATTACAATCTCTCCAACATCATCAAAAAAGAACACGAAGGAAAATGGGTCGCGCTTTCCCCGATGTATGACAAGGTCGTTGGCTATTCAAATGACCTCGTCTCATTAACAAGAGAGATGAAAAATCAAGATGTTGTCTACATGAAACCAACTGCCTCGGACAACCCGCTCTAGAGGAAAATAAAAATGCTATTATTGATTTTCCGTAGAAATATAGAGAACGTCTGCAAACTTTTAGCCATGAGCGTCAACATTACTTACTTCGTTCACGGGACGACACCATATAATGAGCGTGGGATCGCGTCGGGACAGTCGGATATCGGACTTTCGGAGCAAGGTGTCGAGGATGCGAAAAAGCTCGGCCGCCTCACGGAAGGACTTGCGTTTGACGCGGTGTTTACTTCCGATCTTCCGCGGGCGGTACAGACGACGGAACTGGCGTTCGGCAACCGCTACAAGGTCATCCGCGAACCGCGCCTGCGCGAAATCAATGACGGGGATATGACGGGAAAGCCGATTCGAGATATACTGAAGTCGCAAACGCCATTCATCGCTAATCCCTATCCGAACGGAGAGTCATTCAAGGATGTGGGGCACCGCATCGCTTCTCTGCTCGTCGATTTGAAAAAAGACTGGGACGGCAAACACGTCGCGTTCGTCGCACACCAAGCGCCGCAGCTTGCGCTCGACATTCTGCTCAAGGGCAAGACATGGGAGGAAGCGTTCGCGGAGGACTGGCGGAAAACCAAGTCGTGGCAACCGGGGTGGGAGTATGTTCTCGAGTAGATGTCTATGGATTGCGAGAAGTTGACTTGATACGTATGTTTGAAAGAGCACCTAAAAGTAAGTTGGAAATATTAAAAACATGCGATTTCGAGGAGATCGACCATGATCTTTCTTCCTTGTCTGCGGATGAGCGGAAAATAGTGTTTGACCGTCTGGCAACCGAAGGCGATGAGGTGTGGGCAAGTGAGACGCTTGAGATCGACCAGCCTTTCTCGGGCGATGAGCAAGAGGTACTGGTGTCGATGATAGAGGACCCGAATCTGGCATTTGAGGTACTCACACTTGACGAGACGAGAGGGAAAAAGCTGACCCGAGAACAAGCGAAAACGCTGATGGAGCGTATTGAGTCCGATGAGGGTGTCGTCTATCTGTTTTATTTAAACCTTGTCGAATCGGGCGTTGCGGAGGAGCCAAACGAAACTGAAACATGGTGGCTGGAGCGACTTGAAAAAGTACTGGTGCAAACGGAAGATCCGGGAGTTGCCGCATATGTTCTCGAGCACATCGCCTCGCTCACTCCCGAAGACCGCACTCGTTTGGAAGAAACAGCCCGTTCTGAGAAATAGCTTTACCAGATGAAGGAACAATTTTATGACGGATCCTGTCAACTGGTATACTATCTTTCATGACTGACCGTTTTAAATACATCGGGTCGAGCTATCTGCTTCTTATCAAAGACGAGAAGATTCTCTTACAGCGCCGGTGTAACACCGGATTCATGGATGGCTATTATTGAGTTCCGGCGGGACACTTGGATGGAGGAGAGACAGCGCGAGAAGGAGGGGCACGCGAGTTTAAAGAAGAGATTGGTATTGGTGTTGACCCCAAGAATTTGCGCGTAGTGCATGTCATGCACCGGAAAGCGAAAGACGACGAGCGCATCGACTTCTTTATGACGACAGACCGATACGAGGGCGAAATAGAGAACCGCGAGCCGCACAAGTGCGATGAGCTGAAATGGTTCCCGATGGACCAGCTTCCGGAAAACACGATTGATTACATAGTCACGGCTATCAGTGCTTTCCAGAACAACGAATACTACTCGGAGTTCGGCTGGTCGCCCACATGACACAGAGACATGCTTCACCTCAAAAACCATTCGACACTGAAAGACATCCAAGAATACGTGCGTCAGCTTGAAGCGGAGCGCGGGTTTGATACGACGAGCTCGAATATTCAGATAGCACTGCAACTTGGCGAGGAGATAGGCGAGTTGTACAAAGCGATTCGCAAGGAGGAAAAGATGCGAGTAGACAGTAACTCCACATGTACCAGTATCAAAGAAGAACTGGCGGACATCCTTATTTACATTTCTGCGCTCGCCAATAGATACGGCATTGACCTTGAAAAAGCGTTTCGGGAGAAAGAAGAGAGAAACAAGCAACGGCAGTGGAATATGCATTGACTTTTGTACGCTACCCCTGTAGCGTTTGATGCAGGTTCTCTTCTTCAACTTTTTGCCGGAGACAAATCGATGCCAGAGACGTTGGAAGGGATTGTTGACAGGACATTCGTGTACCCGATAAAAGGGTTCCCAGGGATTGAAACCCCGGAGCGAGGTATCCGGGCAAGTACTCAAAACGGTGTACAGGGCGACCGTAATGTTGCCTTGTATCGTAAGGACGACGGTCTGCCGACGGAATGGAGGCCGAAAGGGCAGTTTAAAATCTGCCAGAATACCGAGGGAATGGCAAATCAGTCTCTCGGCTTGACCGAGTACGACCTCGACAGTTGGTATCGGTTGTCTCGCGGTCTGGTGCGACAAGCCATTGCCGATTCCGGACTTGGCATTCCGCTTTCGTCAGTCGTTGACACCGGCGGCTACTGGTATCTTTCGGATACCCGCAAGCCCTGTGTCTCATTCCTCAATCTCGCTTCGGTTGAGGCGCTTGGCGACTTTATGAAAACGCAGATTGACCCGAGACGCTTCCGCATGAATGTCTGGGTCAGTGGTATGGAACCGTGGGAGGAGCTTGACTATGTCCGCAAATTTGAACAGGGGTCGCTCTATCCCATGTGTGTCGGCGACCTTCGTCTCCACATCGACGACCTGTGCGAGCGATGCAAGGCGACCGAGCAAAACCCGGAAACGGGCAAGTGGGATTTGGAAATTCTCAAAGCACTCGATGTTCTGCTCCGCGCGCGAGGGTACGATGGCTCACCGCATCGTGGCAAGTTTGAAGTGATGGGATGGCTCGCTATCCCGCAAACAAACGGTGTGATTCACGCCGGAGACTCCGTAGTCTTCGGTTGAGCCCGACAACACTGGACAAAGAAGAGTGTTGTCTGGCTCTTCTTATTTTTAATGAAGCAGTGTAAAGTAACATATGCGACTAATATGGATAGTCTCCAAAAGAACAAACGCAGTATCATTATACTGATTGTGTCCGCAGTTCTGGTCACGGTTGTCCTCATAGGAGGAGGCGTCTGGCTGGTTATGTATCCTCCACAATCACAATCTAAACCGTATGAAAATATTATAAAAGTTGTTGAACCTAAAGATGGTTTGCGTGTTGAAACCAATGGAGACACATCTTCCATTTACTATCGGATACCAAATATTGACGGGACATACACCGAAGAATTTTTTAATATCAACGCCGCGCATGTATTAGAAGATGAACAACTTGATCTTGAGTCGCCATTTTTTAGCTGTCAAAAAAGAGGAGAGAACAAGATTATGTATATTATTCTTGATATCTCTGGGTCTGTTGTGGATGGCATCGGTGATGATTATTTTGATCAAGTTATTTCGAAGATACATACTATTTTAAGTACTGATGTCATGAAACCTGGTGATCAAATTAGAATACGATTTTTGGGAACAAATTATGATAGTGTCCGAAATATAGATTTCACTGGACCAAGGTTTCGATATGATGCCACGAAAAGGAATCCTGTCCAGAAAAAGAACACGCTCAACCTCACGGGTTACTCTTATGAACCATTGACGAAATGCCAAGGGGTTGAAAATTTAATGTCTTTAAAAGATCTGACCGAAAAAATAAATGTGGAATACACTAACAGGAAAACATCTCCTGACAAGGAGAGTAACATCTCTGGACTTCTGCAGAATATATCTAGTGAAGTTGTTTTGGAAAAAGATAGATTCCAATCCATCAGGTATATTGTCTTTACGGATGGAGATTCAACTGACGGGTATTCTGGGTGTGATACGTCCACAACAAGTGAGTGCAAAGAATATCTTAAGGATTTGAACCTCAACAATAACCCTTCAAATAAAGCGTATGTGATTTGGGTGAAAGATTCCGATACACAGGAGCTATTTCGTCGCTTGTTTGATACTATATCAATTAACTTTCAATAGATATGATCTGGTGCATGAGTCGTTACTATAGGAAAGGTTACCGTACTGCAAAGAGATATGTCCGACTATCCTCTCCGACCCACGAGGTCTTCAATAATGTAAAACCGTTCCTTGAGGCCGTATATAAAGAAGCGGTGAGCGGTATGTCCGTACCGCTTGAAGAGAGTGTAGCTCTTACCCGTACCACTATCTCAGAATTGGAACAGAAGATTGAAAATTTCCGAAAAGAAGAGGACGGGTTGAGGACCAAAATGGCAAATCCTAACCTATTTGATAACGACGACGCTATCCAGAAAAAATCAACTCAACTTGCATTAGAAATTGAAGTCCTAAATAAAAGAATTGAGGACATGAAGCTTGAATTGGCAACAGTACAAAAAGAGCATATACAGGAAAGTGCGAGTGAGAAAGCTATCAAAATAAATCTGGGTACTGAAAGAATTTTTCATACACTTCATCAAAAAATCGGCCTCTTGATAAAAGAAATTGCTCCAATGCTTGGAATATTATTTCTTGTACTTGTCGATTATGTCATAGCAGTCACTTTTTTCAGCGCGTGGGCAGAAGGTAGAGGTGGCGTTTCTGAAATAGTGTTTGGCTGGTTTATTCCGCTTGCGATTACGCTTATGTGTATGGTAGTTCTGCATATAGGAATAGATTTTTTAAGAAAATCGAGGAAACCTGATGCGTCATTCATGAGTGTCGTTTTTTCTGTTACTGCTTTCATGTTTGTTGTTCTTCTCATAGCCAGTATACTTGCCGCAAGAATCGATACAGAGGGAGTTGCAATCTTGCCAATTCTCATTTGGCTTCTGTTTGTAGGACTAGTTTTCACCGCTGCCTATAAATTGGACAGAGACAACAAAGAAGCCCTGTCGCTCCTTACAACCCCGCTCCTCCTTCTAGGGAATACATTCGCTCTTATATTTATGGGTGTCTTGTGGCCGTTTGAAAAAATATATACACTGATGACAAACATGGGAGGTACGAATCGTAGCAAAGAATTAAAGAAGGGCATAATTTTCTTACGGGATAAAATTAGCCAGTGTAAAGCTGAAAAGGAACAGAAAGAAAAGCAGATGATCGATATTCCGAAAAATAAAGCAAAACACAAACTCCAGCAGATTGCGCTAAAGAAACAAGAGAACGCTGTTCTTCTTGAACCTGATATGAGAAAAATCAAATCTCTCATAAATCATAGTCAATCTATGCTCCTAAAACACAAAGGGGCGGAAAAGAATCTCATACAATATCTGGTAGATATCAGACAAGGGTCAAATGATGGCGCCATGGATCAATTATATAAAAAAATTAAAAAAGATAGGAGAACGATCGGCAAGTAACATGCTCAAAAAAATCCTCTGCGTTGTTGGCGGTTTCACTCTGCTTCTTGTTGTACTTGGCACACTCGCCGACAGTGAAGAGCAATCGGTGTCGGTATCCAGCGACAGAGATATGGAAGTAATGGCATCCCGTGCTGAAACACATACCGAAGAACCTGAAGTAGCAGACAGTGAAGTGCTGAAGAGAAAGTACTACGCGGTATCCAAAGTCGTTGATGGCGACACGCTTGCTGTGGATATGGACGGTAATATTGAGACCATACGTCTCATCGGCATCAATACGCCGGAGACGGTCGACCCGCGAAAGACGGTGGAGTGTTTCGGCGTTGAAGCATCAAAGAAAGCGAAGGAGCTACTTTCGGGAAAGCGAGTGCGAATAGAGAAAGACCCGACGCAGGGCGAGCGAGACAAATACGGCCGGCTCCTTGCGTATGTATATCTCGAGAACGGACTCTTTTTCAACAAGTATATGGTAGCGGAGGGATACGCATACGAATATACATACAACATGCCGTATACATATCAGAGTGAATTCAAAGCCGCCCAAGCATCCGCCGAAGCCAATAAAAAAGGTCTATGGGCGTCGGACGTGTGTGAGAACTATCAAAATGCTCCGGCACCGCCCCCGCAACTTCCGCCATCTGCTGTCTCCGAATACTCTTGTTCGGGAAATACCTATAACTGCACCGACTTCTCGACTCATGCAGAAGCCCAATCAGTGTACGAAGTATGTGGAGAAATCTCGAATGATGTGCATGGTCTCGATAGAGATGGTGACGGCCTTGCCTGCGAGACACTGCCGTAGCGTATACGCGTATACATTGTATAGTGGGATTGGTGGGGGTTTATACAGTTTGCGGCACACATAACTGTATTGAGACGATATAATGGAACCGAGTCAATTTATTCTTTTTATGCTTTGTGTTTAAAAGTATGGCAACGACAAAACAAAGGACTGCCGCAAAACGTAATATCAAAAAGGCGCAAGCCGTGTGGAAGGGCATGACGAAACGCCAGCATACTCTGGCACAGCCACAAGGAAGGGCGCGAAAAAAGCCAGGAGCGGGCGGCGGAAAGTTTTATCGCATAGAGGTGCGTCCGAAAGCTGACTTCGTCTCATTTCGGACGCAGGATGTCGGAAAGAAAGGAGGCCTCGAACGCATTGCCGGCAGGCGCTCCAGTGGGAGTTGGGCAACCGTCACTTGGCTTGTGGAAAAGAGCAAGGCACACGTCACCGGCAATGGACAGCTGGTGATTGACGATTTGAAAGCCAAAACGGCACTCCTGCAAATCCGCCGGCCTATC
>DATDXL010000082.1:0-3700 GCA_036517235.1 Minisyncoccota bacterium
CGCCAGCGGCGGTTGAGGAGGCGCTTGCGACACTCAAGAGCTTCCCGCTACATTCACCGACCGGCAGGCGTATCGCCGTTCTTGGCGACATGCTGGAACTCGGTCGTTATTCAGTACTAGAGCACCAACGTATTGCCACGCTCGCGAATGACTCAGTTGATGTGATAGTTGCGGTCGGCATTCGCGCCCGTGCGTTTATCGCTACGCCGAAAAATGTTGACGTATTACACTTTGATAATGCGCACGCCGCCGCGCTCGCGCTCCCCGCGCTCATCCGCACAGGCGATGTCATCCTCGTGAAGGGTTCGCAATCTATCCGCACGGAACGCATCGTTGAGGCACTGCTCGCCAATCCTACCGATGCCTCGCTCCTCGTCCGTCAAGAAAAAGAGTGGAAACGGAAATTGTGACCCTACGCAGACCGCGAGTACGCTTATCGAAGCTTACAGCTTCAGTACACCTTGCGGATAGTTTGCTTCAGGAAATCGCAAACTATGCTCGCAAGGTCTTCGATTCCGCGACGCAAATTCCCAGAATTTGCTTAGGATCACTCCTCGCTACGCTTGTCATGACCCTACGCGGAATCGAACCGCGCTTCCATCCTTGAGAAGGATGTGTCCTAACCGATAGACGATAGGGCCGTCGACAGGTGCACATAATAAAGAGATGTGCCCGTCTGTGTTTTATAACAAAAAAATTGAATGGAGGGAAGTAGAAAAATATGGCGGAGACTTAGTCTCCGCCGTTTTGCCACTTCTTACTCCCGATCTCCTGGGGGAAGTGATCTGTCTACGTAGTTTGGACGTTCCGCGTCCTTTTTCATCCTCCTTGTTACAATCTCATCTCTTTTCTTCTTTTTTCTTTTCGCCAATATGGCGAGATCCATGCCTCTGGTGTACATTTTTACGTACATTGGACTTCTCCGAAGTAAGGTACCTTATTCTTGTATCACGAAATATACTTTAAGTCAATAGGTTATCCACAACCGCTTTGACGTCACCACCATCGGCCTTGCCTTTCAATTCTTTCATTATGGCGCCAGTGAATTTCCCGGCCTCTGCTTTAGTTAATGCGCCAAGCTCCGCCATTTTCGCTTTTGCTACCTCGGTGATTTCCTCACGGCTCATTTGTGCGGGGAGGTATGATTCAAGAATGGCGAGCTCTTGCTTCTCGGGCTCGGCGAGGTCACCTCGCGACGCTTTTTCAAATTGTTCTATAGAATCTTTCCTCTGATTGACGGCTCTTTTTATTACCGTAAGAGATTCATCATCAGTGAGGAATTCATCGGGCCTGCGCTTCTTGGCGACGACTTCGTTGGTCATCGCGGTAACGAGCGAGCGGAGCGTCCGAAGACGTACTTCGTCTCGCGCGCGAAGCGCGTCGGGGATAGATTTCTTCAACATTTCGTGGATGGGCATATAAGATAGTATACTATAAACATGAGTATTTTCATCATTGCTCTCATCGTCCTCGCACTTCTCTTTGTTCAGGGTATCAGTCTGTATTTTATATTCCGTCGTCGCGAATCTCCACAAGAAGAGGGAAGTGGCATGATATTACTTCAACAACGTATCGAAAAACTTTCAGAAGTAATGGACGCTAAACTTGGGGAAGGGAATAAACAAACCGTTGCGCAGTTCGACCGCTCTCTCCAGTTAGTAAAGAACATTGAAGAGAGGGTTTCTTCACAACTTCTCGAAGTTGCAAAGGGTATGGCAAAAAATGAAGAAAGCACCAAGCAAGTTTTTACGATTGCCGAACAACTACATAATCTTGAAAGTATTCTAAAGAATCAAAAACAAAGAGGGAATCTGGGTGAAGCGTCTCTGGAACTAATTCTTTCTAATGTTTTGCCGGGACAATACAAGACTCAATATAAATTTAAAAATGGGGATGTCGTGGATTTTGTTGTGGAAACCAAAGAAGGTCTGATTCCGATTGATGCGAAGTTTCCTCTTGAAAACTACATACGTCTTTCCAATGAAGGAGATGAGCAGCGCCGTGAACAGTATGAGAGAGAATTTAAGAATGACGTGAAGAAACAAGTTGATCAAACTGCGAAATATATTCGTCCGGAAGAAGGGACACTACCTTTTGCGTTTATGTATATACCCGCAGAAGGGATATTCTCCGATCTTATGAATAACGAAGTGGGAACAGGGATCAATGCACAAGATTTGATGGAATATGCTCGTTATAAAAGGAACGTACACGTAACTTCCCCGGCGACATTCTTAGCGTTTTTGCAAACAGTCTTGTTTGGAAATCAAAGGATGAAAATTCAAGACGCCGCGAAAGATATCATTAAGAACGTTTCTGAATTAGGCCGGCATCTGAAATCTTACGAGGCTGCTCATAACTCTCTTGGTAAATCCCTTAGTGCAGCGGTTGGTCATTATGAGACTTCAAACAAGGCATTCCGGGCAATACCCAAGGATGTGTTGAAGATCACAGAAGAATCGTTAGAGCTAAAGACCGAGGATGTAGATCGCCCCTTGCTCCCAGAAGCGTGAAGCTTTGTGATGGGGGTCTAAATCTCTCACTGGTGTTAGATATCCAAAGACTCATATCGGTAAATTACTTATCAAATTAAACCCACGGTCGTGGTATTGTTTTGATATGCTGAAATAATTACATAGGGAAGCTGATATCCACAAAAAGTTGGTTGGTTTACTTTTATTAACTTTACATTTAACCTACGAGTGCGGGATATGCCCTGCGAAAGGAGGTATTAATGAAAAAAGAGTTTTATCTAGAAGTATGGGACTATGGGGTCCTTGTTCTCATGGTAAAAATGGGAGCTGAAAAGATTCCAAAAAATGGAGACGAGATTGAGGTAGATTTTCAAAAACCCGATGTTGAGTTCATTGACGGCGTGTGGAGCAGGGGAATCGCTGTTGGCCAGTTCTCATTTATCGTGACAGGGAATAGTTTATCTGTTGAGGATTGGGATGGATTGCCAATAGTGGAATCTCAAATAGGACATGAGGATGAAGTTTGAAAGCCCACTTCCACGGGCTTTCCTTTTTATAAAAAACCACGCAAAGCAACGCCTTGTGGGTTTATGCTTATACGGTATAGTTACCTAGGTTTGGCTCACCTCCAGCTACCCCTCAAGTAGTACACTCACAGTTAGATTTTCATAATACCCCCGTGGGCTTCTGAAGCCAATACACTCCCGCGGTCGGTCATTCAAGAAGGCGTGTATCTCATTCAATTCTTCTTGAGTCACTGACTCGATATCTCTCCGTTTCGGTACAAAGCATCGTATCCACCGGTTGGTGTTCTCCACCAAGCCCTTTTCCCAAGAATGATAAGGGTGGGTAAAATAGATGCGTGTGTGGAGAAGAGCTTCGAGCTCCCTCCAGCACGTGAAGGCGATGTCGTTATCGGTGGTGATACTTCGAACAACAATACCCTTCAACATCTGAGAAAGCGAAGCACGAATAGTGCTGCGCTTTCTGTTTGGCAACTTCTTCACCCACGTACGCTTTGCATAGCGGTCCACAATCACCAGAAGCACCCAAGGCGACAGTTTGGATACAATGAAATCCATCTCGAGATGCCCGAGACCATCCATGACAGGACGATCATCAATATATGAGCGCCCGTCTTGTATATGCTTCCAATGGCTTCGTTTCCGCCCGCCTTTCTTGTTGTTCCAACCCCAGAAGAAGAGACTCTCGTATCCTCGACTCTC
>DATDXL010000083.1:0-25875 GCA_036517235.1 Minisyncoccota bacterium
AACAGCTCAATGAGCGTGAATCCCGCAGTGAAATTTCGGGTTGGCGCTATGTTCTTATTTTTTGTTTTTCGGAAAAGAGACATGTGAGTATAGTCTACCCCAGGGGAACGTGCTGACCTTGCGCCGCAGGCGCGACCCGAAATTCTACTGACGGGGTGAACCCCTTCTGTGAGGACCGAAACCGTGAGGTATGGCGATGCTGTGTGGAATCTTTAAAAAACATGGAGTTGCGAGAGCATCGAGATAAAGAGGGATGTCAAACCGAAAAATAACACGTCAATGACACCGAGGATGAGGAAAGGGGCAAAAGGCACTTCGCTTTTTAGAGAAACCTTGGTGACACCCTTCATGCGGACCGAGAGATGGGTCAGAGCTACGAGGAAAAGCCCGACGAGCGCCCCAGACCAGAAACCGAAGAGTACCGCCAGCACTCCCCCGCTAAGCCCCAGGAGCCACCCAATACCCAGAGCCAGCTTCCCATCTCCAAGCCCCATCCACCTCCCCTTAGAGAAGAACCACAGGAGAAAGAACGGGAGAAACAAGAGCGGTCCCGCCGCAAGATCGAGAAGTACGGCGGTCGTGAAGCCACTCTGCGCAACATCGGCAGTGCGAAACATAATCCCCACAAACGCAAAACCGTACGCGAGCGCGTCGGGAATGATCTTGTGGCGAATATCATAAACCACTATGGCGACCAGAAAGGGAAGCGCGAGAAGTAGCGTAACGAAATGAAGCAGTGATGCGTAAGTCAGCGTGCCCGCAAGAAACTGTCGCGCGGCGAGAAAAAAAAGAAAAGCCGTAAGCAATTCAACGAGGGGATACTGGAAAGAGATCCTCGCGCGGCAATAGCGGCATTTCCCCCTCAACAACACAAAACTCGCTAGCGGGACTAGGTCAAACCAGCTGAGCTTGTGCGCGCACGAGGCACAAGACGAACGCCCCAACACGGTCCTCCCGGTGTGATACCGAAGCACCACCACATTGAGAAAACTCCCTACCGCAAGACCAAGCCCTGTGATATAAAAAACGTACACCCAATCCATAAAGCCTAGTATACTCAACCCTCCTCACCTATATCAAGGTCGGTCCTTGATATCAAGGACCGACCTTGATATTTTGATGAAATTTTCAGCCAGTCTAGAATAAAAGATTTGAAATCCTTCGCCTCTCGAAAATAATCCGGAAAATTTGATGTAGTTAAAATGACTTTCTCCGACCGTCCTACACCTGCATAATCAAGAAAACTCGAGTAACGATATGAGTGCAGATATTCTTCCGCCCCCTTTATATTCGGAATCCCCTTCTCTTTCCACTCTGAATAACGCAAGGAAAGAGGATTAAGGTGAATGTATGAAAATAAATACTTCAGGTAGCGATCATTGGCAACATGTTCTGCTTTAAACCGCCCTTCAAAGAGTGCCCCTGAGTGTTCATGTCTCTTGTTGAAGTACATTGCGTAGCCCGTTAATAATTTCTTCATAAAGATGCTGACTCCTATGTCGTTGCGTGAACGCACCAAAAGGTGGAAATGGTTCGGCATTATACAATACACCCCGATGTCAACAAGCACCTCTGGGCGAATGATGGAGAACGGCTCGTTTTTACTATGAGAGCGTGAGCGATCGAGATTGCTCAAATGGACAACTTCTGTGTTATTAGCAAGGTACAGCAACAATAAAAAGCGTTGGTAATCAGCGCCATCAAGAAAAACTTTCGCTTTGTTCGCCCCGCGATTGTAAATGTGAAAGTATTCACCCGGCGCAAAAGCAACCCGTCTCTGCATGTCTTGATTTTACCAAGGTCGGTCCTTGATATCAAGGACCGACCTTGGGCGAAACTTGAAAAACTGATGATTTCGCGAGAAAAGCGTTGCCAAGAATCAGGGTCCGTTTCTGATTGCTTCGATGGTATTGCTGATCATCTCCGCGAGCACCCACGCGCCAAGGATGACAGCGGCGCCCACCACCGTAAAGAGCAGGGCCGTGTGAGCCACTTTGAGCTTCTCCGGATTACCGCGGGCAGAGACGTACATGAGACCTACGATAAGGAAGAAAATGACGATGATGGGAATGAGAAGCTGAACGAAGGCTGCAAGAGCTCTCGCTAAAAACTGGTAGATAGTGAGGTTTCCAAGAGGATTGGGTAATCCGCCGCCTCCGGGAAGAGGTATGATAGGGCCACCACCGCAAACACCAGTAGTTGTGTTGCAGACCTGAGTTCCGGTGCATGGGGTGGCCGGGTTGTTGCAACCTATGGGAAGTGGATTGGCGCAGACACCAGTAGTTGTGTTGCAGACCTGAGTTCCGGTGCATGGGGTGGCCGGGTTGTTGCAACCTATGGCCGCCGCGCTAACCACCACATACGCAAGACCCTCAACACCTTCAGAGCCGCCATCGCAGGTCAAACGAAAGTTATACGTACCTACAGCAAGCATACCAATATTCGTGTTCCCAGAAACAGCGCCACTCCAAGGCCAGGTCGGACTCGAATTATTTACATCGCAAGATGATGCCAAATCTCCTTGTGCTATCCCGGTAATTACCCACGTAAGCGTCACCGTATCACTTGCTGTGGGGTTTGCTGGAGAAGCAGAAAGAGAAACCGTCACTCCCCCGCCCCCGACATCACAAGCATCACCTATGCCGTCGCCATCGGAATCTTCCTGACCGGGATTAGAGTCAAAAAGACAATTATCTGTGGCATCTGGAATACCGTCACCGTCAGTGTCGAGACCTCCCCCTCCTCCATCGTTCCACCACACGCTTATCTCTGTATCTACACCTGGTGCTGCAACTGCAGGCACCCCTCCTGCTCCGGTACAACTAATCGTAAAATCGTATTCGATATCAGACCCAGCCCCAACCTCGGTAAGAGGTCCCGAATTAATACTGCCAGAATCTATTCCTGAAACGATCGACGTACCGTCTTTTCTTACAGTACAGGAGTTAGTACTCGGGGTAGAAGAAAAGCTTATGGTAACAGCCTGACCATCAACAGAAAAATTATCGGGGGAGGCATAGAAATTGGTGATAGTGGGAAAATCCGTGGCAACACACACATACGGCGGCGGCGGGATTGTCTCATCACACTGAAATGACGGTAATAAGCAATCTCCATCAGTCCAACACACAGCCCCAGCTGTACCTTGGGCAAATGCAACACTAGAGACAAACAACCCTGCTATCGCCAGTGTCACAAATGGAGCTAGACGCTTCATGGAAAAATATAGCTAATAGGCTCCTAGTTGGTAATAATCAGTTCTAATAGTAACAACCCTCGTTCAAGACTACAAGCAAGATAGACACAACCCTCGAATTCCATCGAGGGTTGTGTCGGAAACGACTGCTTTAGGAAATCTTTCCTATACTAATCACAACTCCCGTTATCGTCCGTGTCTGAACCTGATTTTGACACACCTGCGCTGTCAACACACCAATTTCCTCCCCCAGAGAGGGTCACGTCAAGAGACCATGCAGTATCGGGATTGGCAGTAGTATTACCAGCGATATTGCCGACACAAGTCGCAGGACTACTAGCATTTGTGTTTATATTGGCGATGATGTTTTGAGCGGCACTCCCAGCTACGCCAAAAGCTCCACCGGCCGCAGTGCATGGTCCGACGTTTGCAATAACACCGTAATTACTATTCGTGTCAAGGTAAAGTGCTAGCTCGTTACGCATCTGCGCCGCACCGGCTTTCACTGCCGCATCCTTTGCCTTAACCCTCGCCGTGTTGAGACTTGCGAGCACCACCGACGCCAAGATGCCGATGATGGCGATGACGACGAGGAGTTCGATAAGCGTAAATCCCGAACGAGACTTCGTCTCTGACGGGACAAGAGCTTTGTTTTTTGTCATTTAAGATAGTTAATTAAGTAAGAGCTACTAGTTCGACGCTGTACATTTATTAGTAGAGAAGGCTTGGGAAATAGCACCAGTACTTGCAGCATATGTGTATGCGGCGACCGCACCGGTTGCATCAATACACCAAGTATCCGGACCGGCTGTAACAGTAGCGGCGTTGTCTGCATCACCAGTAGCGAGCTTCGCTATGACCACAAAGTTATCCCCGCTAGAGTAGCAATAAGTGTTTGAATATGTAGTCACACCAGAACCTACTCCACCATTACCGCCAGACCGCAGACTAGCTTGGGCTAACATTGCTTTTATATTTGAGTCCCCAAATAGATTCACCGTAGCATTGTTAGGACAAACCCCTGCCGCTTGAGTTCCATGGCTACCGGCACCTACTCCATCATAGTACAGAGCTGCTTGATTACGAATTTGCTGCAAGCTACCCTTCACCGCTGCATCTGAAGCTTTATTCCTTGCCGTGTTGAGACTTGCGAGTACCACCGACGCCAAGATGCCGATGATGGCGATGACGACGAGAAGTTCGATAAGCGTAAAACCTTTGTTTTTTGTCATTGATAAATATAACTAATAAATAACCTGATAAAAGTTGGTTTCGACGTCCTTAAGGAAAACGTCTAAACCCGCGACCTAGTTGTTAACTGCCTCGCCTCCGCCTTTCGAAGGCGAGGCAGACAGATACTTGCTTTAAAAGTACCCCTCCATTATATGCCTTCTTTAAGAAAGCAAGAACCCCCTTGTGGATAGACCCCCTTTTCTCTTTCTTCTTTCCATCACCCGTTACCGAAGCTGTAGAAGTCAGACTCCTACAGAGTCTGTAGGAGTCTAGGTCTGTAGGAGTCTGACTTCTACAGCGGTTTCTGCTATACTCAACTTAGTTGATTCATCCCAATCAACGTAACATCCGCATGCGAAAAGAACCTTATGCCGTAGGCTCATATGTCCACATCATAAAACGTGGTGGGCGTGGCATGCCCATTGTCCGTGATGATATGGATCGCTGGAGATTTATCTTGATGCTTCGACATTTAAACGACAGAAGCACGCCGGAAAATTGGTTCCGCGATCTTATGGATGAAAAAAAGGCTACTACTCTCAACCGATCAACCGCATGGGCTCCCCAAGAGAAAATCGTAACAATACTGTGCTTTTGTCTTCTGGATAATCACTTCCATCTTCTCGTCAAAGAAACTAAAGAGGGGGGTATCGCACGCTTTATGCATAAACTTGGAACAAGCATGGCGAACCATTTCAACACCAAATACAAAGAAAAGGGAAGTTTGTTTCAGGGGGCGTACCGGGCGCGTACCATACAAAACGACAATTATCTCCGATATGTGAGTGCCTACATTCAGGTAAAAAACGCGTTCGAGATGTTCCCTGGAGGAATCAAGAACGCGATAAAAAAATTTGACGCGGCGTACGAATGGGCAAGTAAAAATCCGTATACAAGCCTCGGAGAGTACGCTGGCACACGAGAATCTCCCCTCATCGAGAAAGACATCCTGGGAGAGATCTTTAATCCTTCAAGTTACAAGACTTTCTCTAAAGAAGTCATGTATGGAAGAGCGGGTATTGAGTTTGAAGAAAATGGCTTAGAATAAGCTCCTGTAGGAGTCTGACTCCTACACTATCCTGTACCGAGCATATTCCTCCTTGTCTCGTGGGAGTCTGACTTCTACAGGACTAGGCAATGCTGGAAGAAAGGTTGTAAATGGGCACAAGGACAGCGGCCAGGAGAATTCCGACGCCTCCCGCAAGCAAGATGATCATGGCCGGTTCGATGAGGCCAATAAGCGTATCGACGGCATTAGTAACCTCTCGAGCATAAAACTTCGACAGGGTGTTGAGGATATTGCCGAGCTCGCCGGTCTCCTCCCCCACTTTCACCATTTGCACCAGAATGGAAGGAATCTCCGGATGGGCAGAGAGCGCGGAAGAGACAGAACTCCCCGTGCGCACATCATCAGCCACCACTTTGAGCACCGACTCGTAGGTAGCATCACCGATGACGGAAGCCGTGATTTCGATAGATTTTACTATCGGTATAGCGCTACTGAGCATGGTATTCATGTTGTCCGCAAGTCGTGAGAGGTAGAGCTTACGGAAGAGATCGCCCGCGTAGGGTATTGAGAGCTTAAACTTCGAAACCACGATCCTGCCCCCCTCGGTACGGCGGTACCGCAAAAGCGCTACAAGACCAAGCACAATTACAATGAAAATGAGCCATCCGTAGTCAACAATAAAATGGCTCACCCCGATGACTATTTTGGTATAAATCGGAATATCTTGCCCCGCACTTTCTATGATCTCGCTGATTTTCGGGATAATGTTCGTCATCATAAACGTCATCACGCCCACAAAAACCACCATGACAAACGCTGGATAGACCATGGCATTCTTGACCTTTGAGGTGACTTCATATGACCGGTCCAGATAATTAGCGAGATACTCAAAAGTCTGATCCAATTTCCCCGACTCTTCACCAGAATGCACCATATTGACATAAAAGTCAGAAAAAACCCTCGGATGCTTAGCGAGCGCTTTTGAAATAGAACTCCCCCCCTGCAAATCGTCCGCGACCTCACTTAGATGCTTGCGAAGCTCTGGACTGTGGTTCTCCGCTGCAAGGAGAGAGAACACGCGCAAGGCTGATACCTGCGCGGAAAACAGCGTCGCCATCTGCCGAGAGAGGATGACGATATCTTTTGTCGAGATACGATTAAGAAACGAGATGCTGAAGTTCAAAAGCGACTTCTTCTCGGTATTCTTTATGGAGATGATGACAAGACCGCGATGCTGGATCGAATTGATAGCCGCGTCCACATTGAACGCATCTATCGTCCCGCGGCTTCTGTTTCCTTCCCTATCGAGAGCTTCGTAAGCGAATAACATGTTAACAAGCTTAGGGCTTGAGGCTTAGGGCTTGAGGCTTCTCTTTGCACAAAGCTTTAAGCGCTAAGCACCAAGCTTCTGTTAAAGGAATCTATCCAGCAACTTTGGATTGAGCGAATACTGGTAGGCGCTGTCAACCGAAATCTCTCCTGAACGGACAAGATCGGCAAGCGAGCGGTTGATATCGATCATTCCCTGGTCCATACCCGTCTCGATAACCGTGCTTATCTCGTGGGTCCGCCCTTCGCGTATTAGATTGGCTACAGCCGCATTGGAGATGAGAAGCTCGTACGCCGGCACCAGACCGCCCGCTATCCGAGGTATGAGACGTTGCGAAAAAACCCCGAGGAGACTGCTGGACAATTGAAGCCGCACCTGTGTCTGTTGCTCGGCTGGAAACGAATCAATGATGCGGTCTATGCTCTGGGCTGCATTATTGGTATGGAGCGTCGAAAAGAGGAGGTGACCTGTTTCAGCTGCGGTGACCGCCGTGCGCATGGCCTCGATGCCTCGCATTTCTCCGATCATGACCACATCAACATCCTGACGTAGCATGTTCATCAGGCCTGACCCGAAGTCGCGCGTGTCGGTACGCACCTCACGCTGGTCGATGATGCACTTCTTCGGTTCAAAAACATATTCCACAGGGTCCTCAACGGTGATGACGTGCTCCGCACGCTCACTATTAATAAGCTCTATGAGCGCCGCCAACGTCGTTGTCTTGCCATGACCGACGGGACCTACCACAAGAAAGAATCCCTGCTGACGATGCGTGAAATCTCCGAGGATCTTGGGAAGTTTGAGCTCCTCCAGAGTCCTGATACGGCTTGGGATGAGACGTAGCGCGATGGAATACTTCCCCATCCGCTGATAGGCATTACCACGGAATCGCGAACCGTTCTTGAAGGTATAGGAAAAATCTGCCTCTCGGTTGTCCTCAAAGAGCTTCTTATTCTCCGGAGTAAGCATAACCTCCATGAATCCCTCGATGACTTCGCGGGTCAGTACCGCCTTCTTGATGAGCGGAACGAGAGAGCCCGAAACGCGAATGACCGGGTAACGTCCCTCGGAGAGATGTAAATCAGAACCGCCTTCGCGGGAGAGGTTGGAGACATAGTCATCAAGTTCTCGCCGATAATCCATCCCGTTATAGATAGGAAGCGCCCCAGCCTGTATCAGGTGAACCGCTACCGTTACCTAGTAATTGTTGTTGTGGTTTCATTGTCTTGGTATAAGGGCGCTTCCGTAGGTAATTCGAGCGCAGAGAGATTTACCAAAAGTGTACCTTGTATATTTCCGATCAAATATTCTTAACAGAGTGATTTCTAACGGGACAAATCCACGAGTCCCCTTCTATCCTTTCTTCCCTTCTCGCTCGATACATCTGACTACTTCATTGAAGACCTCGGAAGGAATCGTGCTTGCTTTGACGATATACCCATTGGCACCCAGCTTTTTGGCTCGTTCGATATCGGCTGATTGTCCCTGATTCGTGAGAAAGATGACAACGGAACGGGAAGCAAGCTTTTCGGCGATTATCTCTTCTAGGAGCTCAAAACCATCCATGCCCGGCATAACGATGTCGAGGACCATGGCATCAGGAGAAAAACCTTCCCTCAATTTCTTCAATGCATCGTCACTGCTTGAGGACGTAGCAACCTCAAGCCCGCTCTTTGCGAATTTGATCGAGTACATATTGAGGAGAAACTCATCATCGTCCACAATCAATACTTTGTACTTCTTCTGTTCAGCCATAACGTAGCTATAGTATACCCCATGAGATGGTCACTGACTATGCTTCCTGTGGTCCTCCAAAGGTCATCTGAGAACCCCGTGCGAATACTCCTAAGCCATAGGTACCTCACGGGGTATACCAAACGCAACCGAAAGCGCGAAACTAGAGATTCCCGATCTCCTCAAAGGGAATGAGCTTTGTCGCGGCTTTTACCATCGCATCCTCCTTCATCGAGAGCATGCCCTGTTTTCGGGCGATTTTCATCAATTCTGATTCCGGAGCGCTCTTTAGAATGGCCCCTTCAAGCTCTCGGTTCATCTCAAGCACTTCAAAAACAGCGACCCTGCCCGAAATACCCTTGGGATACTGCGGCATAGGGGTAGCTTCGTACACATTCTCAAAGGCGGGAAAATCGGTCTTGAACTCGCTCGGGACATCAGAAAACTGGCGATCATACATCATCTTGATGCTTCCCTCGACAGGAATGGGCTTGCCTCCTCCTTCACAGAGTTGCACCACGAGCCGCTGTGCCGCCGCCAAGATGAGTGTCGGCGGAATAAGGTACGGGTCAACACCCATATCAATGAGACGCGGGATGACACCGATGGCGTTGTTGGTGTGGATAGTGGAAAGAACAAGATGGCCCGTAAGCGCGGCCTGCACCGCAAGCTGAGCGGTCTCCTTATCGCGTATCTCACCCACCATGATCACATCCGGATCCTGACGTAGCGTGGTACGCAAACCGTTAGCGAACGTGTAGCCGATCTCAGGACGGACTTGCGACTGACTCACTCCTGGAATGTTGTACTCGACCGGGTCTTCGAGGGAAAGTACATTTTTCCTGTCTCGATCGACTTCATTGAGCATGGAGTAGAGCGTGGTCGATTTTCCGGAACCTGTCGGACCTGAAATGAGAACCATGCCATAGGGACGCTGGATAGCTGCGCGTAGGAGCGAAAGGTTGCGACCAGAGAGCTTAAGATCGTCAATGCTCCGCACGCCGCGTTCTGAATCAAGGATACGCATCACGACCTTCTCTCCGTAATACGTGGGAAAAGTAGAGACTCGGAAATCAACTTTGCGTTTGTCTATCGTGGCCGTAAAACGCCCATCTTGAGGCTTGCGACGCTCATCGAGCCTCATGTTAGAGAGTATCTTTATCCTTGCGACAACGGCCTGATGCACCTTGATGGGCAAGATGAGGCTTGTGGTAAGTGCACCGTCTACGCGAAACCGCACACGAACCTTCTCTGCCATGGGCTCGATGTGAATATCGGATGCATTCCCTTCGGTAGCGTAATGCAAAATCGTCGCAACGATCTTCGTGACAGGAGCATCTTCAATGATCCTCGTTTCTCCTTCCTGGGTCCCTTCAAGATATTCTTCCTCTTCCTTCCTGTCACCCGAAAGCTCGGTCTCAAGCTCGGTCAGTGCCTTGCCAACCTCTCCCGAGAGACTCTTATAGAGTTGTACGATACGTTCGTAGTCTGTCTCGGTGATAAGATAAATCTGGTACTCTATATTGCTCTTAGAAGCAATGAAGTTCAGTGCATCGCGCGCTTCGATATTATCCGGATCCACGATTCCCACTTCAAGCGTCCCGTTCTTAAAACCGATGGGAACAAAATGATAGTAGACTGCCGACTCTTCAGGAACATAGCGGAGAACCTCATGGGATACCTCCCTATTCTCAAGATCAGCGGTGGGGATACCAACCGATTCGCCTTTCGCAGTTAAAATATCATTCGCGTTCACGCCTCGCTTGAGAAGCACCGCCTCAAGCGTTTGTCCGGGAGTGGAAAGTTCTGTACGGATATCGGCTATATCTCTCTTATCCACTACCCCCTTTTTTACGAGTACATCAAGGATTCCCATCCCGTTAGAAGCAGAAACCGAACCAATCGGTTCTGCTACTTATTACCTTGATAATATATCGGTTGTTAATGGTTAGTATCATAATTTAAGTATTGATTGTATATTCGTGTTCCGCAGCTTCTAACGGGACCCCCTGGTAATGCTTATTTCTTTGTCTCCTCAACCACAAACTCAAACGGGAGCGGAGCGAAAGGATCAGGACGCCCCAGAGGCTCCGAGGTGGTCGCGATAGTGTGGTCAACCAAGCTCTTGAAAACCGCGCTCTCAAATACCAGTCCGTCGATATTGAGCTGTTTGAGCTCATTTAAAACCGAAAGGATCTGCTGTCCTGCAAAAGAAGCCTCTGACGAAATACCCGGAACAAAACCCGACGAGACAGCGAGTGTGGAATTATCAGCGTTACCGCTATTTTGCGCATTATTGTTCCATAGCCAGTAACCACCTGCGACCGCAAGAAGTATCGCCAGCCCCAGAAGAATATTTTTGTACCTTTTAAGAAGCTCCATAATAAGTTGTACCTATTCTACCCAATACGTCTGAACCGTCATCTGAAACCCATACAGAGGACTGCTGCTAACAAGGCCATCTCCCTCTGCAGATGCGGAGCGACTTATTGAAATGCTATTGACATCGGTAAGCTCCAAATTTCTCTCAAGCTCTCTGAGAAACCGCAGGAAATTGGCGTAGTCAGTCGTAAAACCGAAAGACATCGTGAGCGCTTTACTGGTTAGAGCCGGGGCGGTCTGAAAGGTACTAGGAAAGACGTCTCCCGTACCCCCTGTCGGTGGAGCCATCTGCACGCTAGAAGTCTGGGCGGCGCCTTCAGCCTTTTCAAGACTTACACCTTCAAGCTTGATGTCGAAAATCTTGGCGATTCCAAACATGTCGCGCAACCCCCGCACCCCGTCTCCCTCGAGAGGGAGCATCTTGGCCAATTTCTCCCTATCCGCAACGGAAAAAGAATTGTACGTTTCAAGCAAGCGACCTCGGCGAATGCGAACTTCGTTCGCATTATCAAGCGCCTGCTGGTACCCCTGCTTTTCCATTTTAAGTACCTGAATATCAGAATACTTCGGGCGAAGATACCCGATCAAAGCCCAGACTGAAGCAGCTATCATAAGAACTGGCAATATATTTTTCAGTGAATCAGACATTATTACTCACCTGAGACATACCGCTTATAAGCAACGAGGTTGGGTTCGACATTGGCACTGAATGTAAATGACACGCTCCCTGTTTCACTCAAACCGAAATCAGAAACAGAAGCATTCTTCAAGAATGGGAGTCCCTCAAAGAGGTGTGTCTGGAGGATGATGGTGTTGTAACTCGCTGCCATGCCCGAAAGAGTAACGGAAACCGCGGAACCACTCCCAGAGGCAGTTATCGAGAGATCAGAAAAGGAGACATTGGCATAGGTAATATCGCCGAGCATCTCAATAAATTTTGAGAGCGCGACATGATTCTCTAAAAGCGCGCCTGCAATGCTAGTCCTCGCGCTCACTTTCTTGAGGTCTTCTATGGTAGAGAGCTCAAATGACGATTTGGCGGTGATGAGATCCTGATTCAACTTGGTGATATCCTGATTCAGAAACCGTTCTGCGATGACAGAAGCCCCGAGTAGACCCAGCGTCACGATAAAGAATATAGACGCGATGACATAGAGCACGCTGATATGGCCCGTGATGCCTCGAGAAATCGATGACACCGACTGTTTGGGAATGAATGAAGGTTGAAATTTCGCATCCATCCCGTTAGAGGTAGGGAGCGCACCACCTAATCTCTCTAGGCGCTCTCATGCTTATTATTAACACTGCTCTGTGACCTTGTTTCATTGATGTATTTTGTAGATGCGCTCCCGTTTTACTCTTACCTTTTCTATCTTGTTACCTCCAGAGTGGTAGTTCGAGGAAAATTCCCTGTACATAACTATGTGAGCTCTAACGGGATCCATAGTTGCTTTTCTACTATAGTATACCCCATGAGATACTTGTGGACTATATCCACCGCTGTTCCCTATAATTCATGACAAAACTCCACAAGTATGATACCGATTGCGCGTTTATTTCACGGGGTATACACCCCCTTGATACCTGACCCTATCCACACAAAATTTATAGTGTTCCTTAAACTAAGAGCGAGGTTTGGACTTTTTGTAACATTGCGGAGCGCGGCGGCGCGAGCATAACAAAAATTCAACAGAATTTTATGTGCGTTTCAAAAAGCCCAAACCGAGCGACCTCTATGACATTTCCTGCAATTTACGAAGTGCAAGACCTATTGCCACAGCGAATTCAGGGCCTGCACGCGCCAGTACGGGACGCAAGAAAGCGGGGGCTTCCACCTTGGCAAAGGGGTCTGCGAGAGAAGCTTCGGTTTCAAAAAAATTCTGTGCAAAACCGTGGAACCCCTTCAGAAGCGCGCCCCCTCCCGTTAAGAATACACGTCCTATGGTCTGTCCTGTCCTCTTCTCGTAGTTAAAGACAGCACGATTCGCCTCTGAAAGGATGTAGGAGAGCGTGGTCGACGAAAGGTCGTAGATATCGCGGCGCCCACCGGCCATCTCAAGACCGGTATTCCTCTTGAGGAGCTCTGCTTCTTTGACAGAGAGATTTAATCCTCGGGCCAGAGAAAGGGTGATGTCTTGGGAACCGCGGTTGACCATGTGAGAGCTCTTGACCACCCCCCGATCAACCACATAGAGCTTCGTCGTTGCCGCTCCCACGTCAAGTATCATCACCGGTTTCAACTCTTGCGCGAGCGTTGACCGTATCGTGCTGAAGATCTCGACTTCATAGAAGGAGGGAATCAAACCCACTGATTTCGCAAGATCTTTGTAATTGTTTATCGCATCATTGTGAATCACCGCGAGAAGCACGTCCACCAATTTCCCTTGCTTCACATTCTGATCATCCCCGCCACTGAAGGGATTCGAGACGCTGTTCGTCTCTTTCGGTATCACCCACCAGTCAAGCGCGACTTCGGTAATCGGTACGGGGATATATTTCCTCGCCTCGATAGGGACCATTTCCGAAAATTGCTTATCGTCCACGAGAGGAAGCTCGATAGTCGTCACCAGGCTTGAGGAGATAGGAATTGCAATGCCGCACTCGCGGCTCGAGACTTTAGCTTCGCGCAATACATCCGCGAGCGCCTCACCCATCTTGGCAAGGGGAAGGCGTACAGCACTCCCAATCTCCGATTTCCCGTAGGGACCGATGGAGAGTTCACCGTAGGTCTCAAGCACGGCATGTCCTTTTCGCTTTCGAAGCTGAACGACTTTGATGGCGGAGGAACCGGCATCAATGCCAAGGGCACTTGCTCCACCTCCCTGAAATACATTCAACAAACTTGCGAATGAAGCTTTCAAATCCATCCCGTTAGTGAAAAATGGCATCGCTCAAAAGAGCTGTCCATTGATTTCTCTATTATTTAGTAAACAGTTGATTTTCATTGAAGCTTAGCTACAAAATTCTATTTCAATGCCATTTTCTACCACGAGATTCACGTGCGATAATTATAGCATTGAAGCCCTTGAACGGCCGTACACAAAAAATAAGCGCTGTAGTTTCGGCGGCTATCCAAAGGATACTTGATTTTCTCTTACCCCGGTCGGCGGCCGAAAGATTACTCGATAACGCGGATGTACAGAGCTTCTCTCGGCATACCCGCCCTTCCTCGCAGAATCTGCCGGATATCGTTTCTCTCTATGAATACCGCGATCCCCTGGTCAAAACCCTTATCTGGCAGGTGAAATTCAAAGGCAACCGCCGGCTCGCCAAGCTTGCGGCAGAGCTTTTGTACGAACCTCTGCTTGTTGAGCTCTCAGAGCATGCGCTTTTTGAGGGCATCTCCGTCCCTGTCATCGTGCCTGTGCCACTTGCCACAGAACGCCTGCGAGAGAGGGGTTTCAACCAAGCACAACGTATTGCGGAAGAAATGAAAACGCTGGATGGCGGAAAGAATTTTGTTGTTGCAACAGCAGTCGCTCGCATCAGAGAAACAAAAAGCCAAACAAAGAGCCAGAACCGCCGCGAGAGACTGGAAAATCTTCGCGGCGCGTTTACCGTAACTAAGCCGCGCGAGATAGCAAATCGTTACGTTATCGTCCTTGATGACGTTGCGACGACAGGAGCAACGATTGGAGAAATTAGAAAGGTGCTTATGGAGGCAGGCGCCGCATCAGTCATCGGACTTACGCTCGCGCACTAAAGTTGTAAAGAATCCTACACTCCGCGCAGATCAGGGTATTCTTTGCTGGAGTAGAGCGAGCTCCGCTCGCTCACATTGTTTATGCAGTCTTGCACCTCTTCAAAAAGGCAGAGATGCAAGACTGCCCCCAGTAAGTTCCAAGTAAAAGTAAACCCCGTCACCTTTATAGGTTTTAGAAATCAAAATGCGTTTTCTTTCGTAAAAAGACAACCCAGGGTATAATGCCTTGCAATTAAGGTGTTTGGGTCTAAAGTAGTGGAACTGGAGGAGTCGGATAATGGTTATTCCACCGGTTTGCTAAACCGGGACCGCCCATAAAGCGGTATGTGGGTTCAAGTCCCACCTCCTCCGTTTTTACAAAAATTGAGCCGCGCAAGCGGCCAATTTTGTTAACGGAGGAGGCAAGCGAACTGCTTCGCTTGTGAAGTGGGACTTGAAGACCGCAGTGTTGCGCGAGTTTGAGCGAAGCGAAAGGCGAGCGCCGCGAGGGGTGGGCTGCAAAAAATTTCCGTTAGGAAATTTACTTGTAGCCAAGTCCCACCTCCTCCGCCAGATTACCAAGTTAGAACCGAGTTAGAATAAGGGTTCTTGAACAAAAGTAACATGCAAAAACGAACATTAACCCAAATTAAGAAAGCGCTTCAAGAGCTCTCGAGAAAGGGGTGGATTAAGTCTAATCGCAGTCATAATACTGGAATAGGTAAAACTCTAGAGGACCATCTCGGTATTACGGAAAACAATATTGCTCTGCCAGACTTTGGAGTAATGGAATTGAAATCTCAAAGACTCAACACTCTTTCGATGATGACTTTGTTCACTAAAAGTCCTGAGGGTATTACAAACTCTGAAATAAGAAAACGTTTCGGTTATCCTGATCCTGAATTTCCTAAGATTAAAATTCTTCATCAAACCATCAGTGATGGTAAAAGAAACGGTATGGGGTTTCAAGCCATAGTTGATGAAAAACAAGGGAAATTACTGATTCTCAAAAAAGGCAAACTTTTTGGATATTATAGTCTGGCGTTTTTGAGAAAAAAAGCTATCGAAAAAATAGGAAATGGGTTGATATTGGTTCGCGCAGTGACAAAGAAGATTCGTGGACATGAGTATTTCCATTATAGAGATGCTTATATTCTGAAAGAAATTGATCCGACTAAGTTTCTTGCTCATTCAAAATATGATATTCGTTTAGGTGTATATCATAGTGGCAAAAATGCTGGGAAGCCTCACGATCATGGGTCTGCTTTTCGTCTTACAGAAAAAGCTCTGCCACTTTTATTTAAGATTCACAAAAAGATTCTTTAATTTTTCCTCAACACAACGATACTTTCTTTGTTCATCGTTTCCTCTAAGGCACCAACGATATTTGTCGGAGAATTTTTGATTGGCATTCTTTTGCCGGGGATATTTCGAACGATTATATCTTCACAGGTAAAACCTATCTTTTCTGCTAATTCAGCAATAATAAAGTCAGTGGGAATTCTAACTTGTTTTACTAACCTGTTGCCGACCACAAGGCAAAAATACTTTCCTGGTTTAAGGATTCTATGAGCCTGTTTCAAGCATTCATTCAATCCAAGATTAAAGCTCAATACATCTTTTGCCCTTGCTTCGTCTTGTTTTGCAATTTTTTCTAAGGATTCTTTGAGATAACCAGATGAGAGAGTGTGAATTAAATTTTTAGTAGCTCTACCGCCAAGGAGGTCATTATCTACCCCAGAGGCATCATTTGAGTCCTCAAACACATCAATCCATTGAGCAGAAAGGCGTGAAAACTGCCCATAAGCTACTGTAGTGCGACTATCGCCATATGGCGGTGAGGTAACGATGCAATCAATAGAATTGGCTTTAATCTCATTATCTTTTGAAGAATCCCCATAGATTATTCTTGTCCATGAATTTTTTTCAGCATCTTTGTAAAAATCAGCCATGCCCGCAATATTTTTCTCTGCGTGTTTGCGGAATATACCTATAACATCTGGATCGTGTTTTTCCAATTTGTCGCCTTTAACTCGAACCAGTTTAAACTCTCCAGTTTTTGTGTTCGAGGAATAACGGACGGTCTCGCTAAAGGCAACCATCAAGAAATCTTGGATTGTCTTGTCTTTTACCTCGCGCATAGCCTTTTTCAGCTTGGCAAGTTTAACAATTACTTTATCCTTAAACCAAAAGTCAATATTCTTAAAACCCGGTCGCTTTATTTCGTTATCTTTTATTTTTTCCACTCTATCGAGTAAGGACAGATATTCTTTTGTTAGCTTTTGAGGATTGATTGGAGTTGTTTTTGCTTTCGCAAGAACGATAGCTAAAGGATTAAGGTCAATGCCATATGCATTTCTTCCTATCAATCTACTTTCTACTAAAGCCGAACCTGAACCACAAAAAATATCGCAAATTGTATCGCCCTCTTTACTATAAGTTTCCAATAATCTTCGTCCAACTTGTGGAATAAACATCGCAGGATAGGTATGTATTCCGTGTGTGTATGATTTTGTTTTTTCACCTCTATAGTCCCATGAATAATCTATTTTGCGGACATATTTTTCATCCCTTGATTGCCCTTGATCAAGCTGTGATTCAAGATTGCGAATTATTTTTACAACAACACCTCTGACTTCCACTTCGTCGCGATATATTGGGAACAATGTAGGATTAGCCGGTTGGAGTCTGAACTTTCCATTTTCACGATACAGCTTTTTGAGTGTTGCCTCATTATCGTCAATGACTGCGACAACGGTCTGGCCGTTCTCGGCAACATCTTGTTTACGAACTACAACAATGTCACCATCAAAAATACCCTCATCAATCATACTGCTACCTTGTACACGCAAAGCGTAGTGTTTTCCTTGCTGTCCGATTTCGTCTTTTGTGATAGTGATAGTTTCATCGGGAATTTCTATCGCCTCAATCGGCTGTCCGGCGGCGATTGCTCCTAGTATAGGAATTTCAATAGTTTGCTTTGCCTCTACTGTTGAGACAGCGCGGGGCTGATTGTGTTCTTTATGCAAAAAGCCAGCATCTTGAAGTTTGCTGATGTAATAGTGAGAAGTAGAAACGGAGGCAAGCTTAAATTTTCGCTTAATTTCCTCAAGAGAGGGAGCGTAACCATTTCTTGCCCTATAAGTTTTTAAGAAATTAAGAACTTGGGTTTGCTTTTTTGTGAGCATATATAGTATTATAGAAAATAAATAGAAAGTATACAAACCAACTTATCCACATGTTAAAGATATGGCGAAATTAAATTTTTTTATGACACCCGAGGAACGACACGAGCAACTAAAGAAAGTAAGAGCGACATGCCTAGCGAGCGCAGAGGGAAATGGGGTCAGGCACCATTTTCCTATCAGAAAATCTCAGACGAGGAGGTCGAGCATGTTGATTGGAATTCTGCTACAACATCCTTACAAACTGGAGTTTATAAGGATATTGTTTTAAAAAAAAGAAGAGGAGAGCGGTAAGAAATTTCGTTCTGATTTGTAAATCTTGCTGATCGGTTTAGAATATCCCAATGACCCAAGAGCAAGCTCTCGCGATACTTAAAACCGGAGCGAATGTCTTTCTGACCGGGGAACCCGGGAGCGGAAAAACGCATACCATCAATCAGTACGTCACGTACCTGCGCTCCGCGGGCATCGAGCCCGCGATTACTGCGTCGACCGGTATCGCGGCGACCCACATCGGGGGGTACACGATACATTCATGGAGCGGTATCGGGATACGGCGGGAGCTCACAACGTACGACCTTGACCACATTGGACAGAACAAAAATGTTGTACGGCGAGTCGGCAGCACGCGTATCCTCATCATCGACGAAGTATCCATGCTCTCGGCCGCAACACTAAGCATGGTTGACGCCGTATGCCGCGAGATAAGGCGCACAGAGGAGCCTTTCGGAGGCTTGCAAGTTATTCTTGTCGGCGACTTTTTTCAACTGCCTCCGATCAGCCGTCGTGAAGCGCAGGAAAAAATCCAAGAATCATTCGTGTCCGATGAGAGCCACGCAGAATTCGCCTGGGTCTCACCCGCATGGAGTAGCCTCAATCCCTTTATCTGCTACCTCTCCGAACAGCACCGTCAGGAAGATAGCGTGTTCCTTGAATTTCTCACAGCTATTCGCCGTAGCACGATAGCGGAATCACATAAAGTCCTTCTACGCACGCGCTATAGCCCGAAACCGAAAGAGGGTGTCACCGAACTCTATAGCCACAACGCAGACGTTGACGAGATCAATAGCGCAGCGCTCGAAAAACTCCCTGAAAAGTCGAAGGTGTTCGAAATGGAGAGCCGCGGTCCGGAAAAACTCGTCGCTACACTCAAGCGTGGCTGCCTCTCTCCCGAAACACTATCTCTCAAAATCGGGGCACGCGTCATGTTCACCAGAAATGACGTAGCAACCCATCGCTATGTCAACGGCACCTTAGGGCACGTTATCGGATTCGCAAAAGAAAACGGCTACCCTATCGTAAAAACCAATTCCGGCAAAACCATTATCGCGGAACCGGACGAATGGCACATCGAAGACGGCGGGCGCGTCCTGGCGCGAATAATCCAGATTCCACTCCGGCTCGCGTGGGCGATGACGGTACACAAGAGTCAAGGAATGTCCTTGGACGCGGCGCATATGGACCTCTCCGACACATTCGAGTACGGACAGGGTTATGTCGCGCTCTCTCGGGTCAGGACGCTCGCGGGATTGACGCTTGCAGGTCTCAATAAACGAGCTCTTGAGGTGCATCCCGATATCAGCATGAAGGATGAAGAGTTCCGGACCAAATCGGAAAACGCGCGGAGAGAATTCGGGAACATCGCAGAAAGAGAGCTCGCGGCTATGCACGCTAATTTTCTCCGCACATGCGGCGGAAAGCCGGGAGCGGGACCTAAAGCGCCAGTGCAGAAAGAGCGAGGCTCGACGTATGAGGCAACAAAAGCGCTACTCGTACGCAAGCTTTCTCTCAAGGATATGGCAAAAGAGAGAAACATGACCGTAGGCACCATCATGAGCCACTTGGAGAAACTTGTTGCCGAAAAAAAGATCGACCCACTGCGCGACCTTGCGCATATAAAGCGCGACCCGAAACGCTTTGAGGAAATGAGAGAAGCGCTTGAGACGGTATTCAAAAAAGAAGCAAAAATGCCTCTTGCTCCCGCCCGCGCGCTCCTTGGCGAAAGGTATAGCTACGACGAAATCCGCCTCGCACGGCTGTTCATTCACGGCTGTTCATTATAGAATAAAATAACGTATGCCCAAGAGTATCATGCGCCCAGAAGAAATACCCTCTCCTGAAAAAGCTACGACCAGAAAAGTCTCAGTCGACGATTGGGAACTGTTTCGGAATATCAGATTAACATCACTCCAGACCGACCCTCAAGCATTCGGGGGTAACTTCGCACAAATGTCTGAGGAGAATGAGGAATCTTGGAGGAAACGACTTAGCAATCCTGACCTCATATACTTTGCCGCCGAAGAAAAAAGCGCATTTGTGGCAATCGTAGGCGCAAAGAAAGAAAGCGACAAGATTTGGCATATTATTTCCGTTTACACCTCGCCAGAAGCACGTGGTCACGGGTTAGCCAAGAAATTGATACTTCAGACAATTGATGAAATAACAAAAGCTGGAGTTAATACAATACAATTAATGGTCAATGCGGACCAAGAGAATGCTCTTGCCCTTTATACCAAATTAGGCTTCAGGATCATTCAACGTATGAAAGATCAAAAGATGGGCGATAGAATGACACATAATCAATACTTGATGGAGAAAATCATAGGTTGAAACCTTTTCTTACTTGTGGTACCATAGAACAACACTTTTAGCCACCTCATCATCAATCAAAAAAATGAACAAAAAATTCATAGCATCGCTCGCGCTCGCCACTGCTTTTGCAGGCGCGCTTGTCGTCGCGGTCACTACTGAAGCCTCACATTCATGGGGCGGTTATCACTGGGCAAGGACTGCGAACCCCCTTGCACTGAATGTCGGCGATAACGTCTCCTCCGCGTGGGACGCCTACCTTACTTCTGCACTCAGCGATTGGAACGCATCGCCCGTGCTCTTGCTTACAAAAACCGCGGGGCTTACTTCCCCACGCACCTGTAAACCTACTCTCGGTCGCATCGAAGTGTGCAATGCAAAATACGGCAACAATGGCTGGCTCGGCATCGCGCAGATCTGGATAAGCGGAAGCCACATCACCCAAGGCATCGCCAAAATGAACGACTCGTACTTCAACAAGCCTCAGTACAACACCCCGGCCTGGCGAAGATTAGTCATGTGCCAAGAGATTGCGCACGATTTCGGGCTCGACCACCAGAATGAGAACTTCAAAAACGCGAACCTCGGCTCGTGCATGGATTACACGAACGACCCCGATGGCGGCCCCGGTGGCGCGAGCGCGACCGACCCCTCGAATGAACACCCGAATGCTCACGATTTCGACCAGCTTGCACTCATCTACACGCACCTCGATAGCGCGGCTGTCTCTTCACCGACAAAGAATTCGAATGGCGCGGGAAAGAATGCATCCGACACGGATTTTTCTTCACCGGAAGAATGGGGTCAAGCGATGCGCGCCGATGCGAAAGGACGAGCAAGCCTCTTCGAGCGAAACCTCGGCAACGGGAAAAAGGTCATCACCCATGTCATTTGGATAGATGAGGTAGAAGGGCGCTAGCTAGAGAGATATCCTGCTCATTGAAAAACCGCTTGCTTCCGCAAGCGGTTTTTCCTATCTTATATTTATTCTCCCGGACTTGGTACGCTAGCATCTTCCCAATCAGCCGCGGTGTCGGTATCAACATCTGGATCAATGCGCCGAAGCGAATGTCCAGCCGCTACACCAGACAAATTTGGATCAAAAATTAGAGTACTAGAAGCAGAGCTCCCGTAACTCATTTGATCAACAATCACATTACTACCATTTCTCAAGATAACAGAGTCACCTCCTACGCTATCATTGAGTCCTGACCCTATAGTTGAATTTGAGAGAGTTATTATGACCGTTCCACTAGGAATTGGGAGAGTTCCTATGTCAACAGTTGAGCCAACAATAACTGCGAAGTTGCCACTTGGGATTGTAGTCGTCGATACAAGATCGCTTGAAATAGCATCAGAGATGGTCCAACCTTCCATCAACAGATTACTGCCTGTGCCGTTGAAAAGCTCCACCCATTCATTTGCGCTAGCACCCAGATAGAACACCTCGCTAATCACTACATGACCCGTTGGAGGAGGTTGCACCTGCACAGGGTGCGCATTGACCGTTACCGATTGGCTCGTCGAAGCAAGTCCATTGCCACAGAGAAGCGCGTATGTGGTAGTTGCATTGATGGTCACCAGTTCATTTCCCGAGATAGATTTATTCCCTATCCACCCATTTGACGCTTCGCATGCGTTTGCATTTGTTGAACTCCAAGAAAGCTCTGTGGTATTCCCTATCACAACCTCAGTAGAAACAGCGTTAAAGGAAAGCGTGGGCGCTGGTGGTGGAGAAGGCGGTTCGTTGGGAATATTTCCTTTTACCGTAATAGTAGCTGAGTCAACGTAGCTTCCAAATTCATTTAAACACGTAATCGTATATTCCGTCGTTATCGTAGGACTTACTGCTTCTTCCGCTTTCACTGCCCGTGTTCCGCTCAAACCTCCGCCTGAAAGAGAACACGAATCAGCACGCTTCGCATCCCAATAGAGCGTCGTCGACTTACCCACCCTAATCGCATACTTGGTCGCAAAGAGGTAAACCAACGGAGGCTTTTCATTCTTTCTTTCTTTGCAAAAACCGAACCTGTCCCACCGACCACCTCTATCGCAGAAAGAATGCCAACTACCATACCCGTTGCCACGTCCTTGATCCTCATCGTATCCATTCGAAGCCAGAGTTACGCTTGTAAAATCTAATAACATCAAAAAACCAATGGCACCTGCCATCACTTTCGTGCATTGCTTATTTCCCATAGCAATAAAAGAGAATTAGAAAGCGAATAATAGAAATATTGTACACCTCAGAAAAACAAAAAAACGGAAGCTGTGAATAAGTAGAATAAAAAAAACGCGCGCCCCCCGATGGGTCACACGTCGTGTAAAATCCTCTTCCGACCGCCTAGAAACGGACTTCGCGGCCGTTGGCCTTGAGCAATTCCGTCATTGCCTCTCGGTCAACGAAGTAGGTACGTTTTTTCTGCGGACTGTCTCCGCCGTTGAAATCGACGTGACAGAAGCAGCTTATCTTCAGCTTTCTTGATCCCCTCTGGGAGAGCAGTCGAAGCTTTGCCTCCACCAGAAGCCGCATGACTTCCCAAAAGTCGAGCTTGGCGGCTCGGGCGACACCGCACGGCGCGTGCACGTAGAGCACGACCGTCGTGATGTGCTTGATGCACGATGCGGCATTGATATGCCGCAGGAACACGGTTCCGTCCCGTTTTGCTCCCCGAATCGGAGAGTGTTTTGACAAGAGCATTGCTCCGCCGTTGAGGAGCAGCGGATGGTGCCGCAGTACCTCGCAGACATGGCAATGATGCCGGTACACGTCGTTAAACTGGTCTCCGTCGGAACACCCGACGAAGATGGTTCCCTCTGATGACTTGATCTGACGCCCCTCTATTTCAAGGAGTGCTCCTATTTCTCGGGCAGATTTTATCTGCCCCCTTTCGTCCATCGACAACAGCATAGTTTTTTGGGATTCGCTGAATTTACTGCATACTGCATGACAAATGACTAACCTCTTTCAATTATACACCCAAATCATGAAGATGTCAAACCTCCGTAGTAGATTTCGGCATTGCAAACGCTTGGCTTTGCGCAAAACGCGATACCAAAATTCACTACAGGGTTAAACTGACATACCGTGCGTAATACTGCCTATTCCGTTAGAATAGTGAAGTGAAACATACTCCGCTTACAAATATCTTCCAGATACGTGAACCGCAGAGAAAAGCGCTCGAAAAACTCGGTATCCACTCCGCCAAAGACTTGCTCTATCACTTCCCTTCACGATATGAAAGCGCCGTAGATACAAGAACAATCTCATCTCTCTCGCAGGGTGACGAAGCCGTAGTCTACGGTACGATTCATGGATTACGCACTTCTAAGGGGTTCCGAAAAAAAATAGCGATGGCCGATGGAGTGGTAACCGACAACACCGGAAGTATCAAAGTAGTCTGGTTCAACCAACCCTACCTCGCCAAAATGATACCGAATGGGAGTACCGTGCGCGTGCAAGGAAAAATCGCGAACAGGAAAGGACAACTCTACATCTCAAATCCCAAAATAGAGCATGCCCAAGATACTCCGCAGAGCCCCGGCAATCTCTTTGGCGAAAAAGGGGTCAAACATACGCTCTATCCCGTCTACCCTGAAACGCGGGGAGTCACTTCGAATTGGCTCTACCACGCCGTACAAAAAGTACTTCAAGCGGGGATCGTAGAGGAATTGACGGACCCGATCCCCAGAGACATCCTCGAGCACTACCATCTCCCAACGCTCCAGAGTGCCCTCGTTTGGATCCACTTCCCTCGAAACGAGAACGATGCGGCGGCCGCGCGCAAGCGATTCGCGTTTGAAGAGGTCTTTTTCATACAGCTCCAGAAACAGCGCGACCATAAATACTTCGCCAATCAAGAATCCTTCTCTATCGCACCCACGAAAGAATCTCTGGACGCGTTCATAAAACGATTTCCATTCACACCGACTGATGCACAGCTACGTGCGATACGCTCTATCGTCGCAGACTTTGAGAAAGAACACCCGATGTCGCGGCTCCTAGAGGGCGATGTGGGCTCCGGAAAGACGTTTGTAGCGGCAATCACCGCTCACGCCATCGTTACCGCAAAACCAAAGGGACAAAGTTTCGGAAACTTGCAGGTCGCCTACATGGCGCCGACCGAAGTCCTCGCAAAACAACAATTCGACTCATTCATTCAATATTTCGCACACCTCGGCATCCAAGTCGGACTTATCACGGGAAGCGGTTGCCAGAAATTCCCCTCGAAAATAAATCCTCATGGCTCCACGGATATCTCGCGCACACAACTCCTGAAGTGGGTCGCAAATGGCGAGATCCCGATACTCGTGGGAACGCACGCGCTGATACAGAAGTCGGTTAGATTCAAGCACCTTGCCTACATCGTCATCGACGAACAGCACAGGTTCGGAACAAACCAGCGCCAAGCGCTCACGGCAAAAGAAATACTGAAACCGCATCTGTTGTCGATGACCGCGACACCAATACCGCGTACGCTTGCGCTCACCATCTACGGCGACCTCGACTTGACGCTCCTCGACGAGATGCCCACAGGAAGGAAACCCGTAAAAACAGAGACGGTGACACCAGAGAGGCGAAAGGAAACTTATGAAGCAATACGAAAAGAGCTCGCGCGAGGACGCCAGGCCTATGTCATTTGTCCCCGGATCGATGAGCCGGACCCGACCAAAGAACTCGCGCTCCTCGCAAAATCAGTAAAAGAAGAAGCCGCCCGACTCAAACGCGAAGTCTTTCCTGAATGGGAGATTGGCATCATGCACAGCAAGCTAAAAAACGATGAAAAAGAAAAAGTCATGGAGAAGTTCAAGGACGGCTCAACAAAAATACTCGTTTCCACATCAGTGGTTGAAGTTGGGGTCAATGTACCTAACGCCACTATCATCATCATAGAAGGCGCAGAGCGCTTCGGCCTCTCGCAGCTCCACCAACTGCGGGGCCGCGTAGTGCGCTCAACCGAGCAAGCGTACTGCTATGTCTTTGCAGAGAGCAAATCAAAAAATGCGCTCGCGCGCCTCAAAGCGCTCACGCAGGCAAAAAACGGGTTTGAGCTCGCGGAATATGACCTTGGGTTCCGTGGCGCGGGAGAACTCTATGGCAGAAAGCAGTGGGGCATCTCCGACATCGGCATGGAAGCACTTAAAAATATAAAGATGGTTGAAGCGGCCCGCGAGGAAGCAAAAAAAATAATAGAAGTGGATCCTGGACTTAAGGCATATCCCCTACTCAAAGAAAAGCTCGAGGGGAAAAGAGAGATCCATTTTGAATGATTGCGAAAAAAGAAAGCAGACGCTATGCTGATTGAAACCGTTCGTAGTCAAAAATGTGCCCGTAGCTCAATGGTAGAGTCCGCGTCTTATACACGCGTTGTTGGGGGTTCGAGTCCCTCCGGGCACACCAAAACAGAACTCAACGGCTTTTTCAAAGCCAGAAGGTGGGACGCGCGAAGCGCGTCCCACTGATTTCCCCCCATTTTTCCAAACGAATTCAGAATTTTTGGCGCGCTGGCGCGCACTGATTTTTCGCCGAGGAGG
>DATDXL010000084.1:0-3145 GCA_036517235.1 Minisyncoccota bacterium
GATACCGAGAGGTGAAGGCGAGTATATTTTCGAGCTTTCCTTCGGCGATCAGCGAATCACGAAAACCGTTCGTATCATCCATTACGGCGAAGAAATAAAAGCATCTCTTCAGGAACTCGGCCGTCGATATGATCTCAATATGGAGCGGCTAACCGCGCGGGAGGTTATTGAAAGCATACGTAAAAAAGAGCCCGCGAAAGCGAAAGGTCTGAAGATCCTTCTGACACTTTTTGAGAAGTATGTGTACGGAAAAAAGGATATCGTGCGAAGTGAGTTCATCGAGTACTATTGCGGAGGTTGACTCTCGCCGAAGCAAAGAATATCCGCCAGTGCGAGGACGTGGAGAAAGAATACAAAGCACGGCGCGAGGAGCTTTTACGGAGCGCGGAGCGAGAGAGTTTTAGGGAGAAGAAATGAGGATTTATTGCGCCCCGTCCCATTTTAGGGTAACAGCAGAGATATAGTAATCACTACTGGGAGCTGTTCCACCGTCTGTTATGTAATTCGCCCATTTTTGGTTAAAGGCACCGTCCGTTTCGTTTGGGTCGTCTTTCTTGGCAATAATGAAGTATCCTTTGCCTTCTGGGTACGAGTCATCGAGACGGACGGCACCACTGCACTGGCCAGTTGGAACGATATCAGCGCCGATACCCGGTCCTTGATACACTTTCCCCATGCCGATAGACGTGAGAAACATCACTAGATATTTAGCCGCCGGATCTTTAATTGTGTATGGGACGCCGATTGAGTAATAGTAGTATCGTCCCGACGGATACTCTTTTGAGCTAGCCCCCCAATTGGAATTGAATTGCGCTACGGCAGGATCAAAGTGATAGACGTTCCCATTCTGCGGCCACGAGATATACGTGTTGCCGCAATCCGAATTTGATACTATTGAAGATTGAATGGGAGCCTGTGGCTGTGATGTGTTAGCAAGTGATGTTACATTAATGGTGAACGGAGCGCTGGTTCCCACCGCAATTTCATCTCCTGTCTCAGGTACACTGGCTATTACGCCGATTACATATTGGTTTGTATCAGCGAAAGCGGTTCTGATGCCAAGGAAATCTGCAAGTTTTTGCCCCACACCGTCCCCCATCCCTACACCCCAACCGTTGTTAGTCGTTACTGTCCAAGTATATGACGTTGTTGTTGGAGGCAGGCTTGAAACAATCGTGTAGTTTGGATTACTGATTGTACCGTTGGTGCCGTTAAAAATCATGATGAGTTGCGTTGCATTTGTTGGAAGGCCTGAATTTGTCCAACGGATCGTGTACTGACTCCCTGCTTGAAGTATTTCTCCACCCTTGGGGGTAGCCATGTGTATAGAAGCGCTTGGGTTTAACGTAGATGAGGTCGTTCTTGTGATGATGAAATAATCTCCGGTAGCGCAGTTCGTATTCTTAACAGAAGTACAGATTCTTATACGATATTGTCCGCTTCCAATCGGAATAGCAAGATGGACTGGCGCGGGAAGGAGTCCACTGCCGCTTTGCGTGGAATAGGACCAACCGCTACCTGTTCCGAGTTCTCCATAGACGACATTTCCATTTTGGTCAAGAAGATACATCGCGGGTATTGAGGTGTCGGTTACTCCTGACCAACTCCACGAGAATGGAATTTGAGCTGTGGGCGATGAAAATATAGTTCCGGCTTGAGGCGAAATAACAGTGATGCTATCGCTCATATTCAACCCGAAAGGATTAGTTGGTTGTTCTCTTTGTTTTGCTTCTTCTGTGGCGGCTCGAGCTTTGCGTTGCTCCTCTGCTTGCCGCTGTTCATCTTGGGCTCGGAGTAGAGCTTCCTCTTGCTGGCGTTTTTGTGCTTCCCGCTCGAGTGGAGTTGTAGTCTGACTGCAGGATTGAGTTACGGTTGGTTTATTCGTTGATACTCCGCAGTTATTTGAGTCAGTGCAAGTTCTTGTCTGTTGCCCGTTTGAACAAATATTCCAACTATTGCACTGCCAGTTGGGAATGCAGGCGACTGGCGGAATGGGTGTAGGAGGTGCGGGTGGAAGTGGGGTTGGCACTTGAGGTTGCGAAATAATACTCTTGGTTTGTTGCGGTGGAGTAGAATTGATCAATGGCGAGTTGTTACCTTCGGACACGATGATTGGAGACATGAGGATTCCATTCAGTTGTTTTTGTACATTAACGACGGTGTCTCTCGAAAGACGGGGATCGTTCGTTAGTTCTTTTTCTATGAACGCAAGCGTTTCTTGCGATGCGTTAACGGGAGTTCTTATTTCATTTTGAAGACCAGTAATGTCGGCTGCCAGCCGAAAATCGGATGCCACCATGCTGCCTATTCCCCAATCGACGCCCATCTCTTGAGCAGCTGCATCAGCAAAAAAATCAACCGCCTTGTCCTTTATCACGTTCTTGGTCGCTGCGGGAAGATCTTGGAAACTCCAGTCAAGCGCGAAATTAAGCGCCACAGCCTCAACTTCGAGAACCTTGCCTGCGGTTGCGATGGCGGGATTTCCGGTTTTTTCCGCTACTTTATTGACCACCTTTCCTACAAAACCAACGGCATGATTCACGGTTTTTCCTGCTTCATACTCGATTTGCTGGGCCTTTTCTAAATTTCCCAACCATACTTCATTCGCAGCCATGTCGTAGCTTTGACGCGTGCGTGAATACCAGGCTACATCCGTCAGATGCTCGCGGGACTCTCCCAGCATTCCTTTATCAAGAAATAACTGTGCCATAGTGAGTTCTTGTCGAGCAAGAGTCTCATATCTCCGAGCCTCAAAATAAAGTTCATTATATCGATCCCAGTTTGCCGAATTTGCTCTTCCCGCAATACCAATCGCGAACCACGCTTGTATGTTTCTTAGAAATGTATCCTGTTTCTCCAAAAGCTTGTTCGGTTGCGCAGGCAAACCAGCGATATACGTCTTCCAGTTATCAATTTCTTTTTGAATATCCGATTTCGCACTCCCCAAGGCCGTGTAAGGGCCCAAAATCAACAAAAGCGTACATGGGACAAGAACGATTTTGCAAATCTTTTTATTCATATGGTGAAATCGTTAAAGTTTTCCCTTCTTCGAGACAAGCCGCCATCGCAAACTCATTCCCGGACTCTGCCAACGCGTAGCGGTATGAAAAAGAGCTCTCCCCAATGGCCGATTCGCATGCAGAAT
>DATDXL010000085.1:0-2900 GCA_036517235.1 Minisyncoccota bacterium
ACGGGTGGCCGCAGTCGAGAATCTTCCACAATGGACGAAAGTCTGATGGAGCGACGCCGCGTGATTGATGAAGTCCTTCGGGACGTAAAGATCTTTTATGAGGGAAGAAGTTTATTGACGGTACCTCATGAATAAGGGGCTTCTAACTCTGTGCCAGCAGAAGCGGTAATACAGAGGCCCCAAGTGTTACCCGGAATCACTGGGCGTAAAGGGTGAGTAGACGGCTGTGTTAGTCCCCGGTCAAATCCTCCCGCTTAACGGGAGACCCGCCGGGGAAACGGCACAACTAGAGGGTGCGAGAGGTGTGCGGAACTCATGGTGTAGGGGTGAAATCCGTTGATATCATGGGGAACACCAAAGGCGAAGGCAGCACACTGGCGCATTCCTGACGTTGAATCACGAAAGCGTGGGTAGCGAACGGGATTAAGTATCTGGTCCCCTCTGGGAGAAATCTCGGAGTGCAAATTCGGCTATATGCTGGAACATCCGAGCATCCAATACTACTTCAGGAATGGAGTTATAATGTATTGGTGCGGACAATCAGCAGGGAAGACCCAGACACTTTCTTTGGAAACTTAGAAAGTGTTGGGAACCCTCAGAGACTACAAGCCGAATACCTCACATGAATCAAACAACAGCGATACTTCTTGGACTTCTATATACCGACGGCTGTCTTTCTCCGAAAGGGAAAAGCAGTTGGCGGTTTGCTTTCAGCAACAAATCGGAGCGACTTGTCGCAATATTCCGAGAGCGCATGATGCAACATTTTGGGTTGCCCGCATCTCGAGTTCGCCTTGGCATGACCGAAGACGGACTATATATTGCCCGAGTCGATTCTAAAGAGGCTGGAAATAGTATCACGCGAGAATTTGGAACGTTTAGAACATTGCGGTATCGCAATGGAACATTCCCAAAAGCTCGTCTGCCAATACCGGAACTTTTGCGGCACGGTGTCGCTAAATATTTCCTGCAAGCGGCTTTCAGTTGTGACGGCGGAGTAAATTTATACGCTGCTCGTCGCGACAAGAAAGGAGGCGAAACACGGTGGCTTATCCGCGGTGTTTACATCGCCTGCGTGCACCCGGTGCTTCGGGAGCAATATATTTTGTTGCTTCAGGCACTCGGCATCCGTGCTCGTAATGTTGTGGGAGACGGCAAAGTGAAAATAGAAACTGAGAAAGACATACGAGTATTTCATCAAAAAGTTGGATTTATTGATGGTGTGCATATAACTCATACCTCAAAATTCTGGCCGAAAATTGAAAAACAGGAACTTCTTAATCGACTTATTAAGTCGTATGAAAACCCATCGCTCGTGTATCGGTTGCCGCAGTTTGACCAAGTGAGGTAATGATATAGTCCGACCTCCATGGCGACATGGAGAATTGGTTGTCCTTATCGGGGGCAACTGATCTTAACGATGAGATTAAACCTCATCGGGAAGTAACATAAATGTAGATACCCCGGTAGTCCACGCCCTAAACGATGTTCCCTGGCTTTTCGGAGTATCGACCCTCTGAGAGGCGAAGCTAACGCGTTAAGGGAACCGCCTGGGTAGTACGGCCGCAAGGCTAAAACTCAAAGGAATAGACGGGGGCTCGCACAAGCGGTGGATCATGTGGCTTAATTCGATGACAAACGAAGAACCTCACCAGGGTTAGAAACCCAACTGAACTCTCGCTGAAAGGCGAGGGGCCTTCGGGCAGTTGGGCAGGTGTTGCACGGCCGTCGTCAGTTCGTGGTTTGAATTGTTCCCTTCAGTGGGGTAACGAACGCAACCCTCGTTGCCAGTTACAAGTGTCTGGCGAGACTGCCCCCTCACGGGGGAGGAAGGTGGGGATGACGCCAGGTCAGCGTGACCCTCTGATACCCTGGGCTGCACACGTGATACAATGGTCGCTACAAAAGGACGCAATGCCGTAAGGCGGAGCAAATCCCAATAAGGCGACCTCAGTTCGGATTGAGGTCTGCAACTCGACCTCATGAAGCTGGAATCGCTAGTAATCGCAGGTCAGCCATACTGCGGTGAATACGTTCTCGAGCCTTGTACTCACAAATAAATGCGCCCGGCAGCGCATAATGCTAAGCGGTTTAAATCCGCTCCTCTCCCTCGTCGGGAGAGCGTAGCTGAAGATCAGGTCCAAAGCTGTAAAGTATGGACTGAAGGGATCGGAAGCGAACGGTAGCCTATAGTTAAAAGCTGTATCGACCCATCAAAAACGGCGGTGAGGATGGGGAAGATACTCGGTCAGGCTTTATAGGATGTCGGGAAAAGAATTAGGCGTAACCCGGGGAGACCCGATGTTTTTCACAGTGAGGTATTGATTTGACGAAGTGTCAATTCAAATCGTGGTACAATTGTATCATGAGACACCAAAAAGACATCGGGAGTCAGCTGCGTCGTAGTATTGCGCACTTTCGCAAGAAGTACGCAAGAAGGACAAAACCTGGCATGCTGTCTGCAGACTATATTGTTGGATTGACCGACGGAGAGGGAAGTTTTACGGTTTATTTGCTTCCTCCGAATAAAAGGCACGGCTCTGTGAGTTACAGAGTGCAGTGTCGGTACTACATAAAGATGCGAGAGGACGACCTCCCGCTCTTAGAGAAAGTACAAGCGTTCTGGAGATGCGGGAAAATCTACTTCCAAAAAGAATATCGGAAGAATCAGCGTGACAACTATCGATTCGAGATATTCAACTATCAATTGCTGAAAGAGTTGGTGGTGCCGTTCTTTGAGCGGCATCCTCTTGAAAGCAAGAGAGCGCGGGACTTTGAGTTATTTTGCGAGATCCTGAGACTCGCAATAGCCAAAGCACACCACACTCCGAAAGGTCTGAAAAAAATCCAAAAACTTAAGTCGCGAATGCATGCTTAGGACTCGCGTAGTGCGGGAAATC
>DATDXL010000086.1:0-7767 GCA_036517235.1 Minisyncoccota bacterium
AAGAGCGTTTCATCGGCGCGTCTCTTGATGCTGCGATACAAAACTCTGCCGGGAAGTTGTATGAGATCATTGTCGTGGATAATGCGAGTACCGACCGAACTGCCGAAATAGCTAAGCGAAGAAAGGGGGTTCGAGTGGTTCGAGAAGAGCCGAGAGGTACCAACCACGCACGACAGCGTGGTGTTGATGAGACCTCTGGAGAGATCGTCGCATTCATTGATGCGGATGTCCACATACCGAAGGGGTGGGTTGAGAACATCCATGCGATATTCTCAACTCGTCCTGAGGTGGTGTCTGTAAGCGGACCCTATCATTACTACGACGGTCCGCGATTCCAGAGTCAGCTCATCGTTTTACTGTGGCGTCTCATTCCGATTGTGAACAGGTTAGTTGGGTATGTGGTGCTTGGAGGGAATTTTGCGGCTCGGCGGAGCGCGATAGTGGCCATGGGCGGATTCAACACCGCTCTTGAGTTTTACGGTGATGACACTGATATCGCGCGACGATTGCACACCCAAGGTAAGGTTTTGTTCCACTCTGATTTTTTTGTAGATAGCTCGTATCGTCGGTATGCTACAGAAGGCCTTTGTATGACCCTTTTTCACTACACCATCAACTATATCTGGACGGTGCTTTTTCACCGTCCTTTTACAAGGCCGCCACAGCGGCTAGAGAGGTAGAAGAAAATTCCTATCTCTATGCAAGATAGAATAAATACCATTCGAAGTGTCGGCGGCACGCTACTGTTCACGGGCATCGGAGTTTTTTCGTGTGTGTATCTCGTACGTGATTGGCAGGTATCCTTGCCGCTCGTTCTCTACTACGCGATTCTTTTGTGGAATACCTACTTTTCAATCCGTCTTTTCTCTCAAATCACCCCACCCCGTGATGTTGCCCAGATCGTATCAGACATTCTATTGCTACTGCTCTATATGCTCACCGCTGTCAGTTTTTGGTCGGTATCCCGATTTTTGTTCTTTAGTCTGTTGCTGTTCATCGTTGCGACGCTGAAGTATGTTTCTCTGCTTTCCATCGCACAACACCCAAAGCTTCTCAAGAGAAAGATAAGCGTCGATCTCTTGGGCGTTTTAGCCCACGCACTTGCGTTCGGTGGAGCCGTTGCTGGTTTCCCCTCTCTGAGCGCGTGGTCGCTTACGGTTGTCTTTCTTGTTGTAAATGCCATCCTCTTTTCCGTGTATCCGCTTTACCAATTAGATAGAGCTTGAATACGGAGAGAGATATCAGCGGATAACAGTCCATTCTCGTGAGAATGATTTTCCACGGATTGTGTAGGAGAGTGTATTCATGAACCACAAGAAGAGGAGTTTGGGCCACCCAAGCACATGGCCGTGTCTGCCGGAATGGAACACCACCAGAGCGGTATTGAGCCTGACTCTCCCGATCTTTGAGAGTCGGTTGAACATGTCATAGTCTTCGGTCGCGATGAGCTGCTCGTTGTAGCCGGACACTCTCTCAAAGGCTTCCTTCCGTATCATCTGGAATTCTCCGGGAGCACCGCCGATGCCCACGAGGTTGAGCAGGACATTGCTGTAGTTCATGAACGTCCATACCACGTTATCTCCGAATGTTTCGTTCTCCGGGAACACCTTTATCCATGCAGATTGTCCAACGAGCCGGGGGTCGTTTTTGAAAGACTCTAGAGCTAGCGTGAAGAGCTTGTCGGGATTTTCTATCCTGCAGTCGGCATCCAGAAAAACTAAAAAGTTACCGGTTGCTGCTCGTGCACCGGCATTCCTCCCTTGGGCTATCGTCTGCCGTGCCGTTCCGGAATAGACGACTACGTTGTCAGCAAGGCGCCTCGCGATCTCCACCGTGGTATCCGTGCTTTTACCATCAGAGATGATGATCTCGTGCGGGAGCGTCATCGAGGATTTCAGGCGAGAAAGTGTCTCTCGTATGAGCTTTTCCTCGTTAAGCGTTGGGATGATGATAGATATCATGCTCGGTATCGTTCAAGTATGATGTTGCGGAGGTACTTTCCTAAGCCAAGAAGGAGTAAGAAAAAGAGGGTAAAACCTGCAACAATAGCCACTTTTCCCGAGACATCGCTCACGGTTTCAATAAGATGCGCGAAGAAGTATCCGAAGGCAAGCAGGACGGCGGTCCAAACGAATTGTCCCAGGAAGTTGAGCAGGAGGTAGTGCCGAAAGGGAATCCTGGCGATGCCTGCGGTGATGAGGGTGACGAGCGCAAATCCAAAACCCATCGTTATTTTTGATATGAACAAGATACTTGTTTTGTGCCGATGGAATATCTCTTCTGTCGTCTGAACGCCTTTTTCAGTGACGCTGAAATACTTTCCGAATCGCGTAACGAATGGGCGTCCCATGTGGTACCCCACGGTGTACCAGATGATATCTCCGATGAGGTCACCTATCATGAGGGCTATATAGGTGGGTATGAGCGAGAGGTATCCTAGGCGTAATAGAAATCCAGAGGCCGTCATAACCACGGGTCCCTGCAGAACCGTGGCAAGGGTGATAAGGGGGTAGGTATATATCGCTGCGACGCTCAGAATAAGGTCGTTCATGCTATTTGAATAACTCCATTATAGCATGCATTTTAGGCACGAAAGCAGTGTTTGTATTCAACATTGCCCTATGATAGTGTGCTAGTCAGAAACAACAGATAACCATCAAGGCAGAAAGGACAGTTCATGAAAACCAATTCAAAAGATACGTCTTCAGGAGCCAGTCGTACTGTCCTGAGGGTGTTAAGTGTCAAGGCATCTTGCGATCTCTCAGGTCAAGGGTTCGACTTGGAAGCCAACAGGTTCCTCCAGGATTTCGGGGGCTTTGCCTATTTTTCGGAAGACCCGTTGTCTCACAGGGCTGTGTGTGCGAGTCCGGATAGAGACTACCTCGTGCTCGTAGAGCTGGACGGTTCTCCGGGCTCTCAAACAAGGCAGTTCAAGCTCGTTCAGATCTATCGCGACTCTCGCAAAGAGATCGACCGTGGGTACACGATATATGTACAGCTGGAACCGGGCCCCGACGGAAAGGTGGAGATAAACGGCGTTGGGGAAGAAGTCAAGGATTGGGTCCTTGTTTGCGGACCTCCATCCGATGAAGAGAGGCAACGGAACGAAAAACTTCAGGGTCCTAAAGTCCCTGCGGTTCGTGGTCCACGGAACTCGGTGGCCACTCCTCCTTCAGCTGGCAGTTTGGTTGAAAAACCCGGATCGCAACCGGTTGGAAAAGTTGGAGCCCCCAATCCGGGGACGCAACACCCATCGGTGTCGCCCACGCTCCTAAAAGCAGCTCAGGAAGCCCAATCGAGTATTTCTCGCGGAAATGAAAAACCGATACTCTCGCGAAAGAGAGTGGAGGAACTTCTCGCTGAGAGTCTCTTCCCAAAAGTATCACTTCCGCCCGATCAGGTTTATGAGAAGTCTGACCCGGAAATTCTCGCTACGGCTCATAAACCCGACCCTCAACGATTCCACCTTCGTGGAGTAGAAGAAAGGCTCGAACCCAGAACTCGCGTTTTGCCGCCACCTGGGGTTAGACCCTTGCCGAAAGAAGAAACGGTCACGCCAACGCTTGGCCGAGAAGTTCCTGCTTCAAATCGTCCAACTAAGGCCGCAACGCCAAGGTTGGAAACGAGAAGTCCGATTTCGCCAATGCCAGGGGCACAAACCCTGACTGCGGCGGAAACCAAAGGAGGCACAACACCAAACCAACATGCGAACTCTCTGCCTCCAGAGGTCGTAGCTCTCGCAACGGCGATGCTGAAATTGATAGAGGGAATCGTGAAGCTTTCCCGATTGACAGAAGCACCGAATGTTGCAACAGCAAAGACAGAAACAACAGAACGAAAGGTAACAATGAACGCAAAGCAAACGAAGGAAATGGTAACGTTCGTCATCGTGGCAGTATGCGGTCTGACGAATACATCGGTTGAAAAGGTCACCAGTGGCCAGAGGGGTACAGGAGAAGAGTCGAGGGCAAAGAGGGCTATCTCCTTTACGCTCATGAAGAGGTTCGGCATTCCTGCCGGAGCAGTCCAGAAAAGTCTCAAGGTCGGCAATGCGACCGTTTACGTGATGGCGAACCAAGCCAAGAAGGAGTACGAAGGCGAAGAAGCGTTTGCCCAAGTCGTAAACACGGTGGTACTCCAGGCCACCGACAAATTCGGGTCTAGAGATGCTCCTCCGGCTGGTCCCACCGTGCCAGTTCATAAACCTGCTCGCGACGCGAGTGCGATGACTGGTTCTCCCGATGTTCTCAAGGTGCGGGATGCGTCCATGTTCGCCCTGGCTCAGCTTGACGGAATCACTCCCGAGGCGATTGCTAAAGAATTTGGCGTTGCGCCTGCCGAAGTGTTCGAAGTCGTCGGCCGCGTCGGGCTCTTGCTCAAATGGCAGAACCGTGAGGATATCACTGCCTCCGTTCGCGCCCTCGGCGCGACCTTGAAGCAGTAAATCAATGTGGAGCACGTCATGTGCTACCACTAGAGCCCCGAAGCAGAGCTTTTGGGCTTTTTCTATAACCAGGAAACTCCGTACGAAGCGGAGTGCAGGGAGGACGTCATTTTTTCTTACAGAGAGCCTGGGACCTTGGGACAAATGCTATAATGTTTTTTATATGGTAGCGAAAGCAGCAAAACGCCTTCTGGTATTTGTTGTACTTTTTGGCGCAGGTGTCACGACCTATTGGTATGTGGCACAAACGAGACCTTGTGCAAGGCCTATTTCCTATAGGATAGGTGTTTTTGATACTCGATTCGGTATCAGTCGTGACGGGTTCCTCTCTGCGCTTGACGAAGCGAGCGGTATTTGGGAGAAGGCAGCAGGGAAAGATCTGTTCATATATGCTCCTGATGGAAAAGTCGCGGTCAATCTGGTCTTTGATGAACGGCAGAAAGAAACGGTAGAACAAAAAGCGCTAAAGAACAAAATCGATGAGCTTCAGGGGCAGTATGAAGCACAGAAAGCGTTTCTCGCATCACGTACCAAGGAATACAAGACGCAGTCGCAAGCGTATGAGAGCCTGTATGCACAATACCGGGAAAAAGTTTCTCTCTACGAGTCACAGGTACGCTATTGGAATCGCCGTGGCGGTGCTTCCGAGAAGGATTACCAGGCTTTGATAGAGCGGAAGCGTGAGCTGGAGGATTTACAGAAAGCACTAGAAGCGAAGAGGGCAGAGGTCAACCGGCTCGCTGACGAGGTCAATGTGCTTGTGGCATCCGTTAACGCTCTTGCACAAAAGACGAATGCTACGGTTGACGAGTATAATGGCAGTGATCTAGTGGGCAGAGAATTCGATCAAGGTCTGTATCGGCGCGAAGGAGGAAAGGTTTCGGTCACCATCTATCAGTTCACCGACCACGGCAAATTAGTGCGGGTTTTGGCTCATGAGTCCGGACATGTTCTGGGATTGGATCACAATAATAATCCGGAATCAATCATGTATGCATTGAACCGCGATGATAATGAAGAGCTGAGTGTCGAAGACCTTTACTCGCTAAAAGAGACCTGCAGGCTTGGAACGATATAATATGAATCCCGTTAGAAGCCGCGGAGACCCAACCAATGATTGAGTGTAAAGACATACGTATACGTCGAACACAACCTAGTAGTGTAATAACTTCAAGCAGAAACGGTCTGTCCGTTTCCTGTTTCTAACGGGATGAAAACACTGGTAGTTGCCGTAAACAGGATTCTCTACCGTTATCTGCTCAAGCCGGTGCTCTTTCTTTTTGATCCGCTTGTCGTGCACGAGCGCATAACACGTGTCGGACAGCGACTCGGAGATTTTAAGCCGGTGCGAGGCGTAATGGCCCTCATCTTTCGCGTCAGGGACCCCTTGCTCCACCAGACCTTATTTGGCACGGTATTCGAGAATCCTATGGGACTTGCCGCGGGTTATGACTATGAGGCCCGACTTACCCGGATACTTCCATCTATGGGTTTCGGTTTTGGCACGGTTGGGACGTTGACGAACGCTTCCTACGGCGGCAATCCGCCCCCGCTTTTGGGACGCTTGCCGAAGTCGAAGTCGTTGATGGTAAACAAAGGATTCAAGAACGATGGTGTCGCCGTGACGTTGCGGCGGCTTCGCGGTCTCCATTTCTCATACCCTGTGGGCGTAAGCATCGGACAAACCAATGATGAATCTATATCGACCCTGGAGGAGGGAATCGCTGACATTCTAAAGGTGTTCTGGACTGCTGAAGCATCAGGTGTTCCATTTGCCTATTACGAACTGAATGTTAGTTGTCCTAATCTTGTCAGCACGGTTGATTTTTACGCTCCTGAACGCCTTGGCAGGCTACTTGCTGCGGTAAGTAAGCTCGATCTCACACGCCCTGTTTTTATAAAGATGCCAATCTCGAAGACCGACGAGGAGATACGGTCTATGATGGATGAAATCGTCACGCACCCATTCGTAAAGGCCGTTATCCTCGGTAACCTGCAGAGGGATCGCAAGCATCCCACACTGGTGCCGGAAGAAGTACAGAAATTCTCCGTGGGTAATTGGAGTGGTCTCCCGTGCCAGTCGCGCTCCGATGAGCTTATAGTGCTTGTCTACAAGCATTTCGGAAAGAAGATAGTCATAATCGGATGCGGAGGTGTTTTTTCGGCAGATGACGCATACCGCAAGCTCTCACTTGGCGCCTCACTGGTGCAGATGGTCACAGGTCTCATTTTTGAAGGTCCACAGGTAATCGCTGACATTAACCTAGGCCTCCTTTCTCGCATGAGGCGGGAGGGGAAGAAGTCTTTGGAGGAAGTCATAGGCACCGTTACGTTGTAAAGAAATGAGAGAACTCTACAAAAAATATGAGCGCCATCTCACCGCTATCGCTTTTTTGCTCGGGTTCATTCTTGATAATCTCACCATTCAAAGAGTTGATAGATGGTTCGAACACATCTTCCTCATGATGTATATCGTTCTTTCCGCGTTTCTTATCATCGTGTACAACGCAGTCGATTTGGAACGCGAACGTACCTCAGGTATCTCAAGGCGCTTTGCCAAAATAGTTGCTTGGTTGCCCGTACCGATACAGTTTTCATTCGGCGCGATCTTGAGCGGCTCGTTGGTATTTTATTCCCGCAGCGCCTCGCTGTCGGTCAGCTGGCCATTTCTTATCCTGCTTGTCTTGTTCGTCGTATGCAATGAGCTCGTTCATTCCCGTTATGGGCGTCTTACGCTTCAGATCTCCGGTTTTTTCATTGCCTTGTTTCTGTACGCCTCCTTCGCCTTGCCTGTCGCGCTGCATACCCTGAACGCGACGGTCTTTGTGATGAGCGGTTTTCTGAGTCTTTGCATCACCCTCGTTCTCACGCGCTTTATCAAGTGGTTCTCTCGGGAGCGTTTCAAGCAAAGCCGTTTGTTGCTGTATGCGAGCCTCCTTTCCCTTTTTGCGCTCTTTAACGTTCTCTTTTTCTCCAATCTCATTCCACCGCTACCGCTCGCAATCAGAGAGATAGGCGTATTCCATTCCATCTCACGAGATGCCTCCGGAGAGTATGTCCTTCACTACGAACCCGCAACGTGGTACCACCTGCGCCTCATCAGTCCTGTTTTTCATATAACCAAGGATGATTCCCTCGCGTATGTCTATAGCTCTATCTTCGCTCCGTCCAAACTTTCAACAGAAATAGTTCACGAATGGTATAAAAAAAATGAGCAGGGTGCATGGGTCTCACAAGGGACAGTTTCGTTTCCTATTTTCGGAGGTCGTGAGGGGGGATATCGCGGTTTTACCTCCAAGAAGGTGACCCCGGGGAAGTGGCGG
>DATDXL010000087.1:0-9351 GCA_036517235.1 Minisyncoccota bacterium
ACGCCCTAAACGATGATCTCTCGCTTTTCGGAGTATCGACCCTCTGAGAGGCCAAGCTAACGCGTTAAGAGATCCGCCTGGGTAGTACGACCGCAAGGTTAAAACTCAAAGGAATAGACGGGGACTTGCACAAGCGGTGGATCATGTGGTTCAATTCGATGACAAACGAAAAACCTTACCAGGGCTTGAAATCCAATCGAAGTTTAGAGGAAACTTTAAGCGTCTCACAAGGACGGTTGGACAGGTGCTGCATGGTTGTCGTCAGTTCGTGGTTTGAGCTGTTCCCTTAAGTGGGGTAACGAACGCAACCCTCGTTGCCAGTTTTACATGTCTGGCGAGACTGCTCCCTCACGGGAGAGGAAGGTGAGGATGACGCCAAATCAGCATGGCCCTCTGATGCCCTGGGCCACACACGTGATACAATCGCCGTAACAACGGGATGCAACGCCGACGTAAAGGCCGAGCCAATCCTTATAAAGACGGCGCCAGTTCGGATTGAGGTCTGCAACTCGACCTCATGAAGCCGGAATCGCTAGTAATCGCGGATCAGCATGCCGCGGTGAATACGTTCTCAAGTCTTGTACTCAGAATTAAAGCGCCTGGCAGTTTATGCATCTAAGTGGTTAAAATCCATTCTTCCGTCACAAGCGGATGTAGCGAACGGGTAGGTCTAAATCAGTAATGATAGGACCGAAGGATCCTAGTAGCAAAAGGTAGCCTAATCAATCAAGAGATGTGCGACCTGTGCGGTGAGTCATAGGGAAGCGCAGAGAAATATCTCGATTAGGATGTCTGGAAAAGAAACATAAATGACCCAGGGATACCCAACCAATATTCAATGTTGGGAGTCAGCTGCGTCATAGTACCCCGATGTTTTATCGAGGGGAAGGACAAAATCGATAATTTATAGATTGTCGAACTCGCGTAGTGCGGGAAATCCGCTCGCTACGTCCAAAACCGTGAATGATGGGAAGCGGTATGGTTCTGGTAATTTAGCCAGAAGGGAACGCGAAACAATAGTTATCGCAATCCGCCCGTCAACTCAAGGGAGCTGGGAGTACCCGAAGTCTCACTTTATGTGGGCCTAAGGTAAGCTCAGTAACAGGGAGTAAGTCGTAACAAGGCACGGGTAGCGGAAGCTGCTCGTGGATTATTTCAAGGATCATTGTTTCCCGTCACAAGCGGGGGACTGATAAGGTCGTTCATCCGCCTCTTGACCAAGCCGAAAGGCTCTCGGTCGCGGATGCGTTTGGCAGTATCGGAAACTGCAGGACAAATCGGGAAAGACCGGTAGCCCTAAAGCACTTCGCTTTGCGAATGCTCGGGCAAGAACGGAACAAAACAGAGAATGGTAGCAAAAACCGCCCTAGTTGGCGGTTTTTGCATAGTTGACATATAGGTATAAAGGGTTGTATAATTAAGGCTGAAGTAATTTGTTCTACGCAGTCAACTCTCAACGAAAGGTAATCGCATGAAAAATGGAAAAAATCGAAGACGCCGTTGGCACGAAAAGCAACAGAACCGTCACTTGAGGAAGCTTGTTCTCACTACGATCGCCATTCTAGTTGCGATTCTCTGCGTCGCCTTGTTTTACGACGGGACACATATGCCCGTCGTTCACAAGTCGAACGGGACCAAAGAAATTGTGCAGGTTTTCGACGCCAGCGGCAAGCCGATTGTTGACAAAGTCACCGAGGACAAAATCCTCGCCGGGCGATATGAAATCATCTGGGTGCTTTAAGGCACCCTCACCTTAAGCGCCCCGACCACAGAGTGGTACGGGGCGCTTAATCTTTTTACGAACAACTGATTATCACGTCGCTCCATTCATGGTATAATTGACACACATCCAATATGAATAAGGTATTGCGACAAAAGGCGATTGAATTAAGAGTAAAAAGCGAGAAGAGCTACTCTGCAATTAAGCGCATCTTGGGTGTCTCAAAGAGCACTCTAAGTTATTGGCTTAAGGATTATCCCCTAAGTTCCGAGAAGATATATGAGCTACGATTGAAAGGTTGGCAGAAGGGAGAAGTAAGTCGTGAGTTGTATCGGGCAACCATGCGTTCTAAGCGAGAAGTTGCGGAACAATCAGTATTCAAGTCCGAGTATAGAAAACTTGGTAGGATTTCCGACAAGTCTTTATTTATCGCAGGGCTGATGTTATATTTAGCGGAAGGTGCCAAACATAAGGCATCTAGTATTGTACTAGCAAATACGGACTATCGCACTATACGCTTCTTCATAAAATGGCTTGAAAGATTCCTTGAAATACCCCGTGAGAAGTTGCGAGTACAACTGCACCTCTATGAGACGATGGTTGCAGAGAAGGAGCGAAGATTTTGGCAAAAGAGTTTGGGGCTAACGAAGAGCCAATTTTATAAATCCTCCATCCGTCCTCTTAAAAAAGGCAGTTTCTCCTACCAAGAATCTTTTCGTCATGGTACCTGCAGTCTTTACGCTTTTGGGGAACAAAAGAGAACGACACTTATGATGGCGATTCAGGCATTTATGAAGAGAAGTGAGGAATGGGTTATGCGCGTGTAGCTCAGCTGGTGAGAGCGCTCGACTGACCCCAAAGCAAAATATGCGTGTGTAGTTCAATGGTAGAACGCCGTCCTGATAAGACGGAGGCCGTAGGTCCGATTCCTACCACACGCAATAAGTGTTGACGCATATTTGCTATGGGGCACGTAATCGGGAGGTTGAGGTGCGAATATTTGGAGCACTGAAAGACTTTTTGAGGTAATATTGAGTGAAGCGAAAAGATTATCCAAAAAGTGTACTGCCCTTGTAAGGAGACATGTTCGACTCCTGGCACGCGCAAAAAGTATCTTGTATTTGTGAAATAGCGGAATAGCGTGCTAACATTTATCAAACATGAACAAGAGAGAGTATATAGTTGTAGGATTTGTGGCTATCGTGACACTTCTCGGGATTGCTAGCGCATACTTTGTGTTTTCTCCTAGAAGGAGTGCAGAAAACAACAATAATGTTGTCGTTGATAGCTTAACTGAACTGAGAATTCAAGCAGAGCTTCTTTTTTACGATAGTTGGGGTTACAAGGAGTTATGTTCTGGAGGGTATATAAATCAGGAGATTAACTCAAGTCTGTCTCAAATCATATCTACTATCCTGTCCGCGAAAGGAGTTTCTACTCAGGGTGACGCGGGTGTGCAGTGTAGTGCATCAGATAAAGAATTTTCAGTATCCGTTTCATTGCTTGGCGGGAAGCATTGGTGTCCTACAAATCCAACATTTGAGGGGCCTAGTGTCAAATACTGTACCAACGGTTCTAATCGTTGGTTTATTAACAATTTAGGCGTTGCTGGACTCAAATAACAAGCTAAATCACTATGGGATTTTTTGGACCAGATAGAGGACCGCATGTCTCCCGCGATGAATTTCACAACAAGGTGAAATCCGATTTGCACGCGAAAGGATTCAATCACCGCGAGCTTGAACAGCTTGAGGGATACTTTCACTGGAGCTTGCATGAGGAGGGGAGCCAGAAAGGCATAGACAAGCACGAGGTAGAACGTACGGTAGATTGGCTCCGTGAACATAGACAACATCACTCTTTCAGCGATGAGCAGATAGAGCACATCAACCACGCGCTCAGAAAGCATCTATAAATCCGTGTTGAAAACAGGGAAAAATGATGTGTTAGAATGAACACATCATTTTTCTTTATGGATCCCGTTAGAAATTTACAAAACAAGTACCACGCGAAGCGCGAGAGGCGAATAGCCTCATCCCTCTCTCCGGCGCAGCGCTTCGCCTCAAACGGGGCGTACCTATTCGGTACCCGCACTGCGCAGAATTATTTACTCGTAAATTTCTAACTGGGATGGATAAACAGAGTGCTCTTATTTTATGGTTTGACCAGCTCGGCATTGAGGATGTGCCTTTTGTCGGTGGCAAAAACGCGGCATTGGGGGAGATGTACTCGAACCTGGGAAAGCTCGGTATAGCGGTGCCGAACGGTTTTGCCTTGACCTCGCGCGCGTACCGCTCATTTCTCGATGGTGCAGGGCTGACAGAAAAGATACGGGAGGTTCTGAGCGACCTCGACACGGGGAATATGAGGAATCTCCAGAAGCGTGGCGCAAAAGTACGCAAACTCATTCTCAAAGCGAAGCTTCCTAAGGAGTTGGAGGCAGCAGTTGCGGAAGCGTATGCAAATCTGGAGAAGCAGTGTGGTAAAGGGGTTGATGTGGCGGTCCGCTCCTCGGCGACAGCGGAAGACCTTCCGGGTGCGTCGTTCGCGGGCCAGCAGGAGACCTACCTCAACATCTCCGGTATCGAGGCCGTACTTCTTGCGACCAAGATGTGCATTTCTTCGCTCTTTACCGACCGCGCTATTTCGTACCGAGCGGATAAAGGGTTCGCCCATACCGAGATCGCGCTCTCGGTCGGTATTCAAAAGATGGTTCGAAGCGATGTTGGGGCTTCTGGCGTTGCCTTTTCTATCGATACGGAAACTGGTTTTGACAAGGTAGTCGTCATCAACAGCGCGTACGGCTTGGGCGAGATGGTGGTGCAGGGGAAAGTGACGCCGGATGAATTCACTGTTTTCAAACCGACGCTCGCGGAAGGGTATAAGGCTATCATCGGGCAGGACCTTGGTCCCAAGGAGGTAAAGATGGTGTACGCGGGGAACAAGACAAAAATAGTGGATACCACTCCTGCCGAGCGGGCGGCGTGGAGCCTCTCCCGTGATGAAGTGGTCAAGCTTGCCTCATGGGTGGTAAGCGTCGAGAACTATTTTTCTGAAAAACGAGGGGCTTACCAGCCGATGGATACCGAGTGGGCGAAAGACGGTAAGACAGGGGAGCTTTTCATCGTGCAAGCCCGTCCTGAGACGGTGCGGGCTATGGAAGACAAGAACGTGTACAAGGAGTATGTACTTAAGCAAAAAGGAAAGGAATTAGTAAAAGGAACGGCGGTTGGTACCAAAATCGCGAGTGGCCCCGTGCGCATCATTCATGACGTAAAGCACATTGGTGAGTTTAAGAAAGGGGAAGTGTTGGTGACCGAGATTACCGATCCCGACTGGGAGCCCATCATGAAGATAGCGTCGGCTATCATCACGGACAAGGGCGGGCGTACCAGCCATGCGGCAATCGTTTCCCGCGAGCTTGGCATTACGTGTATCGTAGGTGCGATCAATGCGACAAAAGTGCTGCGGGAAGGACAAGACATTACCGTTGACTGTTCCTCCGGCAAAGAGGGGGTAGTGTACGAAGGGAAGCTTGCATTCGAAACCGAGGAACACCGGCTCGACAAAATCCCAGAGACGAAGACGAAGATCATGGTCAATATCGGTTCTCCCGACGAAGCATTTGCCAAGCATTTTCTTCCGGCAAAGGGGGTAGGTCTCGGACGGCTTGAGTTCATCATCACCTCGCACATCGGTATTCACCCGAATGCCCTTCTGGAGTATGAGAAGCTCAAGGCAGACACCAAGGATAAAGTTAAACAAGCGGTAGTTCAGGAAATAGATAAGCGAACTGCCGGATACAAAAACAAAGCGGAATTTTATGTCGATGAATTAGCCGAAGGCATTGCTAAGATCGGTGTAGCGTTCCATCCCCACGAGGTCATCATCAGGTTTTCTGATTTTAAGACCAACGAGTACGTGACTTTGGTTGGCGGACAGTTCTATGAGCCCAAAGAAGAGAATCCTATGATCGGGTGGCGAGGGGCTTCTCGCTATTATGATCCGAAATTCAAAGCAGCATTCGCGCTTGAGTGCAAAGCGCTTAAACGCGTACGGGATGAGTTCGGTCTCAAGAATGTCATACCGATGATACCCTTTTGCCGCACTCCCGAAGAACTGCGCAAGGTCACCCAAGTCCTCAAAGAGAATGGATTGAGCAAAGAGAATGATGCTTCGTACAAGCTCTATGTGATGTGCGAGATTCCTTCCAATGTTATCCTAGCTGACCAGTTTTTAGATCTTTGCGACGGTTTTTCTATCGGCAGTAATGACCTTACCCAGCTCACGCTCGGGCTTGATAGAGACTCAGGTATCGTCGCGGGAATCTCCAATGAAAAAGACGAAGCAGTAAAAATGCTTATCGCAGAGGTGATAAAGAAGTGCAACGAGCGTGGCAAGTACATAGGTATCTGCGGTCAGGCACCCTCTGATTTTCCGGACTTCGCGCAGTTTCTTGTGGAGCGGGGGATAACGAGCATTTCACTCAATCCCGACACCATCATTAAGACTCTACTTGCAGTCGCGGAGAAGGAGAAAGCCTTGGGGAAGTAGTTTTTGCCGAAGAAGGGATTTGAACCCTTACGAGGTTGCCCTCACTGCGCCCTGAACGCAGCGCGTCTGCCAATTTCGCCACTTCGGCTTGATTCGATTATGCTCAATGTACGCTTGATTTTCAAGTACTTCCTTCTCAGGAAAGGAATGTTCTTTGAGTAATACATCTGCTTTGAAAGTACCAATGCCTCCCTCTTAGAATATTTTAATTGCACATAGGAATTGTTTTTATTGTAACTAAGATAACCTCTAACATGTAGCAACGTTAAGAGCTTATCACGTAACCAATCAAGATACTTCTGGCTACCTGAAGTAAAGGATATATAAAACCGATAACTCTTCTTCCAAGTGGGATCGTAGTAGGAATAACTACAACCGTCGCCGTCGAAGTATCCTCTGAGAAAATCAAGAAAATATTCGTTAGGTACTATTACGGAGGCGATGGTATTTGACTTAGCCGGCAAGACCCCGATTTCGTTTAGAAATTTGTAGAAAAGCACATCACCGAATTGAGTATGATAGGCGAGGTTCCAGTTGCTAGAGTGCTTGGTACTCGTTTTATTCTTTAGTCCCAGGCATCTCTTGAATGTTTCAACCTGTATCTTGTCTTTTGACGTAAGTGACATATGCCCTCCATCTCTGGAAAGCCACCCATCGGCGACCAGTAATCCAATTGCGCAGGCGAATCTGATCGACCATTTAATAGCTACTTTCCCTTTGGGTTTTGGTCCTGGTTTCATTGCTTAATTGTAAATAATCAGCTAATGCTGAAGCAAGTAGCATATGCCGTTTAGTTTCTACGTAGCTCTAAATACCCCTTAAGTTAGGCCTCAAAGAGGCTTTACTTTTGTATTTTGATATGCTATAATTTAAGGAGATAGGACGAGCTTGCGTGTGCAAGCCGCGTTCTCCACAACCACAACGATGGGGTGATTACCCCACAGCGGAGGAGACTTCCTCCAAGAAAGGCAAAGTTGAAAACACCAATCAAGATCAGTGACCTCAAAGGTCCCAATGGCGGTATCATGTTTGGGACAACCGAAGTGATGCCGGGACAGTATCCCGTCAAACGGTTGGGTTACCACAAGGGCGTACACTTCGATGAAGTTGTGACGGACCTTGCACTGAGACGCAATACCGGCAAGTTCTACCCAGGGATCAAGACGGCTGAAGCCGTGTTCATTGACCGGGAGACGCTTGGGAAAGTTGATGCCTTCGCGAACCTCAAGGCGGGACTGCTTGTCATCGGCGCAGGGGATAGCCCCTACAACGAGCACGAGACGCCCTCTCGAGGCGAAGTGGCTGGTCACTGTGCAGCGACACTCGCCGCAGGTTTGCACGGGTTTCTCGAGGACAAGAACTGGAAGCGCCTCCTCGAAGAGACCCGCAGAATGGATCGCACCCCACAGGAGTTCGAAGGCAATGTGCCGGGACACGTCGCCAACATCATGAAGGTCATGGTGGAAATGGGAGCGGAAGACCATGAGGTCTTCAATTGGGCGACGAAGGCAGCTGAGGCCATGCAGATCAAAGCTGAGAACTTCTTCGACGGTGCCATGCAAGAATTCGAAAAAGTTGCGCAGACGCAACACTTGCACCTGTACACCAATCAGCCGGTCCGGCTGGCAATCATACGGGCGGATGAGCAGGTGTTCACCAGCGTCGCATTCCGTAAGAAGTTTGATGCCGCTCTCGCCCTCAAAAGCGACGGCACCATTTTCTTCGGAACTCGCAAGGGCGGCCCGATCCCTCTCGCGACCGTGGGAGAGATGTTCCGGCGGCTCGCGGTGTGGAATCTTCGCGCTTGCAAGCAGGCGGTGCCTCGTGCGTACGAAGAGCCTGGGGCTAAACTGCCTGATGATGTGGGACCGCTACACCTTTGGCGGGAGGCCATTGGTATCCTGAATAAGGATGTCGCGCTCAAGCTCACTCAGAGGCAGGTGATCTCCATCGTGCAGGACTCCTTGCTGTGGGATCCGCGCCCGGCCAAGCGCCACAATGAGCGAAAGGACCGACCTCAGCGTGAAGAACGCAAGGTGATCGAGAAGGTGAAATCGGCTGCGGCAGGTTTCAGCAACACACCCGCGATCGTGGAGTCAGAGCCGGAAGTAGCAGCCGCAGACGCTGCCCCAGTCCAGACTGATGCTCCTGCGACTGTGGCTGAACCGGCACAGTTGGAAAGCGCACCGGCACCCGAAACGGTACCTGTAGCGTAACCCGGTAAAACGGGGAGAACCACGAAGAGCCTAGATTTGCACCCTAGGCTCTTTTTTATGCCTATATTTTCGAGCCTTATTAGGCAAAAGGATAACTTTAAGGGATTTCTCAAGAGAAGAGTGCGCTATTGACAGATAGCGTACTTCTATGCTATAATGGACATTGAAAGGTATTGAGCTGTGTGATGCCCGCCTATCCACGGGGATGCGTGGACAATTGTCGCAGTAGGCGACGTTGAAACTTGAGGTTTAGCATTGCCAATGTTCCCTGAAATGAAAAATAAAATCAGACTGTTGAATGGTGACGTCGTTGCCGTGAGTTTTGGAACTGTCACCAACGTGCCGCCGCGGGGGAAGTACAAGAAACCCTACGCGGAGGTGATCACCACAGGCTCCGAGGAAGTCGTTCGTCTCTCGATGAACCTCCCCGGGAGGTTCATCCAGTCAGGCGCCGAACATCCCGAGTTGGTGGACAGGTTTCTTACGCGGTTCCCGAAGAACGACGACGATGTGTTCTTCATCGCCGAGGACGGCTGGGTCGTCTGCTGGGGTAGCAAGCGCTTCTACGACGAAGCGGCTGCCCAAGTCGCCAAAGCCATGAGCGGTAATGGCGACGGCGCTTCGGTGGAGTGGTCTCCTGGCACGGCCCCGGCGGAACCAGTTGATCTCAAACCGATAACCTCGGAGGAGGCCGACGATCTTCTCGCCAAGATGACTCCCGGCGCTGGCAAGTCCAACCACAATCGCACCGCAAATCCCAACGCCGGCCGTCGCGCTCTTCGTCCCGGTGACCTCAAGCCGGGCCAGGTGCTGATTACCGCTGGCAAACGGTGATCGAGAGCAGTTTCAAGCGGCTCGGAA
>DATDXL010000088.1:0-36575 GCA_036517235.1 Minisyncoccota bacterium
TTCTCCGGCTAATTTGGCAGTATACATCGCACTTGTCCCGAAAGGCGGGAAAATTATGGGAATGTCCTTGGTGAGTGGGGGACACCTTACGCACGGACACAAAGTTTCGGCAACAGGTATGTTTTGGGTACAGGTGCCCTACGGCGTGAATCCTAAAACGGAGGTTCTTGAGTATGGTGAGTTGAAGACAATCGCTATACGCGAGAAACCGAATATCATTGTTGCGGGATTTACCGCCTATCCTCGCATTGTCGATTTTAAGAAGTTCAGAGAAATTGCCGATGGGTGTGGCGCACTCCTGATGGTAGATATGTCGCATTTTGCAGGTCTTGTTGCCGGTGGAGCGTATCCTTCGCCGTTTGCATATGCGGATGTAGTGACCACAACGACGCATAAAACATTGCGCGGCCCGCGCTCAGCGCTCATATTCTCGAAGCGTGATACACGCGACTTACCAAAAAAGATTGACCGCGCGGTGTTCCCGGGGCTTCAAGGTGGGCCGCATGAGAATCAAATTGCCGCAGTTGCGGTTGCCCTTAAGGAAGCCACTTCGCCAGCGTTCAAGAAGTATGCGCAGCAAGTAGTGAAAAATGCCAAGGCATTTGGCGATGAGCTTCAAAGACTTGGTTGGCGAATCGTCTCTGGAGGTACCGATACCCATTTGCTTCTAGTTGATACGTTGATGAATGGAAAGGGAATCGGCGGGAAAGATGCGAGCGAGCGGCTTGAAAAAGCGGGAATCATTGTCAACAAGAATACGATTCCGGGCGAGACACGTAGCGCTATGGATCCTTCCGGAATCCGTTTAGGCACGCCGGCAGAGACCACACGAGGGAAAAAAGAAAAGGATTTCATTGTTATCGCACGTAAAATTAATAAGATTTTGCGGAAGTGAAGGGTTTTTATGAAGATTAACCCTCTCATCTTTCGGGCGTATGACTTGCGTGGCGTTGTAGGGAAAGACCTCACGGAAGAGGTTGTAGAACATATTGGAAAAGCTTTCGGTACGTTTCTTCGTCGGCGGGGGATGACCGAGGCGATCGTAAGCAGAGATTCTCGGGAGACAAGCAAACTCTATAGTGAAGCGCTCATCCGTGGCATGTGCTGGACGGGAGTAAACGTAACTGATATCGGGATGAACCTCGTCGGGACTTTCTATTGGTCCCAGTACCATCTCTCTATAAAAGGCGGGGCGTATGTCACCGCATCTCACAACCCTCCCGCGTTTAACGGTTTTAAGTTTGCTAATGATTTTTCTGAGACACTAGTGACTGAAGGGATGAATGAACTTAGGGATCTTGTACTCAACGAAGATTACGAGGAGGGTAAAGTTTTTGGGGAAAAGAAGATCATTACCATTCAAGATGTTTATTTTAACGATGTTCTTTCTCGGCTTCCTCTTAGCAAGAGATTCCGAGTGGTACTTGATCCGAGCGGAACTACCGCAGGTTCTATTGTTCCTGCACTCCTACGCAAAGCAGGGTGTGAAGTTATAGAGAAGAATTGCAAGATTATTTCCACCTTCTTTGAAGGAGCAGCTGATCCAACCGAATCACGTATAGCACAACGTTTGAGCAGGGAGGTGCTCGAGGCGAAAGCCGATATTGGTTTTTCTTATGATACCGATGGCGATCGCATAGGTATTGTAGATGAGAAAGGTGGGGTTATTTGGAATGATGTGCTGGTTGCACTCTTTGCCCTCGACGTGCTCCACGAACATCCAGGAGAAACGATCATGTTCAATACGTTATGCTCGCAGGTTGTTCCGGAGACTATACACAATGCTGGCGGCAAACCGTTCATGTGGAGGACGGGACACTCGTTTTTGAAGAAGAAAAACCAAGAAGTGAGAGCGGCGTTTATCGGTGAGCTTTCTGGACATTTTTTCTTCTCTCGGGATTTTTATAATCACGATGATGGTATATATTCGACCATGAGGTTGTTGCGGTATCTTGCAAAGACACAAAAGTCGCTCTCACAAGCAGTTGCAGGGCTACCACAGTACATTTCAAGCCCAGAGATAAAGATTTATGTTGCCGATGATCAAAAAGTTGGACTTATAAAGAAGGTGGGGAAGATTTTACGCGATGATTACCGCGATGCACGAATCATAGATGATGAGCGTGCAGGTGACGGGGTCCGTTTTGAGGTGAAGGATGTTATGTTTGTGATTAGGTACTCACAAAATGGGCCGTATCTTACTATTAAGTTCGAGGCAAAGACGAAGTCCCGATACGATGAGATAAGGGCGTACCTTTCCACACTGCTCAGGCGTTTTAGTGAAATTGACTGGAAATCTGACATCAATGTGAATGTTGAAGCGCTTATGGCTGAGGTGTAGTCTTTTTGTGCTACCATGGCATCATGGCGAGGGGGAAATTCATCGTGCTTGATGGGGGAGAAGGTGCGGGAAAGACCACGGTCCTTGCGGAACTGAAGACCGCACTGGGACCCAAAACGCTTTTGACGCGCGAGGTTGGAGGCACGTCGTTTGCCGAAGAGATGCGGGCATTCGTGTATGAAGACAGGTATCGCAACCTTTCTCCCGAGAGCTTTTTCGCTCTTGTCTGGGCGGCTCGCGCCGACCACGTAAAAACGAAAATAGAGCCCGCACTTGCGCAGGGAAGGCATGTGATATCAGACCGTTTCGATTCCTCGACCTACGCGCTCCAGCTGTATGGCCAGCAAGCGTTGCATCTAGAGACCTTATTTTGGCAGACGCGAGAGGTATTTTTAGGTAAAACCGTACCTGACCGCTACATCTTTTTGGATGTCGAACACAGCATAGGGTTATCGAGGATACCGAACCGTGAAGGGGCTTTGAGCCACTTTGACCGTTCAGACGTCGCTTTTTACTCACGGGTACAAGAGGGATTCAAAAAATTTTTTGAGCGGGTGTCGCACAGCGTCATAGATGCGGGCAGACCTCTGGAGGAGGTAAAGAGAGAGTTTATGGCGATAGTGGAAGCAGTGATAAAATAAAAGTAATGAAAGAATTACTTGCACAGTCAATACGCGACAGTCTTCAAGTGTTAGGGATTACATCCGAGACTTTTTCTGTTGAGCAAACGGATAATTTTACCCATGGTGACTATGCAACCAACGTTGCGCTTGTAGCGGCAAAGTCGCAAAAAAGAAATCCCAAAGAATTGGCAAGAGAGATAGCAGACAGGCTTTCAAAGAAACTACCAAAAGGAGTAGAACGCGTAGAGGTTGCTGGTCCGGGGTTTCTCAATTTTTTTCTTTCGCGCGAATATTTCTCTGATACCGTAAAAGAAATTCTTGCTGATGAGAAAGACTATGGTAGGAATAAAACGCTGAAGGGGAAAAAGGTGATGGTGGAATACACCGACCCCAACCCTTTCAAAGAGCTTCATATCGGACACCTGATGTCGAATACCATAGGCGAGTCCATCGCGCGCTTATTTGAAGCACAAGGTGCCGTGGTCAAGCGTGCGTGCTACCAAGGGGATGTAGGACTTCATGTGGCAAAAGCCATCTGGGGCATGCAGAGCGTGCCGACGCGGGATGACATGCCACTGGAAAAGCTCTCGCTCGAAGCAAAGATGCGCTATCTGGGGCACGCCTATCAGCTTGGCGCGGCCGCCTATGAAGACGGCCGCAAAGACGATATCGAGATGCTCAACAGAATGATATATGACCGGAGCGACCAAGCAGTCAATAAGCTCTATATCTGGGGCAGAAAGATAAGCCTTGAATATTTTGAAGAGCAGTATAAAAAGCTTGGCACGAAGTTCGATTTCTTTTTCTTTGAGAGTGAAGCGGCGCCGACAGGAAAAGAAGTCGTAGAGAAAGGATTGAAAGGGGGCATTTTTGAGAAAAGCGACCTGCCTGCGCCGGGCGTAGCGCCTGCCAGCGCGAGACACGCAGGCTGGCGGCAGGCAGGCGGAGCAGTTATATTTCGCGCCGAAAAGCACGATCAAACGCTTCACACACGCGTTTTTGTGAACTCGCAAGGGCTTCCCACTTACGAGGCAAAAGAGCTCGGGCTGGCACTCATGAAGGAGAGAGAGTGGCACCACGACGCGTCAATCGTCATCACTGGCAATGAAGTGAACGACTACTTCAGAGTCCTCCTTGCTGCCATGAAGCTGGTATTGCCGGAGCTGGCGGAGAAGACAGAGCATCTCTCGCACGGCATGCTCCGCCTTCCTACCGGGAAGATGTCCTCGCGAAAAGGGGAGGTGATAACGGCAGATTCGCTCATCATGCAAATAGCTGCTCTTGTCGAGAAGAAGATAGAAGAGCGCGATTATTCGGATGAACAAAAAGCGAGCATCACCGACAAAGTCAGCGTCGGCGCGATAAAATATTCCATTTTGCGTCAAGCAGTAGGAGGCGATATCATCTTTGATTTTGATAAATCCATTTCATTCGAAGGCGACTCAGGTCCTTACCTCCAGTACGCTGCTACTAGAGCGCAATCGGTGCTTCTAAAGGCAAAAAAAGAAGGCATCAAAGCCAGTGTCGCGCATGTTCCTGCCGAGGTTGTGCCGTTTGAACGATTACTTTCGTATTTTCCAGAAACGGTGGCGCGCGCCGCGAGAGAATTCGCGCCGCACCTTCTCGTTACATACCTCATAGAGCTCGCGGGAGCATTCAATAGCTTCTATGCGCATGAGCAGATAGTAAGCAGGGAGGACGAGCATTCATCATACAAAGTGGCGCTTACCACGGCATTTCGTGTGGTGATGGAAAATGGTCTCGGGATCCTTGGTGTCTCTATACCCGAGAAGATGTAGAGGAGCTCTTTTGCACAGCCTTGGCTTGCAAGTTATGGAGGGTGAGTATACTGAGGACAGAGAGAAAGGACCACTATGAAACAAGTTTCAGAACGCGGAAGACAGTTCCTTCTCGGGCATTTTTTGGGGGATGAAAGGCGTTTCTTTCTGGAGCGAAACTGTACCGCGCGGATGGCAGAGGATGTTACCGTGCAATTATCAGCCACACGCGAGCCTGTGAGAAGGCTCGACCCCTCGGACGTCGATGTCCGCGAATTATTCCCGATACTCGGCCACCATCGTCCTGCGAGGCAAGCTAGGTGATTTCAACAAGTCGTCGCTAGGTGCTAGCCCCAACACAAACGTGGAGGGGTTTTCTTTATGTTAATATACGACCATACACTCGACTTTTTTAGCATGATAGTTGTATATTTACAGTTTGTAACGGGGTAAAAATCTCAGTATTCTAGCCCTTTTCTTTTATGCAGGAAAAATCAAATAATAAAGGAGAGCCTTTGTTCCGACATCGCTCGGACGTCATGAAAGACTCCACTCCGCTTGTGTCTTTCGCGTCGCCCCTCGCTCGTCGGAATAAACTGGTAGAGCAGGAGGAGAAGACTCTAGCGTTTTGGCGTGAGCACAACATCTTCGAGAAGACTTTGGAGAAGAACAAGGGCTTGGGGAAGGAGTTCGTTTTCTATGAAGGTCCTCCAACGGCGAATGGAAAACCAGGTATTCATCACCTAGAGGCGAGAGTGTTCAAGGATGCGATTCCGCGTTACAAGACGATGCAGGGTTTTTACGTGCGTCGCAAGAGTGGGTGGGACACGCACGGGCTTCCTGTGGAGCTTGCGGTTGAAAAGGAACTTGGGCTCAAATCAAAGAAAGAGATTGAGAGTTACGGTATCGCGGCATTTAATGAAAGATGCAAAGAGAGCGTATGGAAGTACGTGCGCGAGTGGGAGGAATTCACACAGCGCTCCGGCTACTGGGTTGATCTGAAGAATCCTTACATAACCTATAAGAGAGAATACACGGAATCCGTTTGGAATATCATAAAAACGGTTCACGACAAGGGATTGCTCTACAAAGACTACAAAGTGCTTCCATGGTGTCCGCGCTGTGGCACCGCGCTCTCATCGCATGAGCTCGCGCAGGGATACGAGGATGTAAAAGATTTGTCGGTGACGGTGAAGTTAAAATTAGTTGAAAGTGGAAAGTTGAAAGTGGAAAGTGAGAGAAGCGTTTATTTACTTGCGTGGACAACTACACCGTGGACCCTTCCAGGAAATGTGGCGTTGGCAGTAGGGGGTGACATTGAATACTCACTTTGTGAAGTATTGGTTATAGACAGTGTCTTTGAGCGTATTAAGGAAGGAGAAGAACCACGGACGGGTAGCAGTAAAACGGAGTATTATCTCTTTGCATCACTGAAAAAGGAGAATTTATTTCCCAACGGTGAGAGGGTTGAAGGTTCAAGAACTATTTCTTTATCTGGTAGTGAAAAGAAAATCAAAGGGAAAGATTTGGTGGGCTTAGAGTATGAGCCGCTATTTCCATTTATCAGAGATAATATTTCCGACGCGGGAAAAGAGAAGCTCTCGAATGCCTATAAGGTTTATGCCGCTGATTTTGTGACGACAGAGGAGGGAACAGGCATCGTACACACGGCGGTGATGTATGGGCAGGATGACTTTGAGCTTGGGACAAAGGTCGGATTGCCGAAGTACCACCTCGTTAATGAAGATGGCACATTCAAGAAAGAAGCAGGATTTCTTGCGGGCAAATTCGTGAAGGAAGAAGCCACCGACGTTGAAATCATAAAAGACCTATCCCATCGCGGACTTCTTTTTGCCAAAGAAAAGTACCAGCATAGCTACCCGTTTTGCTGGCGCTGTCACACCCCGCTTATCTACTTTGCTCGAGACTCTTGGTATATCCGCATGTCAGCGCTTCGGGAGAAACTGGTGAAAGAGAACAAAAAAATAAACTGGGAACCGTCTCATATCAAAGAAGGGCGTTTCGGAGAGTGGCTTCGTGAGGTGAAAGATTGGGCGATTTCGCGCGAGCGCTATTGGGGAACGCCTCTGCCGGTCTGGATTTGCAGGAAATGCGGCAAGCAAAAAGTGGCGGGTTCCATTACGGATATTGAAAAGAAACCTCGCAACAACTATTTTGTCGTCAGACACGGACAGTCTGAAAACAACGTAGACAGTAGACTCAATTCCGATGTCTCCAAGAATTTTCATTTGACCAAGCTCGGCCGGGAACAAGCAGAGCGCACTGGAGAAAAGCTATCAAGTGAAAAGGTTGACCTCATTTTCTCCTCGCCATTCACTCGGACTCGTGAAACTGCGGAGTTTATCGCTGATAAACTCGGTGTCCCCAAAGAAGAAATAGTCTTTGATGAGAGGCTTCGGGAATTGGGTTTTGGATCATATGAGGGTAGGACGGTAGATGACTACTTTCAATTCTTCAAAGGGAGAAAGCGTGAAGAGATATTCAGCTATGCACCTGAGGGAGCGGAAAATCGACAACAGGCCAAAAATCGCACAGGGAAGTTCCTCAAGGAGGTAGATGCAAAATATGAGGGCAAGAATATTCTCATCGTCAGCCACGAAGGCGTTATTTGGATGATGGAGTCTGCGGCGGGAGGTCTTGATATGGCACAGACGCTTGCCATAAAAAAGAGGGGAGAAGAGTTTATTGATAATGCTGAAATCGACAGATTCTCATTCAGACAAATACCGCGTAACAATAACTTTGGACTTGATTTGCACCGTCCTTATATTGATGAAGTTAAATTCACGTGTAGTTGCGGGGGGGAGATGTCTCGTGTGAAAGAAGTGATGGATGTCTGGTTCGACTCGGGCGCGATGCCCTTTGCGCAGGACCATTATCCCTTTGAAGCTAAAGAACGGATTGACCGCAAATTCTTCCAAAAGGCCAAAGGGTATCCCGCCGACTTCATCTCTGAAGCGATAGACCAGACTAGGGGGTGGTTCTACACGCTCCACGCGATAGGGGCGCTCATGGGAAAAGGAGCGGCATACAAGAACGTGGTCTGCCTGGGACATATTTTGGACGCGGAAGGGAAGAAGATGAGCAAGTCTATCGGGAACGTCGTTGACCCGTTCGTGGCGATGGAGAAGTTCGGCGCTGATCCGCTTCGCTTTTGGATGTATTCGGTAAACCAGCCGGGCGAGTCAAAGAACTTCGACGAGCGCACGGTAGACGAGGTAGTCAAGAAAGTATTCAACCTGGCGGGAAATGTCCTCGCGTTCTACGAGCTGTATGCCGATAAAAGAGATACGAGACATGAGAAAGGAGATAAGAATGTGTTAGACAGATGGATAATCGCGAGATTGAATCAGCTTACTAAAGAAGTCACGGACGGACTAGAGAACTACAAATTCCTGGAACCGACGCGCGCTATCCGCGACTTCATCGCCGACCTTTCGCAGTGGTACATCCGACGTTCACGCGACCGCTTTAAGGAAGAGGGGGATGATAAACAAGCTGCGCTTGCGACCACTCTACTTGTGCTACTTGAACTCTCAAAGCTTATGGCGCCTTTTACGCCGTTCTTTGCCGAGCACCTGTATAAATCGGTGGGGGGTGGGGAAGAAAGTGTACACCTTGAGGATTGGCCGTCTAGAGAAAGGAGATTAGAGACAAGAGATAAGAATATACTGGGGCAGATGGAGGAAGTCAGAAAGATTGTGTCGTTGGCGCTTGAGGCAAGGGCGAAGGCTAATATAAAAGTCCGACAGCCGCTCTCACAGTTAAAAGTTAAAAGTGAAAAGTTAGAAGTTGAGTTTCTTGAACTTCTCAAAGACGAAGTGAATGTAAAAGAGGTAAAAGTAGATGGCGGTATCACTAGTGAAGTTGCATTGGATACAACTATAACATCGGAACTCAAAGAAGAAGGAGATGTGAGAGAATTCATTCGTGCTGTACAGGAGCTGCGCAAGAAGAAAGGACTCACTCCGGGTGATGTGGTAACTCTCAAGATAAAAACTGATGATGCCGGTAAGGCGCTGATTGAAAACAATAAAAATGAGATTCAGAAGACCGCCAAGCTCTCTCTCATTAATTATGCCGACAATTCAGGACAAACCATTAGCATAGACGCACACTCCTATGCTATTGACATTGTGCCATAGAATATGGTAATATCTCACACGGAATAGCGGATGAGCCATAACGGCTTTTCCGGACTGTTCCTCAACAAAACTCAAAAAAGAAAGGCTGATCATGAGCACAGAATTGATCGGTGCTGTGCCGGGCGAAACGCTTGGCGCACTTGCGGACATCCTCCTTAAGAGGAAGAACGGAAGTTTAACCGACGACCACATAAAACGGTTCGCGGTAAAACAGAATCCGTTCGCGGTTGAAACCATTGACTCGGGTATCGTCTTTTGGACGGGTCTCTACGCGGTGGTGTTTGGGATGGACGTGAAAGCGGACTTGCTCAAACTCAACTGGCCCGAACCGGACTTCAACCATTGGGATGTGCCCATGGTGAAAGGTCTTCGGGAGTCGTTCGTGCAAAACGCACTTGCACGATGGAACAAGTTTCCTGTCGGAAGTTACTACGGCGATTTGGATGCTATGGTTAAGGAAAACGACCGTCATCCACGTGATGGCACGTACGGCGTTCGTTTTCGGGCATTTCGGGAAGCCGATGATGATCAGAAAAACATCTCGGCAGAGAGGCACAAGAGCAAAGAGCTCAATACGAAGGGTAACACCCTTCTTGAGCGACAGGTGCTTGAGCCGATGTATTTCCTGAAATCGGGGGGCGATCATCTCGACAAAGAGACTGTAACTCATTGTATTGGTTCGCGCTTCTCCGATGGCCGCGTGCCGGATGCGGACTGGCACGACGGGTTCTATGTCAGCTACGGCTATCATCTTGACTCTGCGAATCCGAGTCTTCGCGCCCGTGTGGCAGTTTTACGCTTTTAACTTCTGCCTCGTTCCCTTACCATCACCACGTCTTCCCAAAGGCGTGGTGATTTTTTGCCTAGCGAGTGTAGAAAGGAGAAGTGCCCTTGTGGCGCGAAGTGAACACGAAATGGATGCAGGGCTTGCCTGTACTTTAATACCCTTTATACTAATATTGGCTGTGAAGCTGGTCGGATATTTTTTTTCGAAAATACCCGATGACAGTTTGCCAAATTCTAGAAACTGCTTGTCCACTTTTATATCACACTTGTTTAACCACAGGAAAACACAGGAGGTTTTGCAAAAGATTTCCGGTGAAAAGGACGAAAGTGGACAAAAAGACGGACGCTTCTCCAATGGCAACGTGCCGAATGCGAACTGGAACGACAAGTTCTATGTCAACAACGGCTATCATCTTGACAATGCGAATCCGAATCTTCGCGCCCGTGTGGAAGTTTCTCGTATATAAGGAGCTACGAAGCTCCTTATTGCGTTACGAAATTGAGCCAGCCGTTGGCCATTTTAGAAATTTCAATCAACTGCTCGGAAATGCGGAGGTATTTTTTCTGCTCGAGTATTCCTAATTCATACTCAGAACGGATTATATGTTTTAGGATTTCTGCTTTTAGGCGCAGTTTTTCCAGCAAGGGCTTTTTCTGCGTCTTTGGCGTAAAAGCAGCCTCAACCGACAGCGCAAGCAGATCTAGGCATACTCTTTCACCCTCCGCATGAATTCCAAGTTTGTTTCGTTTCGACAATTTATGTCCTATGGTATACATATTCTTATGTAGCAGTCTGATTTTGTGAATGACAGGGACAGTTTGTTCAGGGGGGGGGCATCATAGTATCAATTTTTGTGATGTAATTTCGCTTCCGAATTTATTTTGCGCGTGGCGCAAATTTAGGCAGGGAAAAGCTCAAAAGAAGAAGTCGCTACTTTTGAACTGTGCCTTGAAGAAAACTTATTCAACCTACACTCGCTGTTAGCGAGCGATTCGTGGAAACCTGACCCATACATTCGTTTCTGCGTTTCTGATCCGAAGCCTCGTATTATACATAAGGCAAGCGTACGGGACAGGGTTCTCTATCAAGCACTGTACCAGTCATTGTATCAGATACTTGATAGAGAATTTATCCATGATTCGTATGCTTCCCGAAGCGGTAAAGGGACGCATCGAGGCGTTATACGATTTCGCACGTTTTCAAGAAAAATAACGTCCAATCATACCCGCAACGCTTTTGTCCTCAAATGCGATATCAGAAAATTCTTTGACTGTATTGATCACAAAGTTCTTTTGTCGCTGATTGCGAAGAGAATATCCGATGAAAAATTATTGGCACTTATCGTCACAATCGTAAGGTCGTTTCAAACAGAGCAGAGAAAGGGGTTGCCGCTCGGGAATGTAACCAGTCAATTGTTTGCGAACATATACCTCAATGAGCTTGACCAATTCAATAAACCCTGCTCGTCCTATCCCCGCTGCAGAGCAGACGGGGTATTAGGCGAGCAGTCTTTTATTTTGAGAACCTCTCGGTTCTCAACACCCCTCAAACAAACTCGGGGCTGCTCTCCTCAACGGGGAAACTCCCGTTTCCTTACAGGAACTGTCCACTCATTGGCTCTCGAAGACTCAAGCTCAATGAGTCTTGCGAAGCTCCACGTGTTCGCTTCTCACCCCGACCCCCCCCGCATTCATCCCCGCGAGCTGTGCTGCGGGGAATTCTGCGTGCTGATTAAACCTTTTGTCCGCGTTGTTCGCTCGGGAAAGAAAAAAGGACTTTTTCTTTCGCACATACGGCCTGCTGACCTTTAGAACCCCCAAAGGGACTTCCCATTTTGTGAACAAAATGCAGGTTACTTCCTCGCACCACACGGGCACTTCTTGTTTTCTAATTAGCTCCGCTCATAAGAAAACAAAGTCGCTCAATGCTCGGTCGCTCACTCACTAGCGAATAAAAAAAGCTGCGTCGCTCTCAAAAATCGAACACAGCTCTGCCTCGGCAGGGGATTTTGAACTTAAACAATAGTTTCAATACTGAAAAGTGTCATACCCCTATTCATTGCTATAGCAATGAATAGGGGTATGCATGTTCGTACATGAAAGATAGAAAAACACCGACGCGAAGCGCGTCGGTGTTGGATAAACTAGAATCAGCAAGACAATTCTTTCACCCTCTGCTCTCCCCAGTCGGCGATTCGATGCGCGCACTGCGCAGCATTGCCAGTGTATTTCTCTGGCTCGCTGAACAATTCATACACTTCTTTGGGAATCAATCCCAGAGCGTCGGACAGTTCCGAGTCTGTCCCGGCTAGTGCTTCCACGGCAACGATAAGGGGTATTCTGTCCTGCTCAGCGAGTGGGACCGCCTTGCGATTGATGAGTTCGTGTGCGTCTCCTCGGTAGCCTGCCATTTGTAAGGCTATGTAGAGAGGTTCTGCAAGGATCACGCGCTTGCCTCTTTCGAAGTTTTCTCTGCACGCCACGTCGTTGACTTTAATGCGTGTGAGGAAGGGTATTCCCTTATCGTTTCTGCGCAAGAGCGTTTCAAGCTGCTGGACAAGATTGACGATAATTATCGGGAAGTCACGCGCGACGCAGCTCCCGACGAGATCTCGCTGGTGCTCGCTGATCAGTGTCACCATCACCTTGACGTACTCCGCCATTGTACGCAGGTACATCCCCTCCATGTTTTCCCAGGTGATCGGATTTCGCTTGTTGGCCATTGTGGAAGAACCCACCTGTCCTACTTGGAATTCTTCGACAACCTCGGCAATCTCGTTACGCTGGAGCTGTCGGCAGTCTCTACCCAGTTGTCCAAATGACCCAGTAAGCATCACCGCAGCATTAAGGTAGTACGCCAGATACTCAGGTGGCAGGATTTGCGTGCTGATGGGTGCTGGCTGGAGGCCGAGCTTTCGAAGTACGCGGTGCTCGAAACTATTGTTTCCATAGGGAGCTCCTTGGTCTGGTGGCGCTTTCTCACAGAGCTCTGCAATACCCAGGCCCACTTGTGCATTGTGTGCTCCAACTGCACCGGAGATTTTGCCGACGAGGTTTCGTTTGAACGTGTCCATGATTCCAAAGTTTGTGAGAACTCGGGAGAGGAGTGTGGCGAGCCAGAAACCCACGGTTATCGGAAGCGCGTGTTGCCCATGGGTCCGTCCGATTTGCAAGGTGTTTGCTGAGCGGCGGATATGTTCGACGAAGATAGAGGAGACTTCCACGATGGAAGGTTTTACCACTTCATCATGTGCGCGGCAGTACTGTAGTGATCGTGCTGTCTCTATCGGATCGTAGCTTGTCAGTACGACATGTACCCATCGGCCAAGTGTTGGTCCGACGATTTCTTTTGCGATTTGTACCCACGCACGGATGTCGTGCCTGGTTACTTTTCTCTCCACTTCGTCAACACGTGTTGTCCTAATATCAAGAACAGCTTTTCTGATGTCAGGAGTAAGTATTGCGATGTCCGATGCAGGGATAACCCCTACTTCCGCGAGGACTTCGAGCGATGCAAGCTCAACTTCCCCGACAGGCCGCATAAGGGCATCGTATCCAAAATAAGGTTGCAAGGATTTGGGCTGATACCGAGGATTTCCCGGCAATGCAAGATTTGATTCCATAGTTGTCCTTTCAAAGCCGTCTACAAGACGGCGAACTGATTTCTCCTGCTCATACTACTTATAGTTACCTTGAGGTCAAACTTTTTTGACTTTTCATCTTTTCGGCGTAGTGTTTATGGTGAAAGGAGGAACATTGGTATGAAGAGAAAACGTTCAACCTCTTGGTTTCTTGAGCCGTTGGATATTCCCTCGAACTACGCTCTGGCGAAGCTCATTACAGAGGAGAATTGCTGCCCATCAATTTTATGTGCGGATGGCAAACAGCGTGACCTGTGGAAGTGTGACCACTCGGTCGTCCAGAGATTCCAAAACAACGCAACACAATTCAGGTTAAGGATTTTTGTCCAGACCGGAAAGTTTGGAAAGATCCGTCCTTGGAAATTTGGTGCGGTTAGGGAAGGAAAGGCTCTAGCCCAAGCGGCATGAAGAGCCCGCGTCGCGACATGTCGTCGCGGCGCTTTTTTGTTACAATTTATTGTGTGAAAAAGACAAAGAGAGTATTTCTAGTACACGGTTGGGAGGGCACTCCGGACAATCATTGGTTTCCGTGGCTGACGCACAAACTTGTTGAGAAGGATTTCACCGTCTTTGCTCCTGCGATGCTCAATACCGCGCATCCAAAAGTCTCAGAGTGGCTCGCGGAACTCTCGCGTGTCGTTGGCGTTCCTGACAGGGATACGTATTTCGTAGGGCACAGTCTTGGATGTATCACAATCGCACGTTACCTCCAATTGCTTCCGGAAGGTGTGAGGGTGGGAGGCTGTGTGTTCGTCGCGGGGTTTTCCAGAGACCTCGCCATTCCCGAGATAGCAGAGTTCTGTTCTTTGCCTCTTGATATTAGAAAGACAAGGACCCACTGTGAGGATTTTGTGACTATTTATTCTGACGACGACGAATACATCTCTATCGCGGAGAGCGAGGATTTTTCAAAGAAAGTAGGTGCGCATCAGGTTTTTGAAAAGGGGAAAGGACACTTTTGCATGAGCGATGGAGTCACCGAACTCCCAAGTGCCCTCGATGCTTTGCTTGGACTATCGGCCTCCAAAGCTATTCGCTAAACCCTATTCGCTATACGCTTTTTATTATGCCCCACCACATCTACGAAACAAAAGCTCTCATTCTCGGAAGTACTCCTTCGCGGGAAGCTGACCGCCAGTTACTTTTGTTTTCGCGGGAGTTTGGGCTTATCTATGCGACCGCGCAGGGAGTTCGGGAACTCAAATCAAAATTGCGCTACAGTCTTCAGCCCTACTCTCTCTCATCTATCAACCTCGTTCACGGTCGTAGCGGATGGAGAATAACTAATGCTCGACTTGAAACCAATTTCTTTTTTGATACACGAGAGAGCAACGCGCGTCTGACCGTGCTCGCAAGAGTCTCTGCGCTCCTGTGGCGCCTGCTTACCGGTCAGGAACGCAATGAAGTCTTCTTCGATTCTCTCATCCCGGGCATTCGGTTTCTCGCGCAATTGCCTGAGACTTCTCTCCCTGAAGCTGAACTTCTCTTAGTTCTTTGCATTTTGCATCATCTTGGATATCTCGGAGAGTCAGGTACTCTTTCCTCGATCCTCGTCAGTGGTTTTTGGAATCTGGAAGCCGTATTTAAAGTTTCTCGTATGCGAACAATGCTCGTGCATACGGTCAATGAATCTCTTCGAGCGAGCCACCTCTAGGTTTTCGGCCGCCTATCCTAGTGCTATAATGGCCACATGGGTTGGATCCCGTTAGAGGTCACACAGTTATAGTTGTCAGTCCTTCTCAAACTACCATCATCAGAATAGTATATGGAGAAGGGTGAGCACACTACGGGAGTGCCCGAATCATTCACACCAATGCAACAGGGTCAATTCACAGCTTTTTTACTAACCATGAGAGTGTCCGCTAACACACGGTGGCGCGCTCCCTACCTCTAACGGGATGGAAAAACCTGATAAGAAGAGGCCGTTTTCTTTTGGCAAACTCACTAACGTCGAGAAGAGCCTCTATGCACGGCATGAATTCACGATACCCAAAGAGACCGATGACTTGCCTACACCGAGTCCGTCGGACGTTCCTTCTGAGTGGAAGGAGGAAGAGCCCCAGGGATTTGGACGTTACGAGCATTTACTCAGCAAAAGCGGTCCTATCATGAAGAAGATACTCATTGCGGCTATAGGATTCTTTCTTGTGTCAGGTGCCTTCGCGGCGTACGTCTTTTTTGGCGGGTTGAACAGGGTCTCTACAGATAATATTGAGATCGCGGTTACTGGACCGTCATCGATTGGCGCTGGCGAGCCGCTTTCATTTGAATTCACAATCAAGAATAAGAACAACGTCGACCTTGAAGTTGCCCACCTCCTTGTCGAATATCCGATTGGGTCACGTACGGCAGATCAAAGCCTGTCTGAACTTTTGCGTGAGAGCGAGTCGCTCGGCACGATTGATGCAGGAGCTTCAATGACGCGAACCAAGCAGGTGACGCTATTTGGCGAAGCCGACTCTACGCAGCGTATCATTATTTCTCTTGAGTATAGGGTTAAGGATTCCAGTGCGACCTACTTCAAAGAGCAGAATTACGACGTCATCATATCGACATCACCGGTTCGTATGACCATTAACTCCGTCAAGGAGGCCGTTTCAGGGAATGAGATGGAGATTTCTGTGGAGGTTGTCTCGAACTCGGCGACCATCGTAAGTGGCTTGATGCTCAAGGTCGATTACCCCTTTGGATTTACGTTCTCGACCGCATCCCCGGTACCGACGTTCGGGAACAATACGTTCATGCTCGGCGATCTCAACCCTGCGGATCGGCGCATCATACGCATAAGGGGCAAAGTCACGGGTCAGGAAGGCGAAGACAGGCTCTTTCGTGTTACCCTCGGACTTCCTGATAAGCGCGATAACCGTCAGATTGGCACAGTTTTTCTCTCTTCCACCGAATCTATCGCCATCAAGCGTCCATTCGTGAGCGCTTCGCTGTCGCTCAATGGCTCTTCAGATGACGTCTTTACTATTGAAGCAGGTCAGTCTGTTCGGGGGGAAATCGCGTGGACAAACAATCTCCCGAGCCGTATCGTTGATCTAGAGATCCAAGTAAAGCTCACCGGGAGTTCGCTCAATCGCCTTTCAATCTCATCCCAAAGCGGAGGATTCTATCGTTCCATCGATAACATCATCATCTGGGATAAGACCACATCAGGGAACTTCGCGGTGGTGGAACCAGGAGAGAGCGGGGTTGCCTCCTTCACGTTCTCCTCACTTCCCGTTAGCTCACTTCTCTACTCTGGAGCACGTGGGAACGAGATTTCTATCGATGTGAGCATCCAAGCGAGACGCCTCTCTGATGTCAGTGTTTCTGAACAGATTTCCTCGGGAACTTCAAAAAAGGTACGGATCTCGTCGAATCTCGCTCTGACTGGGCGGAGTCTGTATTACTCGGGTCCCTTTTCGAACCAAGGTCCCATTCCGCCTGTAGTAGAGCGTAATACCACGTATACACTCGTTTGGTCTCTGACGAATACGCTCAACAGCGCATCAGGTATAAAAGTAGAGGCTGTGTTGCCTGGCTATATATCTTGGCTTAACAATGTCTCCGCAGGAGAATCTGTCCGATTTGATCCCGCGACTCGTCGCGTGGTCTGGGATGTAGGGGATGTCCCTGCCACGGCGGGATTTTCCGGTCCTCCTCGAGAGGTCTCATTTCAGGTTTCTTTTGTACCGAGTTTAAGCCAGCGAGAGACTTCGCCAACGCTTTTGGGTGAGTCAGTCGTTACCGGGGTGGATCGCTATAACAGCGCAAGCTTGCGTGCTAGCGCGCCCGTTGTAACAACAAGGATTTCCGATGGGGATCAGAAAATCGACCAGGGTAAGGTGCAACAGCAGTAGATTTATTGCATGAGTAAAAGCGAAACACAGGGAGTAATGGATCCCGTTAGAGATAGGTCGTCAAGGACGACCGTAGTATTCTACTGGTGGAGTGGTGAGGTTCCGTGTATATTTCTTTCTAATGTCTGAAACAAATAAAAACCAGGTAATCTCTAACGGGATGGAGAAAATCGTCGCGCTCTCTAAGCGCCGCGGGTTTATCTATCCGAGTTTTGATATCTACGGCGGTCTCGCCGGTTTCTTTGATTATGGTCCATACGGTCTTGCTCTAAAGAATAATATAACGAAGGTGTGGTGGAATCAGTTTGTGACTGACAGAGAAGATATGTACGGTGTTGATTCGGCTATTGTCACCAAAAAAGAAGTACTCCAGGCAAGTGGCCACGCGCGCGGGTTTGCCGACATGCTTACCGAATGTGAGAAGTGCAAACGACGCTTTCGCGTTGATCACCTTGAGGACAAGCAAAAGTGCCCCGAGTGCGAGGGGAAACTTGGGGAAGCGAGACAGTTTTACATGATGCTAGAGACACACATTGGTGCGGCAGAACAAGAAGCTTCACTAGCGTATCTGCGTCCCGAAACAGCCCAAGGAATTTTCACCAATTTTAAGAATATCGTTGACTCGTTTCATCCGGAGTTGCCGTTTGGTATTGCCCAAATCGGCAAAGCGTTTAGGAATGAGATCGCACCTCGAGATTTTCTCTTCCGCGTGCGCGAGCTCGAGCAGATGGAAGTAGAATATTTCGTGCGACCAGAATCCTGGGAAGAATCCTTTGAGATATGGCGAAAAGAAATCACGCGTTTTATCGAGTCAGTTGGAATCGATTCATCTAAAGTCTCAGAGCTTGAGATCCCCGAAGCCGATAGAGCGCACTATTCGAAACGTACGGTCGATTTTGAATTTGAATTTCCTTTCGGCCGAAAAGAACTTTTTGGTCTCGCGTACCGAACCGATTATGATTTGAAGAACCACACGACAGCGAGCACAGTTGATCTCTCCTACCTTGATGAGACATCAAAAACAAAATTAATCCCGCACGTTATTGAGCCCTCGCTTGGCGTCGGCAGGACGCTACTCGCGCTACTCTGCAGTGTGTACACAGAAGATGAGATGAATGGTGAGAAACGTGAGCTATTGAAATTTAAACCTTCCGTTGCACCTGTGCTAGTCGCGGTATTTCCCTTGTTGCGCAACAAGTCAAAACTAGTGGAAAAGGCGAGGGAAGTGTATACAATGCTCAAAAAAGAGTTTGGGCGTGTTGAATTTGATGATCATGGCAATATCGGCAAGCGCTACCGCAGGCAAGACGAGATAGGTACACCGTTCTGTGTCACTGTTGATTTCGATACAATCGAAAAAGACGATACTGTTACAGTCCGTGACCGCGACAGCGGCAAGCAGGAGAGAATTGCAATCTCTGAATTGAATGATCATCTCAAGAAAGCGCTCTAGTATGAATTTCTCGAAGAAAATTTTGCCCAACGGCATCCGTCTCATCACGGCACCTCTCAAAGACCATCTTACGGTTACGGTGATGGTTTTGGTGGAAGCGGGCTCAAAATATGAGACACGAAAAGAAAATGGCATCTCGCACTTCCTAGAGCATATGTGCTTCAAGGGAACCGAAAAACGCCCCTACGCGCTCCACATCACCCGAGAACTTGATTCTATTGGTGCCGCGTACAACGCATTTACCGGTCAAGAGTTCACGGGATATTACGCGAAGTGCGACTTCAGGCACTTTGAGAAAGCCCTCGATGTGGTGTCTGACATCTACCTCCACTCTAAGCTTCCCGAAGCCGACATGCAGAAGGAGAAAGGTGTCATCATCGAGGAGATCAATATGTATGAGGATTTGCCACAGAAAAAAGTACAAGATGTGTTTTCAGAGCTTCTCTACGGAGATACACCTGCAGGGTGGAACATCGCAGGGTCAAAAGAGACTGTGTCTGCGTTTACGAGAGTTGAGCTGCTTGATTACCGGACTCGTCACTATGTCGCTGAAGCGACTACAGTAGTCGTAGCAGGTAATATTGATGAACAGAGCGCCATAAGCGCTGTAGAAGAGAGGTTTGCTCACGCGCACCACGGGAAAAAAGATGGAAAAGAGAAAGTTACCGAAAAACAAATCAACCCTGTCGCGAGAGTGGTTTTTAAGGAAACCGACCAAGCGCATTTTGTCGTAGGCGTGCGTTCTTTTGATGTGCACGATAAACGCAATGCGACACTGCGTGTTCTTTCCGGGATTCTCGGGGGCGGCATGAGCTCTCGATTATTTCAAAAAGTTCGCGATGAGATGGGAGCGGCCTACTACGTCGGCGCGGCAAATGAAGCATTCACCGACCATGGCTACTTTGAGATTGCGGCAGGCGTGGATCAAAAGCGTGTTGACGAAGTACTGACGGCAGTTCTCGGAGAATGCGTTCGTCTCAAAGAGGAGACTGTTGTTTCAGAAGAGCTTCAGAAGGTAAAGGACTATCTTACGGGAACCATGTTTCTCTCTCTTGAGACATCCGATGCCCTCGCCGATCTTTTAGGGTATCAGGAAATCATGCGCAAACCAGTCAAAACACCCGATGAGATACGGAAATCGATCGAGGAGGTCGGCGCTTCAGACGTCCAGAAGCTTGCGCAACAGCTTTTTGTGCCAGAGCATCTCAACTTCGCTCTTGTAGGAAAATTTAAGGATGAGCAACACTTCCTCAAACTCTTGGCAGTGTGACTTCTTTTTAGTGCCAAAACGTATTACTATAGGGAGGTATGCCCGGTAGTACAACGCATGTCTTAGCAGAATAGTACGTTATTTCAAGGGTATTTCGGGCGGTTAATTGATTTATTCGCATAAATAAGAGTTGTACTACCGGGTATGGGAGGAAAGGATAATAGCAGTCTCTCCATAACTATCACCTCCGGAGCCGTCATTAAGGCTGTGGTAATTCTGGCTATTTTCTGGTTCCTGTATTTCATGCGCGACCTTGTCGTTGTCATCCTCGCCTCTCTCGTCATTGCCGCGGGGATAGAGCCTTTCATCGCGTGGTTCAAGAGATTCAAGATTCCGCGGACGCTCTCTGTCATCTTTATATACTTTTTCATCGCGCTTGTGCTCGCGGGCCTGTTCTATTTTTTCGTGCCCGCGCTCGTCGCCGACACCTCCGACCTTTTCTCAAAATTGCCCACCTACCTGGAGACGGTGAGCGTATGGAATCCCTTTAAAGAAGCGGTTTCTTCCCCCTCAAGCTTTGCGGGACAATTCCCTTTGCCCGGAGAGTTCTCTTTTGGCGATCTCGCTACGCAGCTTCAGAATCTGCTCGCCGACACTTCCCGAGGTTTCATCGGGGCCGTGAGCGTGGTCTCTGGCGGGATATTGAGCCTCATCCTCATCATCGTGCTCTCGTTCTACCTCGCAGTGCAAGAGGATGGTGTCGCACGGTTCCTGAAGATCGTCATACCTGTCCGCTACGAGTCCTACATTCTTGACCTGTGGCGCAGGTCACAGGTAAAGATTGGTCGGTGGCTTCAGGGACAGTTCCTCTTGGGTCTTCTTATCGGTGTTCTAGTCTACCTCGGCCTCACTATCCTTGGCGTGAAAAATGCCCTGCTTTTGGCTCTTTTGGCCGCTGTTTTCGAGCTTATTCCGGTCTTCGGCCCTATCCTCTCTGCGGTTCCGGCAGTAGTACTCGCATTCATACACGGGCTCAGCTTTATAGACCCTGGGGTCGGGAGCGCGGTTGCGGTCGTGCTTTTTTATGTGCTCATCCAGCAATTCGAGAATCATCTCATTTATCCGCTCGTCGTGAGGAAAGTCGTGGGTATCCCGCCCATTATCGTCATCTTGGCCATCATCGTCGGGTTCAAGCTTGCCGATGTGCTTGGTGTCATCCTCTCTGTGCCTCTGGCGGCTATCCTTGTCGAATTCCTCGACGATATACAGCGTGACAAGGAAAAAGCTGTAGCGTCAGTCTCTCCTCGCCCCTAACCCTCTCTCATGGCACATCCGTCAATGGGCGCGCGAGAAAAAGCCAAAACGTTCTATTCGCTAGTGAGTGAGCGGAGAGTGAATGCTAGTAGCATTCACTCTCCCGAGCGAACGACGCGAACAAAAGGTTTTCCACCTCGCAACTCTACTAGTAATACCTTTTATATAACGACGACGCTTCCTTACGTTAATGCCCCGCTTCATCTTGGACACGCTACCGAGATTATTCGAGCTGATACGATTGCTCGTTACAAGAAACTCGTTGGTTTCGATGTGTTCTTCAATACAGGTACCGACGAGCATGGTATGAAAATATTCGAAGCAGCGCAGAAAGCGGGAAAGGGGGTGCAACAGTTTGTCGATGAATATTCCGCACTCTATAAAGAAACCTTGCAGAAATTCGGGGTGTCTCCCGATGCTCACTACATCCGTACGACTGATGTACATCACATCGCCGCGGCGCAAGAATTCTGGAAACATTGCGATAAGAACGGTTTTATCTATAAGAAGGAATATCAGGCGAAATACTGTATCGGGTGTGAAGAAGAAAAGACAGACAGCGAGCTTGTGAATGGCAAATGCCCGATACATGACCGCGTGCCAGAGCTTATCAACGAGGAGAACTATTTTTTTAAACTCTCTGCCTTTGGTGATAAAGTAATAGCGTTATATGACTCGAATCCCGGTCTTGTTGTTCCGGGATACCGTCTAAACGAGCTTCGCGAATTCATCAAGCGGGGATTGAGGGATTTCAGCATTTCTCGACTCAAGAAGAAACTTCCGTGGGGTATTCCGGTACCAGACGACGATTCCCAGGTGATGTACGTATGGTTCGATGCTCTGGTCAACTATATTTCGACTCTCGGCTGGCCTGATGAAAAGGGAGATTTCAAAAAGTATTGGGTTAATGGCGCTCCGACGCAGTACTGCGGAAAAGACAACACTCGTTTTCAGGGGCTTATGTGGCAGGCCATGCTCATGGCCGCTGGGATTTCCCCCACCCGTACCATTGTCGTTGACGGGTTCATTCTTGCTGAAGGAGGGGGGAAGATGTCAAAGACCTTGGGTAACGTCGTTGAGCCTCTCGATATCGTGAATGAGTACGGCACAGATACGCTTCGCTATTTCGTTCTTCGGGAATTCCATCCTTTTGAAGATACGGCAGTTTCTAAGGAGAAATTCAAAGAATGGTATAACGCGAATCTGGTTAATGGATTGGGGAATCTTGTGAGCCGAATTATGAAGATGGCGATATCATACAACGTTTCTTTTTCCAAAGAATCGGCGCTGTGGTTCTCAAGAACCATAGAAATGGATTCTTACCATCAGAGACATAAAGGCTTTCTTGATTCATATAATATCCAAGAGGCAGCAAATGTTGTTTGGGAAGCGATTTCAGCTGCTGATAATTTTATACAGAAGCAAGAGCCTTTTAAGAAAATCAAAAGCGACAGAAATGTTGCCGAAGAAGATATCAAACAACTTATGAGTCGATTGTATTTTATAGCTATGATGATAGAGCCTTTTATGCCAGAGACCTCCAAGAAAATTCAAGATTTGATACGAGAGAATAAAATGCCTTCCGTTCCGCTCTTCCCGAGGAAAGAATAGTTACTTTATCTTATCGTTATTATAAAACCATCGTCTTATAATAACGACATTAATTCACGCAACGGATCTTTGTTAAATTTTTATCACAGAGATTGCGCATATACGCGCAAAAAAGGTAGAGTAGCGGGATGCAAGACAGCCTCGCACAACTCAAGTGCCTTAAAGAAGCTTGTAAACGCTTAGGTTTTTCCTTTTTCGAGATAGACGAGAACGGAAACCTTATCGAGGTTCATACATCAAAAGGCAAGCTCTTTTTCGCCAATTTCGCAACGCCATTTAATTCCGGAGCGGCTGAACATATTTGTAGCGATAAAGAATTCACTTTTACTCTTTTGCATAAGGTTATGAAAATGCCCGGCACGGTCGGATATTTTGACCCCTCATTTCGGGAGGGGTATGACCGTTTCAAGAAATTCGATGATGTGGAGGAAATTATCACAGATATAGAGCAGAGATTCTCGTATCCCTTGGTGGTAAAAAAGAATAGCGGAATGCGCGGTATCAACGTTTTTCTCTGTAAAAATAGGGAGGAGGCTAAGAAGGCACTAGAGGAAATATATCGCGAAGATTCTCCCGACTATGATTATGTGGCTCTCGCCCAAGAATACGTAAAGCCAATTGCGCACATCCGCGCCGTCTTTTTTCAAGGAAAGATTGTGCTGTCCTATAAAACGGAAGCTCTCTGGGGGATTGCCACTAGGGCGGGCGATATAAAAGACGCACCCGATTCAGAGATTGAAAAATTCATTGAGCCGATTCAGAGAATATTTCCGCTTCAATTCGCAGGCGCTGATATTCTGAAGGATGGGGAGGGAAAGCTCTGGCTTCTGGAATTGAACAGCCGTCCCGGGTTTACCCAATTTATCCGTGAGCACGGGCAGGACAGCGTGATCGCCATGTATGAGAAGATATTGAAATTGTCTGCTTGACATCGATTTCGGAGAGCGTATGGTCTAAGTAGAAAGGATTTGAACCATGAACACATTGAATGAGTTTGCTTTGCACCACCCGTTTCTCCTTCTGCTGAGCTTTGAGTTCCTTGGTCTTCTGGGGATTCTTTGTCTGACGATGCTTTCAATACACCTTCAATGGAAGGAGCCGAGGATTCGCGAGGGTGACATTATGCGCTACCACAATCCGAAGGATAAAGTGAGACACCACAAGTTCGTCACGGTATTCGATATCGCCGAACGCGAATGCATCGCATTCGTCAAATGGGATGGGACTACGAGCCCTATTCCGTTTCACCGACTCCGTCATTTTCCTCAAACCGTATTTTTACCCTGATTTTACAGCCACCGATTCATCGGTGGCTTTTCTTTTTTCTCCCAAAGCTCTAAGCTATAAGCATTAAGCAAAAAGCTCTCATATGCCTGACTATATCGATATCCATACCCATCTCAACTTCGCGGCATTCGATGCCGATAGAGAAGAGGTCATCGCACGCACTCTTCTCGGCAAGACATGGGCCATAAACGTAGGCACACAAACTGCTACATCACAAAAAGCTATAGAGCTTGCCGAGGGTCACGAAGGACTATTTGCTGCCATAGGGCTTCACCCCATTCATACGGCAAAGTCTTTTCATGATAAAAACGAGTTGGGTGAGGGAGGACAGGAATTCACTTCTCGCGGCGAGGTGTTTGATACTACGATATATCGTAGTATGGCAATGCATCCGAAAACGGTCGCGATAGGCGAGTGCGGTCTGGATTATTTTCGGCTTGAGGCTGATACCAAAGAGAGACAACGTGATGCGTTTATACAACAGATTGAGCTTGCCAACGAAGTCAAGAAACCGTTAATGCTTCATATCCGCAATGCGTATCTCGACGCGTTTGAGATAATAAAAGCCCACGCGAAAGTCCTTGGGAACCTCCACTTCTTCGCGGGGACGGTGGAAGAGGCGAAGCCTTTTCTTGATTTGGGTTACACCTTTTCATTCACGGGGGTCATTACCTTCGCCGAGAGCTATGATGAGATAATCCGGTATTTACCCCTGGAATCAATCATGACGGAGACCGATGCGCCGTATGTCGCCCCGGCACCTCATCGCGGGAAGCGTAATGAACCCCTGTTTGTAAGGCATGTTGTTGAGAGAATTGCCAGTATCAAAGGATTGGAAGCAGATGTCGTCAAGAGACAGATCATGAAAAATGCCGGGAAGTTCTTTTCTCTTTCCGTAATTCCTGATTCTTGATTTATAATTCATTCCGTGCTAGGGTGTAGGGCATGTGTCCCGTTGAATAATCAACGTAATTTGTTGAGTCTCAATGGGAGAGGATTATTGAGAATAGTGTGACAAAAGGTAGTTATTGATTAATTTATTCAACTGGGATGACAGAACAGGCTGTGGTAGCGGAAAAAGCTGTCGGAAAAGTATATGAAGTGGCGTACCTTGTTTCGCCTATCATGCCGGAAGAGAAGGTGGGCGAGGTGGTAAGCCGTATCAAGGCTGTTCTTGAGAAGCAGTCTGCTTTCGTGCTTTCTGAAGAATTTCCGAGATTGAAACAGCTTGCGTATACGCTGGTGAAGTCCCTTGGAGGAAAGAATGAAAAATATACGAGCGCATTCTTCGGATGGATAAAATTCGAGGGAAGCATCTTGAAACTGAACGAGGTGAGCGCAGCCCTTGAGCACGATGGCGACATCGTCCGGTTTCTTATCGTAAAGACCGATAGGGAACGCAAAGTCTTTGTGCGTGCACCGCTCTGGCGTCGCGATACTCCGAAACGCGATGCAGTCGTCAAGCATGAGGAAAAGAAAGTCCCGAGTATGACTGAGGCCGAACTTGATAAAACGATTGAGGAGCTGATAGCAGAATAATGCAAAATGTAAATCTCAAAATGAAAAATCGCGGTGTCCGCTTCGTGGACTCAATAATTTTGAATTTTGATTTTTTATTCTTTCCGCAGAATTCCCCGACGGCTTGCCGCGGGGATGAATGCGGGATGAGGGAAGGGGGTCGGGGAAACGGGAGTTTCCCCGTGGAGGAGAGCAGGGCGAAGCCCGTTGAGAACCGAGAGGTTCTCAAAATAAAAGCCCGCTCGCCGAAATACCCCGCCAGCTCTGCTGCGGGGATAGGACGAGCGGATTTTTATTTTTTTAATTAACTACCGTGTATTTAAACAAAGCACTTATCATAGGAAATCTTACGCGCGATCCGGAAATGAGAGCTCTTCCTTCGGGCATTCAAGTAGCCAGCTTTTCTGTCGCAACGAACCGTGTGTGGAAGGATAAAGAGGGGAATAAGAAAGAGCAGGCAGATTTCCATAATGTGGTGGTATTCGGGCGACAAGCGGAGATCGCGGCTCAATACCTTAAAAAAGGGAGCTCGGTGCTTGTAGAAGGGAGGATGCAGACACGCAGTTGGGATGCTCAGGACGGTCAAAAGAAGTACAGAACGGAGATCGTTGCCGATAGGGTGCAATTCGGTCCTCGTGCGTCAGGGTCAGGCGGCGGAGTCCCTAAGACGTCAGCGAAAGCAGCCGAAGAGGGTGCCAAGCAACCAGATACCATCGAGTATCCGCAAGAAGAGATTAATCCTGAAGATATTCCCTTTTAACCTATACAAATATACCAATGATGCGAATCAGCGAATCCTTACGAATAAAAAACCACAAGTCTCTAACCGTCCATTGGTAGCCATTAGTAGATTAGTATCATTCGAAGATAAGTATCTATAGATTATGCAACCACACACACACACTCACACACAAACCACCACGCACGCGCCCAATCTTTCGAATGTGCGCTACGTTGACTACAAGGATGTGGAGACCTTGAAGAAATTCCTCAATCCCTATGGCCGTATCATTTCTCACAAGCGCACGGGAGTGCCGGTCAAGGTCCAGAAGCAGGTGGCGCTAGCTATCAAACGAGCGCGATTTCTCGGGCTTTTGCCGTACATTGCTAGGTAGCACTATGGAAACTATGCAAAGAAATACGACTCAAATGATGATGGAAAAGAATCCGTATCTCGGCGGCTGATCTTTGCATTGGTAGTATAATCCAAAACAAAAACCAGCCTTCGAGAAAAGGCTGGTTTTTCGTTTATCAAGTAAGTAAAAAAAATGAACATAAGTATTATCAATGACTGTCGAGATGATAACGCAAAAGGCAGAATAACCTTACGTTGTGGGGTGCTCTTTAATACGCTCGTAACTTTTGTCGGTGTCTCTTCTGACCTCGAAGCATCAGGGAGTCTTATAGATCTTCTTGATGCTCTCTCGGGAGAGGAATCGTGTATTATAGTTAATGTCGCGCCGCGCAACGGGGAGGGGAAGAAATGGAAGAATGGAACTCCCTTCTGTTATTTCTGGTTTGGTAAGACGTTAGTGCTTTCATCAATGGCAGGTAAGACACTTTCGCTTGTAAAGAAACTACGCCTTGTAGATTCATTGTTTGTGCTTGAATACGCCGCTTCGTTAGAAGCTCTGAAAGAGAAAAACATAATAAGTGCCGAGCATGCGAGACGTTCCGAGAAGACTCAATTTCGTAGTTTTGATTTTCTACCTTTCGTGTGCGCTCATTTACTGCAGCACGGTCTACTACCTTCAAGAAAAACAGCTTTACAACGAGTCCCGGACTCTCCTGAAGTTGTCTGGTGGGTAGATAATTTTGGGAATTGTAAGACGACGCTGTTCTCTTCAGAACTCAATGGCAGTGGGCTTTGCCTACAGTTCTATAAGAATCTATCTGAGGTTCCTGATGGCGAGGCAGCTGTTGTTGAAGGGAGTTCCGGTTTCGATGACAACAGGTTCCTGGAAGTCGTTGTTCAGGGCGGGAATGCTTCTTCCAGCCTTGGTCTTACAAGTGGCTCGAGTCTTGCTCCTCTGTGCGAAAGAGAATCACTCTAGTTAACCCTTTCTACGTAATCTCCTGTTTGCGTATTGATGCGGATGACTTCTCCTTCGTTGATGAACAGGGGAGCACTCACCGTCGCGCCGGTCTCAAGCGTTACCTGCTTTAAGGCGCCTTTTGAGGTGTCTCCTTTGACGGCGGGAGGCGCCTCAGTTACTTTGAGCTCGACTTTAATGGGAAGTTTGATGCCGATGATATTTCCTTGCCCCTTAGCGTGTTCTGCATCGCTGTCGGGGTCATCGAATACCAGAGCTTCTACAAGAGAATTCGCTTTGATGAATTTGATGCCATCGCCGAGCATCGAGTGTTCGAGCTTGAATCGTTTTGAAGGGTCTTTTATCTCGCAGAACCAGTATTCACCCTTATTAGTGTAGAGGTATTTCACCTCCTTTGTTTCAAGCTCTGCCTCTTCGAGCTTATCGTTCACATGGAATGAGGGTTGAACCACGCTTCCCGTAATGAGATTGCGAAGTTTCGTAGCATTGACCGGTTTTCGCTGTTGCATGCGAAAGACGCGCGATTCGAGCACTTCATGGGGAGCCCCATCATAAATGATTAATTTTCCGATTGTTGCTTCGTTATATTGGAGTATAGCCATAATAATGTTTATGCAAATCTGCGAATGATGCGAATCTACAAATGGCTACAAATATACCCGTTTTAATTCGTAGAGATTCGCAGATTCGTGTCATTTGTATATTCGTAAATGAAAAATGCCCACAGGCAAAGCCATTCTAGCCGAAAGTACATGAATAGGCAAACATTTCTCAGGCTCCCAGGAGTTAGCTCTATGTCAGTTTATTTTCTCCGACAATTTTTTCTGTTTTATTTTTCGTGCAACCGCAATATTTTGAAGCCATTGCAATAAAAGTGCGATGACTAGAATGGTAATTGGCCAGAAGATAACCACGTCTAGAGCGATTCTGCAAACTCCCGTGAGTTTTCCTTCCCAACCGCAGAGCTGAAAAGCCAAGATGAAAATGAAGCCTACTAAAGCTGCAGCCACCACGACGTTCCAAATAAAGTTTTTTACCATGCTATAAATTACTCTTTTAATTTAGCGCGAATCACCCTCAAGATTTCATTCGATTCTTTCTTGTTTTCAACTAGGAATTGCCGTGCCGCATCATATCCGCGCCCAAGCTTTAATTCCTCTCCAGCTTCCGGCTTGTAGGCATAGCTGCCTCCGGTGGATTTCGAGATGATGCCGAATTTCTCGCCAAGCGCCAAGAGCTCTCCCTCGCGGCTAATGCCTTCGTTGTACATCAAATCGAATTCGGTCTGACGGAATGGCGCCGCGACTTTATTTTTTACGATTTTAACGCGTACCCTTCCTCCCATCACTTCGTCGCCCTTCTTAATCTGTGCGATGCGCCGGACATCCATGCGGATAGAAGTATAGAACTTCAATGCTTTTCCGCCCGGCGTCGTCTCGGGATTTCCGAACATTACACCTATCTGCATACGGATTTGGTTGATGAATATGACTATCGTTTTTGACTTCGCGACGATGGCGGTCAGTTTTCGCAGTGCTTGCGACATGAGCCGCGCCTGTTTGCCCATATGCTGTTGTCCCATATCGCCCTCGATCTCGTCTTTCGGCACGAGCGCGGCGACCGAGTCCACGACGATTACGTCTATTTTCCCTGAACGGACCAGCGACTCCACGATCTCAAGTGCCTGCTCGCCCGTATCTGGTTGAGAGATGAGGAGCTCGTCAATCTTCACGCCGAGCTTTTTCGTATATTCGGGGTCCATGGCATGTTCCGCGTCCACATAGGCCCCAATTCCCCCTTTCTTCTGTGCTTCAGCGACGATGTGGAGCGCGAGCGTGGTTTTGCCGCTTGATTCTGGGCCGAATATCTCTATGATGCGGCCCCTGGGTACTCCACCGACGCCGAGCGCGGCGTCGAGGCCGATGGAACCGGTCGGAACGACATCCAAGTCAACGCGCGGTCGGTCTCCGAGCATCATTATGGAGTCTTCGCCGAACTTCGTCTTTATCTGGTTTAGGGTATCCGCGATACTGCTATCCATAGACTTTCCCTTCGGTTCCTCACCAGCCACTTTTGCTTTTTTTGCTGCAGACATGATTATTGTGTGCTATTTAATAAATTATTTCGATACTACGTGATGTAAGGACACATCATTTCACTAAAAGCTGTATTTCCTTTCGAACCGATCGATTGAATTTATCTTGCGCCTCAACGGTAATTATAGCTAAGCCCTGCGGAAGCAACAACGTACGTGAAAAGTCTCCATTCTCATCGGTAAAAATCTGTAGGCCGTTGAGGGTGATGAACGAGATATTCTTCGCGTTTCCCTTTAGCACCACTTCAGGGGAGGTAGAAGCTATTGTTGAGCCGTTCTTGGGCTCTACGATAGTCAGTGTGGGGCCTGCGATGAACTCATGTGCCTGGAAGAGTCCGTAGATAAGAAGAACCAGAAGAGCTGTTATGATGCTGATGCTTTTTAGTAGCAGGCGAGGATGAATGCGGCTCATGGTCTAAACGACGGTGTTTTCTTCTTCCGGATCACCTTTCGCACCTATCACTTCTCGAGGTCTTGCTCCATGTCCGGGGCCTACTACTCCGCGCTCCTCAAGCATGTCAACGAGCTTTGCGGCACGGGCGTAGCCAACAGAGAGTTTCCGCTGGAGGTAGGAGGTCGACGCTTTTCCGGCACGGAGCACCTCTTCGCGCGCTACTTCGTAGAGGTCATCATCGTCCTCCAGGCTTGCTTCATCGAGGTTCGCCTCAAAGATAGTGTTGTCAGCGGGTGCCGTGAGATCGATCTCATCTCCAAACACGTCAGCGTATGAATCAATGAGGAATTTCACCACTTTCTTTACCTCAGTCTCAGAGATGAAGGGTGCCTGGAGGCGAGAAGGTTTCGCCATATCACCCGAAAGATAGAGGAGATCGCCTGCCCCGAGAAGTTTTTCCGCGCCTCCCGCATCAAGGATCGTTCGTGAGTCTATTTGGGAGGCGACTTGGAGGGCCACGCGCGCGGGGATGTTCGCCTTGATGAGTCCCGTGATGACGTTAACCGAGGGCCTCTGTGTCGAGAGGATGAGGTGGATGCCGACGGCACGGCTCATTTGCGCGAGGCGCACCACGGCTGACTCCAGTTCGCGCGGGTAGCTAGACATGATGTCGGCGAGCTCATCGATAACGATGACGATATAAGGCATGAGCACAGGCACTTTGGGTGAGTTTTCGTCTCCTGCCTCAATGCGCTTCCCCTCAAGTTTTTTAAGCGCGGGGGTAAGAATGTTTTTATGATACGACTCAATATCCCGTACGGATTCTGCTTCTAGTATGTCGTAGCGTCTATCCATCTCTTTGGCCGCCCATTTTAGAGCAAGAATCGACTTTTTCGCTTCGGTAATAACGGGCGTTAGGAGATGCGGGATTTTGTTGTACATCGTGAGCTCAACGCGTTTGGGATCGATCATGATGAACTTTAGGTGTTCAGGCGAATTCCGATAGAGAAGGGAAGTGATGATACCGTGGATAATCACTGACTTGCCAGAACCGGTAGCTCCTGCAATGAGGAGATGGGGCATTTTTGCCAGATTTCCGAAACAGCACTTGCCGGCGATCGTTTTGCCGAGAGCTACCATGAGGGATTTCTCCGATTGCTTGAATTCAGCATCAGCAAGCATCGAAGCAAGACCTACGGTTGATTTGGTACTGTTGGGGACTTCAATGCCTACGAGGGATTTTCCGGGAATAGGAGCTTCAATACGGAGGGGGTGTGCCGCCAAGGCGAGAGAAAGATCGTTTTGGAGCGCTACGATACGGGAAAGTTTTACTCCTTCCGCGGGTTTCAGAGCGTAGCGAGTGACCGTCGGACCTATAGTTACCTCATCCATTTCCACATCGATACCGAAGTTCTGCAGTGAACGCTTGATGATGTTCACATTTGCCTTGATATCACCAACGCCGGGAGTTCCACGGTCTTTCTCAAGAAGACTGAGAGGAATCGGTATGAATTTTTTTCCAGTATATTTAAAAATATGCTGATTGACCGCGAAATCTCCCGCAACGACGTCTCCCTTCTTGGGAATTGTTGCCGCATGGACCTTTACTTCGGTTTCCTCTTCCTCGCTCTCCTCTTCTTCCACGTCACTCTCTTCCTCGTCCTCCTCTTCATCATCTTTCGCATCCGCATTTTGTCCGCCGGTGATCGTTAGGGTTTCCTTGTTGCGAGAGAATAACCCCGTTACTCGTGCGAAGAGAGGGGATAGGTTGATTCCCGTGTCGAAAACGATGAGAATGCAGATAAAAAGAAGTGCCACAAGGAGGATTATGCCCGCCATCGTCCCAAAGAGTTTTATCAGAGGTAGGGCGACGAGACTCCCAAGGTACCCTCCTTGCTCTTGTGCTGCGACACTGACTATGCCGAGACCCGATAGAAAGAAGATCACCGCGGCTATCGTTTTAGAAAGGGAGAACCCCCGGTGGATGTTCTTTAGCGTTGCTGCTCCGTAGAGAACGAGTATGAGAGGAAACATAAAATATCCTACCCCGAGCGTTACTGAAAGGTAGTGAAAGGCTATTTTGCCGGCAACACCAGCTCTATTGAAGGCGGCAAGCGTTAAAAGGATGCTTACGGCGAAGCTTAGAATGGCGATTACACCTTGTATTGTTTCGCTTTTCAGGTGGTTTCGCGGCTCTTTCTCGTCATCTTTTTCTCTTTTGCGTTTTGCCATCTTGTATTGGCTCATTATACCACTGCCTATAGCACAATACCGAAATCGGCATTTATTCCAATTACAACCAGACCATCTCTTAGCTGAAGGTGCAAAAAGGATAGCCACATGGACTTATGTTCTGGTCAATGTTGTCAGGGGACGAGACAAGGTGTAGTTTAGGAACTGTCCTTTATGCGGCGCGCGCAGATTTCTCTCTCATGTCCTTTAACTCCATATAAAGGACATATATAAAAGACATCATGATGAATGAACTAACAAATAAACCAGATAAGTCTTTGGAAATCCATATTCCCAAGGATTATCTAGATATAATCAAAAGGACAGAAAGAATAGTCGCGGCATTTTTTGTGGTGACCGATATACTTGAGCAGGGAAATCCTCTAGGACAGAAGATAAGGACATTAAGCATCGATCTGCTTAGTAGCTTAATCGAATCAGCTTCATCTCTTACAACCAGGGTTAATTCCCTTAAAAATTACTCCAGAGATCTTTTTGAGACCATTGCGCTCCTTGAAATAGGTTTTTTTTCTGGACACATATCGGAAATGAATTTCAAGATAATCTCCAGCGAAGCAGAGAGACTCATTTCTGTTTCTGTCCGCTTGCAGACCCAGGCCTCTCCTTCATCGGTGAAAATCGGTGATATATTCTCGCCCGATACAGAAAGAACAGATAACGGTACTACAAAACTCCTAAGAGGTTTTTTTGATAAAGGACATAAAAGATATCCATATAAAGGACATAAAATACATAAAAAGGACATACCAATGTCCTTTAAGAACTCGGGAGATTCTAGTAAAGTACGTCTCAATAAGGGCAAGGATTCAAGGAAATCAATAATAGTTTCGGCCCTAGGAGAGGGAAAACATTTGAATGTAAAGGACTTTTCAGTTTTTCTTGTTGGCGTAGGAGAGAAAACAATACAGCGTGATCTTGCTAATCTTGTTCGTTTGGGTGTCCTAAAGCGGGAAGGAGAGAGAAGGTGGAGTAGATATTTCATTGAAAAACATGAAATTACCGATTTATCGGAAAGAACCCCTGGAATCTCCACTGAATAGTAATAATGGCTTGTTCTATACGTCCTTTCTTATAGGAGAGGCATTTAGGGATATCTCCTTGAGGGCCTTATGATGATTGACTTTTTTGGCTCTTTATGAGAACCTAACCTTAGTAGTTAGCAGATTGCTTTTCCGTCATTCGAAATGTCACAAAGAAGCGGGTTTTTTGAATAGCTCGACAATACACCCTTGGTTTGTAAGGGTTTTTTGTCAGTTATCCACATTGCCGCCTTTGTAGGGCTTTTTGGGGCGTTATATAATTCTGCTTAGGGTTTCCCGAATTTTCTGTATGTTTCCCAGGTCAGTGAGAGGGATGTTTTCTTGTTGTTCGGTAGCACTTAGAGAGGTCGTTGACAATTTAATAGGTACAATATAGGTACTAGGTACAAGGTACAAAAAAAGTATTTCTGTTTTTCTTAATCCCTCGATGGAAGCAAAAAACTTGTAACTCGGTCTTACTCTGGTCAGCTAACTTTCGGTCCCTTGTCGAGAGGAGTTCGAAAGATAGTTTGAAAACATTGCGAACGTTTCAGCTATTCTTAACTGAAGGTTTGAGATATTCGTTAATGGCACCCAAACATTTTTGAAAAAAATGAATGGGCAAAAAGTTAGTTATCAACCGAAATGTGTGAGATTGGTTTGTGTCGAAACTAGTCCACCGTTTCATGACATTTTCTCCACGGCTTGTTAACCCCAGGTCGTAAGAAAATAATTATTGTTAGCAAATTAATAGAACATGAATTCAACAAAATTAAACACGAAAAAAATCGTCGCAGGAGCAATCGGTCTCGCGATGGTCTTCTCGTTCGCGCTCCCTTCACAGGCAGCGACGATTGAGGAGCTCACTGCTCAGATCAGCTCTCTTCTCGCAACGATCGCTTCTCTGCAAATACAGCTTTCAGCAATGCAGGGCGGCACAACGACGGGCGGCTATGTTTTCAGCACCAACCTCACCATCGGCTCAACGGGCAATGATGTGGTTGAACTGCAGAAAATCCTGGTAGCAAAAGGCTACCTCGTAATGCCATCAGGCGTTGCGATGGGATACTTCGGAGCATTGACCAAGAGTGCGGTTGCGAAGTGGCAAGCTGCAGAGGGCATCAGCCCAGCAGCTGGCTATGTTGGACCTATCTCACGCGCTAAACTCAACTCAATGGGCGGAGTAGTAGTTGTGCCTCCAGGCACGCCTCCGGGAGTTACTCCTCCTGCTGGCGCAACCCTCGCCGTTGCAGCGGGCACACAGCCTGCGCAACAGCTTGCTCCAGGAGGTGCTGCACGCATTCCGTTCACCAAGTTCACGGTTACAGCCGGTTCTTCCGACGTGACAGTTAACTCGGTCATGGTTACCCGTGTCGGTCCTGGTCAGGACGGCGCATTTGCGGGTGTCGTTCTCTTGGATGAGAACGGAACGCAGATCGGTCTCACAAAAACCCTCAACTCAAATCACCAGGCGAATATCGGCGAGCCATTTACGGTAAAGGCGGGAACAACCCGAACCTTGACCGTTGGCGGCAACTTGGTGGCACTTGCTACCATCGCGTCAACTTACGCAGGTGAAGTGCCGGCCTTCCAGGTGACCTCGATCAATACGAGCGTACCGGTTGTCGGTTCGCTTCCTATCACTGGAACAGGTCAGGTTCTCAACGGTACGCTTACTATCGGTACCGCGACCATGACAGAAGTCTATGACCCGGGAGATGGCTTGGATAAATCAATTGGAACGACAGGGTACCTCTTCGGCACCATCAAGGCCGCCGCTTCGAACGAAGATTTACGCCTTCGTTCAATCCGATGGAACCAATCAGGTTCCGCTTCATCGGCTGACCTCGCCAACATCGTAACGATCGTTGACGGCGTGTCATACCCGACGGTACTTTCAACCGATGGCAAGTACTACACCACGACCTTCGGTTCAGGCATCGTTATCGCCAAAGGCTTCTCGAAAGAGATTTCTATCAAGGGCGATATCATTGGCGGCCCAGGTCGCACAGTAGCGTTTGACCTCTACCGGACTACCGACATCTTCGTCTCTGGCGAAACCTACGGCTATGGCATTACGCCTTCGACCGCTGGTGCTTCAGGTGTATTCGGTACCACGAATCCATGGCTTGATGCCGCTTCTGTAGATGTCATTGCTGGTACGGTCACGACGATCGGCAAAGCAACGGAAGTTGCTTCGCAAAACATCGCAGTCAATGTTCCTAACCAAGTTCTCGGAGGCTTTGCCACTGAGTTCATTGGTGAACCGGTAACGATTGCAGGTATGACCGTTAGACTCGGCTACAGCTCGAATGACGCAACCACAAGGCTTTTGACCAATGTGACTATCGTTGATCAGAATGGCGCCGTTGTTGCTGGTCCTAAAGATGCGGCTGATGTTGACGGTGCGGTTCAGGAAGTAGTATTCACTGACAGTGTCACTTTCCCACTCGGTCGTCAGATCTACACCCTCAAGGGTACAATTGATCCTGATGTAACGAATGGTCAAACCTTGACGGCTTCGACCACACCTTCAGGCTGGACAACGCCGACCGGTCAAAATACCGGCAACAGCGTTACCGTTTCGCAAGGCGTCTTCAGCATGAACTCAATGACAGTTCGCACCGCTGACCTCAACATCACGATGTCGACACAACCTGTGTCACAGAACATCGTAGCAGGCGGTCAAGATGTGCTCTTCGCACAACCTCAGCTTGACGCTTCACAGTCAGGTGAGGACATCCGACTCTCGCAACTCCCGCTACGACTTACCTCGGCAGGCGGTGCGGCGGTAACGGATCTCACTGGTTGTCAGCTCTTCGATGGAGCATCAGTGCTCAACACTGGTTCCAACGTTCCGACAACGCTTGACGGTACTGACATCTTTAGCTTTGACGCTCCCCTTACGATTCCAAAGGGAGTGGTGAAGACTTTGTCACTCAAGTGTGACGTTGCTACGGCAGGTACCGGTAACCACATCTGGAGCGTGAACTCGGGCGATACATTCAACGCCACAGGCGTTACCTCGGGTAGCGCTGTGACAGAAGATGTAACGACGGGTAGCGCAGGTACTATGTCAATCAGCACAGGTTCCTTGGCAGTTTCCGTTCACTCATCGTCGCCGTCCTACACAATCGCGGCTGGTGGTTCAGCAGGTGTTACGGCGGGTGTACTCAATCTCCTTGCT
>DATDXL010000089.1:0-8149 GCA_036517235.1 Minisyncoccota bacterium
GGTGACTTTTGTTACTATATCGTTGTAGATTTGAATACTCGTATTCATGACCACGGACGCCTGAAGGCGTCCGTGGTCATTGTATATGAAAATGGGTGAAAAGGGAGTTTCGTAATTCACAGTAACTATGATTTCTAAAAAGCCGACTACAATGACGTAGCTCGGCTTTTTCATTCTTCCTTGCTCGATTTTCTTCCAGGTTGATATAGTTCACAGGACTTGTTACTACAACGTTCAGGGATAGTCTTAGTCCCTTGCATCATCAGCGACCCACAGAGCTTGCAGGTAGCACCGGTAGGTTTTGCTTTGAGTGCGAAATTGCACTTGGGATAGTTGGAGCAGGAGTAGAACGGTCCGAAGCGGCCACGACGCTCCAGAATCTCGCCGGTCTTGCAGGAGGGACAGGTGATACCCGTTTTTTCTTTTGCTTCTTGTTCCGCACTTTTTTTGACAAATTTACACTTAGGGTAGTTCGCGCAGGCCACGAATCGTCCGAAGCGGCCATCGCGTTCTACCAGCTTTCCACCGTCGAGGGGACAGATTTCCCCCGTCTCTTTTGGACCTTCAAGCTCTTTTCCGTCTATCGTTCGTGCACCAGTGCATTCCGGGAATTTTTTGCAGGACATGAACTTTCCAGCTTTCGAGAGCTTGATGATCATTGGTCCTCCACAGACGGGACATTTCCACTCCGGGCTCGCATCGCCGAGGTTCGTTATCTTTTCTGCGGTTTTTGATTTTTCTTTCACTTCTTTTAAAAAGGGTTTATAGAAATCTGATAAGGTCTTTTCATATTTTCGTTTGCCGAGCGCGATATCGTCGAGCTCATCTTCCATTTCTGCCGTAAAGGTGTCGCTGATATAGTTGCTGAAGTTCTGCTCAAGGAACGAGGATACTACTTCGCCGGTATCCGTTGGTCGGAGAGATCTCGCTTCTTTCGTGACGTAGCCGCGCCGTACCAAGGTTTCGATGATGGCGGCGTAGGTGGAAGGTCTTCCGATGCCGCGTTTCTCCAATTCTTTGACGAGTCCCGCTTCGGTATAGCGGTCGGGCGGTTGTGTCTGTTTTTCTTCCGTGCGGATGTCGACAAACGTCAGAATATCGCCGCCTGCTGTCTCTGGAAGTTCCACATCTTCGCCGCGAGCATCGGGGTCGGCAAGAAGCCAGCCGGAAGACATAACCCTAGAACCGTTAGCGACGAAGTCGGGGACACTCGTTTGTCCTACATGTCTTGGAGCGCCAATCGGAATTCCACTTGTTATCTCGGCTACTATTTTAGTGCGCAACATAGTTGCATCTACCATTTGAGACGCAACTGTTCGAGCCCAAATGAGCTCGTAAAGCTTTTTCTGGTCAGGATTTATTCCCGCAGACGTCTTTGTGAGATCTGTGGGGCGGATGGCCTCATGGGCTTCCTGCGCGTTCTTCACTTTTCGCGTGTAGGTTCGAGTCTCCGCGAGTCCTTTCCCGAACTTCTTTTCAATGACGGCTGCAGCGCTCTTTTTTGCCTGTTCGGAAAGGTTGGTCGAGTCGGTGCGCATGTAGGTGATGAGTCCTGATTCATAGAGTTTCTGCGCGATAGACATTGTTCGACCGGGAGAGAAGCCGATACGCGAACTTGCCGCCTGTTGCAAAGTTGAGGTGATGAAGGGTGCTTTGGGGGAGCGTTTGGCCTGGGTCTCGGTCACGTCTCTTACTTTCCACGTTCCTTTTTTACCTTCCTCGACAATTCTATCGACAAGTTTTTTGTCTCTTGGTTCTTCCGTACAGGTGAGGGGGAGCGCCATGCCTTTCTTGGTCTTGGTGTCGGCAGTGATGACCCAAAACGTTTCTGGTTTGAATGCTTTGATTTCGCGCTCACGCTCAACAAGGATACGGAGAGCGGGGGATTGCACGCGGCCTGCCGAGAGCCCGTAGCGGACCTTTTTCCAAATAAGCCCAGAGAGATCATAGCCGACAAGACGGTCCAGCACGCGCCGCGCTTCCTGCGCCTGCCGGAGATTGTCGTCGATTTTTCGTGGTTGTTTGAGTGCCTCTGTTATCGCTTCCTTAGTGATTTCATGGTAGACCGCTCTGGTTACGGGGGTTTTTACTTTATTCTCCTTGAGGATCTGGGCTAAGTGCCACGCTATCGCTTCTCCTTCGCGGTCCTCGTCGGTCGCGAGTATGACCTCGGTCGCTTCTTTGGCGATGGAAGTGATGTCTTCAATGACTTTCTCTTTCCCTTTGACGTTCTCGTAATGCGGAATGAATCCACCCTCGATATCGATAGCGTTCTTGTTCGATTTAGGAAGGTCGCGCACGTGCCCCACGGACGCTTTCACGCTGTATTCCTTCCCGAGATATTTTGAAATCGTTTTCGATTTCGCCGGTGATTCGACGACAAGTAACTTCATCCCGTTAGAAGCAGGAACCAAACCATTCAGTTCCGCGTTTGGTGATTCTGGTAACAGTTCGACTTTTTTTGTTGAGGGTCATAATTAAATCGTACTCTTTAGTTTGTGTTCCGCGGCTTCTAACGGGATTCATTAGGCGTAAGTATTATTCACCCCGTTAGATACTGTGGTGAATGCATCGCATTGTAGCACACAGACCACATTGTCCAGAGGTTTGGGTTACCGTATGAATATCAGAAAATATCTAACGGGGCAAGCGGAAACGAAAATTTAGGCTGGTAAAAAAGAAAGACTTGTAATAGGTGTTTTAGAAAGTATTATCCTAGGTGATGGTATAGGAGAATAAAAAAACTGAACCAACATGCGTTACATAGTCAGCTCAGTTATTGGTGGTCAGCTCCAGCGGGCACCGAATGTCATGCGTTCCCGTGCTTTTCCTTGGTGTAAGCCGCAGTTTCTGCAATTTCTAAGCCAAATCACCCAGAAAAAGTTACTACTCCTTTTGTGATGCAACGTAAACCATTTGTGACATTGAGGACAGCGAATGAGTCTTAAGCAACCTACGCTGAACAAAAAAAGTGAATAACCGCCGATGTATAAAACGGCAAACCATACCAGAATATTTTCTAATGCGTTCATGATGTCCTTGAGGAGAAGATTTATTTCCAAAGGAATCATACATATACATTGTATATCTGTCAAATCTGAATCTCCTGAATTCAAGCTTGAAACGCAACAAGTGACGTAGGCTCAATGGATTTGCAATGGATCGCATGTCAATAAAAATGACGCGCCGCACGAGAGTGTCGTACGGCGCGGAACGGAGTGCTTTGACACCCACGAGACACACCACTTCGCGGAGGTGTGACGGATAGGCGGGGCCGCATGCGGTGAACTTATCCAACATGCATCCTGATTCGCGACCACTAGCGCGGTCGAGGATTAAGCGCGCGTCGGGGCAGCAAGTGTCGCTCGCCACCCTCCGCACGTTTTTTCTCCGTTCGAAATGGCAACTATTCGTTACGCTACCACTTGCGCTATTTCAAGTCAATCGTATTTCTCCGAGCGTTTCTTTTGTAAGACCCTTTATCTCCAGTACAGAAAGTATCGTATTCGCTTCGCTTGTAGAAAGGGTTGAACGACGGATAAGCTCATCTCGTGTCATTGGTTCATTGAGTAGAACTAGGATTTGTTTCTCTTCCGGCGAGCAATCAGAGTAATCCCGTGCGGTGTTTGCTCCCGCACTTCGTGAAAGTCCTAGGGCCTCTATGAGGTCGGCGGAAGAGGTAATGGGTGTCGCACCGAGCCGGATGAGCATGTGCGGTCCCGACGAGGTCGCAGAGAAGATTGAGCCCGGTACCGTAAGTACGTCGCGGTTGTACTCGGTGGCAAGGCGCGAGGTTATCATCGTTCCCGATTTTCTCTCCGCCTCGATGACGAGCACGGCATGTGACATTCCCGCCATGATGCGGTTGCGTTTCGGGAATGAGTAGGGCGTTGCTCTAAAATCCGGTTCGAATTCGGAAATGAGCGCACCACCCCTTTCGATGATCTGTTTGGCGAGTGGCGCATGCGAAGCAGGGTAAAGTACCTGATCGTCGAGTCCCGAGCCGGGGACAGCGATGGTTTTGAGTCCTGCCGAGAGCGCCGCTTTATGTGCGATGGAATCGGTACCTAGAGCAAGGCCGCTCACGATGACCACCGGATATCCGGAAAGTCCCGCGATGAGCTGTTCACAGACTTCTTTGCCGTAGCTGGAGTATTTTCGTGATCCTACAACACAGAGAAATTTGTATCGGTCCCACTCAGGCAGAGCGCCTCTATAGTAGAGTTGTTTCGGAGGATCGGTGATTTCAGTGAGGAGCGTGGGGAACTTCTTTTTTGAAAGGGAGATGACTTGTGCACTTCCTACTTGCATTGTCTTGTGAATAAGTATAACCTTTTTATGAAAGTCCTCCATATGAATGACTATATCCCTTTCAGGCTTTTTCTAGCTTCACTAGGGTCTGTACATAGCGTGCCGCCCTTTTCACCGCTCCCTCTGAAGAGTCCCTCGGGTTCCAGTTGCCAACCACGCTCAATGCGGTTAAGCGACATGGGGATACGCTTTTCCCCAGATCCAAATGTTCAGCTGGCAGACACAAACCCTGACAGCGACGTCGAAATCTGCTCGCCCTCCTAGGCAAGCATCCAACTTCTGAAAGCCAACTCCAACGGGTCGGCTTTTCTTTTTTCTGCACGAAGAGTATTCTGTAAACAGAAAGCAGAAGCTCCTATGAATAAATCATCCTTTCAATCACCATCCCAAAATCATACGGTTAATACCAGCCGCTCTCCCTCGCAAAACACACCCCCTCGGAGAACTTATTTTCCAGCGTTGAAACGAGCCTCTAATGCTGAGAAGCGGCGCCTTGTGCAGGAGCTCATCCTCAATGATCCTCACAACGATGAAGGTACATGGGCAGAGGTTGCTGATTATTAATCACTGACTTCTGTCAAAAGCGGGTCGCACAACCTGCTTTTTTTATTCTTGTTACTTTGTTATCATAATGCTATGTTTTTCTTCCTTAAGCTCCAAGCCCTAAGCTCCAAGCCCTAAGCTCTTTTATGCTAGACATCAAATTCATACGTGAGAATAAGGAGTTCATAGATTTAGCCGCGAAGAAGAAGCGGTTGAAGTTCGATGTCGCCTCTCTTATCAATGCCGACGATGAACGGCGCAATCTCCTCTCCTCAATAGAGAAAACGCGTGCGGAGCAAAATGAGTTTTCCGGTCAGATCGCAAAAATGCCGCAGGGCGAAGCTCGAAGCGCGCTTCTCTCTAAGATGAAGTCGCTCAAAGATGGTTTACAGATAGAAGAGGATAAGCTTGCGGAGATCATGAAACGATGGCGCAAGCTTATGCTTGAGGTTCCCAATATCCCCGATATGTCTGTTCCGGAAGGGGATACCGACGCGGAGAATTTCGAGCTTCGTGTGTGGGGCAAGAAACCTGTCTTTGAGGTTGAACCAAAGAATCACATAGAGCTCATGGAAGCTCTCGACATGGCTGATTTTGAGCGTGGCGCGGAAGTGTCTGGATTTCGGGGTTATTTTTTGAAGAACGAAGGTGCGCTTCTGGTGTTCGCACTATGGAATCTGGTGATCGACTATTTCCGTGGTAAACAATTTTCACCGATGATCGTACCCTCTCTTGTCAGACAAGAGACGCTTTTGGGGACGGGGTACCTACCACAAGGGGAAGAGGATCTCTACAAGACACAGGACGGCGAATATCTTGCGGGAACAGCTGAAGTCGCCTCCATGTCTTATTTTGCCGATAGCATTCTGGCAAAAGCCGATCTTCCGAAAAAGGTACTCGCGTTTTCAGATAGTTTTCGTCGGGAAGCGGGGAGTTATGGTAAGGATGTGAAAGGCCTCATACGCGTGCATGAGTTCTACAAATTCGAGCAAATCATTCTCTGTGAGGCGAGTCACGAGCAGAGCGTGCGGCACCACGAGGAGCTTCTCGGACATGCCGAGGCACTCCTCCAGTCACTTGAGCTACCGTACCGTGTCGTGGTCAATTGCACGGGAGATCTGGGACTTGGGCAGGTGAAGAAATACGACCTTGAGACGTGGGTGCCGTCGCAGAAGCGGTACGTGGAAACGCACTCATGCTCGTACTTCCATGATTTTCAGACGAGGCGTTTGAATATAAAATACAAAGATGAGACCGGCAAGACCCGCTTCGCTCACTCACTCAACAATACGGCGCTCGCCGTACCGCGCATCCTGGTACAGCTCATTGAGAACAATCAGCAGTCGGATGGCAGCGTGAAGATTCCCAAAGTACTTATCCCGTATCTAGGATTTGATCGCATTTCTCCTAAGCGCTAGCATGTCTTTTTCTATCCTATCGTTTCGAAAGCGACGCCGTCCTTCGCGGCTCTCAAGGCGTAAGTGGAGGAAAAGGATAGCATATACGGGTTTCGCGCTTTCCTCGTTGCTTTTATTATTCACGGTTGTCGCGCGTCAGGCCAATAATGAGGATATCCTCATAACGTCCCTAGTCGTAGAGGGTAACGCGCTGATACCGACGGAGGCGATACGCGAAAGAGCGAACGAAGCGCTCTCCGGATATTATTTTTTGTTGTTCCCCAAGAGGAATACGTTTCTGTTTCGGGAGAAGACACTCGTTTCCAGTCTGAAGGATTCATTCCCTGCCATCGGGTCGCTGGAGTTGCAGAAGATATCTCTGTCGGGGCTTAAGATCGTGGTGCATGAGCGCCAACCGTTCGCTATCTGGTGCCCTTCGGGTAGCCAAGGAGGGGATTCACGATCAACCGACTGTTATTTTCTTGACCGAGAGGGGATGCTTTTCACGGAAGCACCTCATTTTTCATCAGGGGTATACCTCCGATTCGAGAGTGCCGCTACCGACTCCAGTGTTTTGGGGAATTTTGTCATGCCCCCGGAGCGATTCTCGGAATTTCTCTTTTTCCTTAAATCGTTTAAGCCTTTAGGTCTCGATGTTTCACAAATCGTTATCGAGAAAGGCGCAGGCAATATCGAGGATTACACGCTTGTTCTCACAAAAGGGACAAAGCTCTACATCAATGCGCTACAGAGTCTGGAAGCGACCCTCCAGAACGTATCGACTTTTTTCACCGATCCTGAGATCGCGATGAAAAAAGAAGCTTTTCTTGAACGTGTGGCATACGTGGATTTTAGGTTTTGGAATAAGGTCTATTACCGCTACCGATAGCGCTCGCATGGTTCTTTTTGAAAACACGAAAATGTTTTGCTGAAGATTGTCAGCTATCTCCGTCTCGTAAACTCGCAACGGAGATTTTTGCTTGGCAAAATCGCCTGAAACGCAAAGCGGTTTGCGTTTCAGTTATCCGGCGCCGGTCGCGCCTTCCAAGGTCTTTAAAAAGAACACTAAGAAATAGTCCTACTGCGTACAGATGTGCATATGCTAACTCCACGCTATAGCGTGAAGTTAGCATATACGTTCGTTGCGCAGTAGCGAGATTGTTTGAACACTACGCTTGTTATAGTATTCTTTCAGTTTGAACAGTCAACAGTCAACCAAAGGACACAAATACCTATAATTGCATGGGAAGACGGAGAGCGATTCGAGTGTGGAGAGAATGGACACGGATTAGTCCTGCCCGGTGGCAAAGTGTTCATAATCGAAGGTGAAGGGGGTCGGTCGGGCTACAAGTTTCGCAAAGAAGGATTAGTACCCAGAGATACTCGCCAGCAGGCCAAGATACCTGTTGCCGAGATAACTTTCGCCCTCGACTGTGTGTCGGCCATCCTCGAAGCCGGTTCTTACAAAAAACACTAGTAGAAACTGAACCCTAAAGGCCCCGTATATTCTGCGGCGCCTTTTTCTTTACATCGTACGTGGATAGCCAGGTTTCTTAAAAGGGTATAATAAACGGGATGAGTTACCTTTTCATATTGCCGAGCTACCTGATGTGGCATTACGGAGAAGCGCTCTCGGACATTGTCCGTGTCTGGACGAATTTCCTTTGGTTTTTATACAACTATTTCTCTCTTCCGTTGCTACTTCGCACCTTTTTCGCACCTTGGCGAAGAATCCGTGAAGAGCGCTCAAAGAAGGGGTTTAGCCCGGAAGATATCGCCGAAACAGTCGTTACCAATACCGTTATGCGGCTTGTGGGTGCCCTCATGCGTCTGGTGATCATCGCTGTCGGGTCGGTGGTCGTACTGGCGGCCTTTTGGGCAGGATTGCTTTTCTACGC
>DATDXL010000090.1:0-6108 GCA_036517235.1 Minisyncoccota bacterium
TAATACTATTTCATTGTCCTTTCAAGCATCTTAAAATCAGTACTTATATGCTACAATACTTCGCTGTATGGCCATTCTTGAGATTGAGAATCTGGTCAAGGAATTCGGGCCGGTGAAAGCCGTCAACGGCCTTTCTTTCAATGTAGAAGAGGGGACTATAACCGGGCTTTTGGGACCGAATGGCGCGGGAAAGACTACGACGATACAAATGATACTGGACCTCATTACGCCTACCTCGGGTGTCATCAAGATTTTCGGGCTTCCGATGCGTCAGCACCGCGAGGAGACGCTCGGCAAGGTGAATTTCTCATCTCCGTACGTCGCACTTCCCGGGAATCTGCGTGTCTGGGAGAACCTCCATACCTTTGCGCGTTTGTATGGAGTAAAAAATATAGAGAAGAAAATAGACGAACTCGCGGATTTTTTCAGTATCCGAAAGCTGCTTGATCGCATGACCTCTTCGCTTTCAACAGGGCAGCTCACCCGTCTAAATCTCACGAAGGCACTTCTCAATGATCCGCGATTTCTCCTCTTAGATGAACCCACCGCCTCACTTGATCCGGACATCGCTGACAAGACGCGGCACATGCTCATGCGCATTCGCAAAGAGCGTGGCGTGACGATTCTCTACACCTCGCACAACATGGCTGAGGTGGAGGAGATCTGCGACGATGTTATTTTTATAGATCAAGGAAAGTTTAAAGACAGGGGAGTACCAGCCGAGCTTGTGAAGAAATATGGTCATAAGGACCTCAACGATGTATTTCTTGAAATTGCTCGCGCTAATGGCAGTCAAGAAGAAGATTGACCCTTTACGTTATGAACTTTACAACTTTACAAACTTTATAGACTCCATGCGCTGGCACAGAATCAACGCACTCTTAATACGTCACCTCTATCTCTTCAAGCGGAGCGTTCCTCGCTTGATGGATATTTTGTTTTGGCCGGTGATGGAGCTTCTGCTCTGGGGTTTCATCAGTGCGTATATCAGTAAACTGAATATCGCTGGTTTTAATGCTGTCACAGTCCTTTTGGGAGCTGTGGTCTTCTGGGATCTTTTATCTCAGTCGCAGAGAGCAGTTTCTATCGCCTTTTTGGAAGAGGTGTGGGAGCGCAATTTCCTAAATATCTTCGTAGCACCTTTGCGCATTAGCGAATTTCTTGCGTCTACGGTTATTTTGGCATTTGTGCGTCTCCTTATGGTGGCGGTAGTGATGAGTATACTGGCGTTTTTTCTTTTCCATTTCAACTTCTTTATTTTTGGTTTTTATCTTCTCCCGTTCATGCTGAACCTTCTTTTCTTCGGTTCGGCCATAGGACTTTTTACCACGGCAATCATCTTGCGGTATGGGACATCCGCGCAGGTGATAGCGTTCGGACTCTTGTTCTTGGTCCAACCCTTCTCCGCCGTGTTTTATCCTGTTTCCGTCTTACCACAGGTGGTGCAGTGGATCGCCTACCTTCTGCCCTCAACCTATGTATTTGAAGGAATGCGCGCGGTGATCGCCACAGGAACGCTTCCCTCCATGCTTCTTGTCGGCGCGATCGTTTCCAATATCATTTACTTCGTTGTACTATGCTGGTACTTCTACCGTTCCTTCGCGGCAGTAAAGGTAAAAGGTAAGCTTCTCAAATTAGATTAGCTATGGGAACAGAAAAGAAAAAGAATGTGGTGGCCATCAGCGGAGGATTTGACCCTATTCATATCGGACATGTTCGCTATATACAGGCGGCGGCCAGGCTTGGCGACGAGCTTGTGGTTATCCTCAACAATGACCACTGGCTCATGGATAAGAAAGGGTTTGTGTTCATGCCGGAGGTGGAGCGCAAAGAAATTCTTGAGGCGATTACCGGAGTTGCTCGCGTGGTTATCTCCGACCATGCACCCGGCGAATATTTTAAGGACAAGAGCGTGTGTCGCGCGCTAAGGGCTGTAAAGCCGGATATTTTTGCGAATGGGGGTGACCGAAAACCTGACGGTGATCCTGTGCCTGAGGTTGCAGTATGTAAAGAACTCGGCATCGAGATGATCTATCATGTCGGTCATGGAGGTAAGATACAATCAAGTTCGGAGCTTGCCAATAAGTTGGCAAAGAGAGCAAATGGGGATTCTGCGTCGCGGTAAGGTATACTAAGGGGTATGAATCCCGTTAGAAATTTACAAAACACCTACCACACTAAGCGCGAGGAGCGAATAGCTCTTTCCCTCTCTACAGCGCAGCGCTTCGCTTCAAACGGGATGTACCTATTCGGTACACGCACTGCGCAGAGTTATTCACTCGTAAATTTCTAACGGGATGAAAGAAGAAAAGAGCATAGTAGCGAAGACGTTTCATTTTTTCGACCGCCTCGAGGATAGAGTACGCGCACGCCTTTCCCGTCGCCCCATTTTGTATAGCCTTATCGGAGGCGTTGCTATTGTGCTCTTTTGGCGCGGGGTGTGGATGCTGGCGGACGAAATAGGTCTCTCTTCAATTTCCTCAATCATCATCAGCGTCGTCATCATGCTCATGACAGGGCTTTTTGTGTCGTTTTTCGTTGGCGACAGAATCGTTCTCTCTGGCTTGAAGCGCGAGAAAAAGCTTATAGAAAAAACTGAGGAAGAAGTGCAAGCGGAAGAGTCAGAGCTAACACAGGTCAAGAAAGAATTGCACAAGATCGAAGGTCAGCTGGAAGCTCTTGAAGAAGAGCACGGACCGACGTCGCGAGCTTGAGAGCCATGCGTCAGAGTGTCATTTCGTATTCGAAAAACGAGTCAAAGGGGATTTGCCACGATACCGTCTCTGCGACCGAAGCATTTTCCATTATTTTCCTGAAGAGTCGTATAGAATTTCCGTGCGCAGAAATGGCGACGTTCACCTGTTCTTTTTTCATCATCTCGCGCAGGTCTGTTATGAATGCTCGTACGCGTTCCTCTACCATCGCAAAGCTTTCTCCCCGGGGTGGAGGAATATGGAAGCCGCGGTGGATGAGGTTGTATTCTTGCTCACCAAGGAATTTTTCTGCCTCGAGCTTTCCTTCGGGAGTAAGATCGGTGATGAGATCTCCTTCAACCTCAAGCTTGTATAATTTCTCGCCCATATTCTTTATAAACGTCTCGTGGGACATTCCGTTCAGGTCACCATAGTTGCGTTCTATCATCCTGTCGTCTTCGATGAGTCGCGTACATTCCGGATGGTATCGCAACACTTCTTTTAGAGTGTCTTTGGAACGTATGAGGGAGGTGTGATAGGCAATTTGGAATTTCTCATTTTTTAATTTCTCAGCGATTTGTCTCGCTTGTTGTATACCAAGCTCGGTAAGAGGTGGATTCTCCCAGCCGGTGAATTGCTGGTCTCGGTTGTAGGTGGTTTGGCCGTGTCGGAACAGAAAGATAGTTAGCTTTTTCATAGTTCGTTTGTTTGCTGTTCCTCTATACGCAATAGTTCATTATACTTGGATGTTCGTTCACCGCTTGCGGGTGCTCCTGCCTTGATGAATCCAAGTCCTAATCCTACCGCAAGGTGTGCGATGGAAGTGTCCTCGGTTTCTCCGGAGCGATGTGATGCGATACACATGAACCCTGCCTTTTGAGCTGCTCGTACCACCTCGACGGTCTCGGTTACGGTGCCGATCTGGTTGGGTTTGATGATGATCGCGTTCGCGGCTCTCTCGACTATCCCTTTGCGCAGACGTTCAATGTTCGTGACAAAGAGGTCGTCGCCGACGATCTTGAGCTTTGACCCGAGGATATGCGTTATCTCCGTGAAGCTATTCCATGCGTCTTCAGCAAAGGGATCTTCTATCGAGAAGAGGGGATAGTGCCTGCACCAGTGCTCATAGAGGGTGAGCAATTCTTCTGGCGAGAGTTTTTTCTTGTCGGCGCTCAACACATACGAGGTGCCGTCGAATAAACTCGAGCCAGCCACATCTATCCCGATACGCACCTGTAATCCTGCCGCGTAGCCACAGCGCTGTATCGCCTCGCTGATAAGTTGGAACGCTTCTTCGTTAGACGAAAGTGTTGGTGCAAACCCTCCTTCATCGCCCGTGAGCGTCGTGGTGTGTTTTTTCTCTCGAAGTATCCTTTCAAGCTCGTGGTAGACCTCTGAACCGATGCGGAGAGATTCGGAGATCGTCTTATGCATGGGCACGATCATGAACTCTTGGACATCCGTGCTCCCTAAGGCATGTTTGCCGCCATTGAGGATATTCATCATGAGCGTGGGAAGTTTGGGTTGTGCCCCGTGCGAGAGTGAATTGAAGTATTTCCAGAGCGGCACTTTTTCGCTCACTGCGGACGCTTTCGCAAATGCAAGCGAAATAGGAAGTAGTGCGTTTGCTCCCAGCTTCGTTTTCTGTCTCGTCCCGTCTAAAGAGAGTAGGGTGGCGTCGAGGACGTTCTGGCTAAATGTCTTGCCGATAAGCGCAGGTGCTATGACTCGGACGATGTTTCCGATAGCATTTCGTACTCCCTTGCCTCCGAACCGTGTGCCGCCATCGCGGAGCTCTACGGCCTCATGCACTCCCGTGGAAGCCCCCGAAGGGACGCTGGCTCTCCCCTGACTTCCGTCTGACAGAAAAAGGTCGGTCTCTACCGTAGGATTCCCTCGGGAATCGAGTATTTCTCGTGCCCTGATACTACTAATAGTATTCATATACTCAATTATATTACGTTTGTTCGGTATAAGGCGAATGGCATCGAGGGTAAATGTAGACTATAATAGTAGTCCTTTACATACTATGTCGAAAACTAACGACAAAAGTCTTTATATACCCGTTGTGTTGGGAACTGCTCGTGAAGGCCGGCAATCCATAAAGGTTGCACGATTTGTACATGCTGAATTCCTAAAGCGAGCAGGAATAGAAACCGAGCTAATCGATGTGAAAGATTTTATATTTCCTCGTACTGTTCCTAGCTGGGAAGATTATGAGATCGCGAAGCGATGGCGCGAAATTGCCGAGCATGCTGACGGTTTCATTATAATAGTGCCTGAATATAATCGTGGATATCCGGGAGAGCTAAAGCAGTTGCTAGACAGTGCGTATAACGAATATGAAAAAAAACCGGTAGGGCTTGTGGGAGTTTCAGACGGGCGATTTGGAGGAACCGCAGCGATTTCTAATATTACTCCTACACTGGTTGAACTTGGGCTTGTCGTGCTCCGCGGCGCGGTCAGAATCTCTAATGTGGATAAACAATTTAATGACAAGGATGAACCTGTTGAGCTCGAAACGTATAAAAAGCTAGTTTCTAAATTATTTGATTCGGTGATTTCGTATGCGCTCATTCTTAAATCTGATAGGGTAAAGGCATAAGGATGGATAAAGATATTACAATCGTTACGCATAATGGGAGTTTCCACACCGATGATGTATTCGCGGTGGCGACGCTTTTACTTGTATTCAAGAATAAACCGGTGATCGCACGGATTATTCGGACACGCGACGCGGCGCTTATTGAATCAGGCGATTTTGTCGTCGACGTCGGTACTATCTATGATGAGCAGCGAGAGAGGTTTGACCATCACCAGATTGGCGGCGCGGGAGCGCGTGAGAACGGCGTTCCGTATGCGGCATTCGGATTAGTGTGGAAGAAATACGGTGGCCTCCTTATGAGTTCTCCGGAAGCAGTAGAGATGATCGATGAGACACTGGTCCAATATGTAGACGCGATGGATAATGGTACCGGAGAGCTTACACCGATCATCGCCGGTGTGGTCCCTTATTCCGTGCGAGAGGTGATTAGTTCATTCAATCCGACATGGGACGAGGAAGCCACCGATGACGACCTTCGTTTCAGCGAGGCGGTCAATTGTGCGTTGCAGATCCTTGAGAGAGAGATAAAGACTACCGAGAGTTTTGTCAAAGGCGACATGCTTGTGCGGAAAGCGTATGAAGCAGCAAAAGATAAGAGAATCGTCGTCCTGGAGAAGAATTATCTCTGGGAGAAAGTGCTGAACCAATTCTCGGAGCCACTGTTCGTGGTAGAGCCGACGACTGAAGGGTGGAAAGTGTACGCGGTGAAAGACAATCCCGCCTTATTCGTCAATAGAAAGGACTTGCCGCTCGCATGGGCAGGGAAGAGAGACGCAGAGCTTGCCGGTGTATCGGGAGTTCCTGACGCTG
>DATDXL010000091.1:0-14917 GCA_036517235.1 Minisyncoccota bacterium
GCGGATTCCTCCCCAGACCCCTCCTCCGCGCGGGCGAGTCCGTCGCCCCGCCTCCTTTGCCCCAGAAAAATAGTGGCGGGGCGCATCATTTCAGATTTCTCTTTTTGGATTTGTGTATCAGATTTGGTAAAATAATTTCAAAAGTTTGCGAAGGTTTTAATTCGGGAGCAAAGGTCGTGAAATGAGGCGAGTTGCCTCGTGTCGTGGCTTCACTGGGGACTTTCTTGAGGTTCTGAAGTCCATCTTCTTGAACTTCCGAAAGTCCCGCTGAACGGATATAAGAGGTTACCAACAAAGTGCCGCTAGAAGCAAGAGCTTCGGCGGTATTTTGTTTGAGTTCTGAAGTCGCAAGAGTAGTTTCGGCAAAATTGAGGATATGGTTATAAGGGGACCGCAAAGCGAAAGTGAATGTCTTATTTTCATCAACAACAGCGTCTTTTATAAGGTAATTCAGCAATGCCCGCTTTTCTTCAATCTTCGCTTCTTTGCTGTCAAAAAGTTCTAGCGATCGGCGAGCGATGCTAAGAACAGTTGCGGCGGTAAGGTAGTAGTTTTCATCTGCCTTTGTATGCTCCTCAACCTCAATATTTATACGCTCCTGCCGGTCCTTAAGTTCAAGCAGTTTCTTGTCATATATATCCTTAGTAATACTACCGGCAATAAGCAACTCCAACATCCGGTCAAGCTTTATTTGGATAGTGTCATATTCTGCCCTCAAGCCGTTTATAACCTTGCTATGGTATTCGGTCTTTGCCTCCTTTGACTTCTTAAGCCCTGCTACCACTTCGTCTATAACATCCTGCGAAATACGGCTAAACGCGTCTAAAACAGCGTATATGGGCTTCAAAAGCACCTTTTCTGGCATATAGGTCTTCTTGTTGCAAATCTCTTTCCTTGCATTTGTGCAACTGTAATAAACAAACTTGCCTTTAGCTGTTTCGGGGCTCATGGCGCAACCGCACTTAGCGCACCGAATTATGCCTCTGAAGATGTAGGGCTTGGAGGCATATTGGAACGGCTTTTTATTCCAACCCTCGCGGACGCTTCGGCATCTCTGAAAGAGTTCTTGGCTAATGAGTGGCTGATACTTATGCGGGTATATCTTTCCGTTACAAACCATCTCGCCGTAATAGAAAGGGTTTTTGATTATGTGTTCAATCATGCTTATCGCAAGCATCTTGCCGGTTGAAGCCCGCAAGCCCTCTTTGGTTATCTGCTTTTGAATGGTCTTTAATGAATTGCTACCCGTTGCGTACAGCTCAAAGATTTTGCGGACCCATGCTTCTTTGTCCAAATCAAAGACGATATCCCGTTTGTCGGTTGAGGGGTCCGTAATGTTGCGATAGCCGATAGGGGCTTTGCCGGTCCATTCGCCGTTCCGTCTTTTATTTTCATACGCCCGTTTTACATTGTCGCTTATAGCGTCCGAGTAGTATTTAGCCAAGCCCAAGCTCATGCCGAACTGAAACTTTTGGACCGCCGACATCTCGCTATTAATAACTTGTCCATCAGAGACAAAATGCAATTCAATCTCATCGGAAACCGCCTTCTCGTAGAGGCGAACGAAGGCGTTTATTTGCCACGCGGTTCTCTCACCGAACAAGGAAGAACATGGTTTACTTATCGCGGGCAAGAAATAGAGTATTATAACCGCAATCTCAACGGGCTAGAGACGGTTGAGGATTTATTGAGCATTGATCCGCCAGACGTTGAGAAAGATAGAAACCACAAAGGCGATCTGAATTTAACCTCCGTTGATGCCGTGAGAATTGCCTCCCGTGGCAGGGAGGAGCGGTACCGACAAAGCGGTTTCTATCACGCTTCCAAAGAATACGGCCGGGGATGCGCGATGGGAGCATGCCCCTGTAGCGGTAGAGGCAGGGGCAACGTATACCTTTAGCAGTTGGTACAAGTCGAATATTGCGACTGAGGTAGATATCGTATACACAAAATCAAACGGGGCACTTTCCTATGGATTTGTCGTCTCTGCTCCTTCTTCACTCGATACATGGAAACAGCTAAATGCAACGCTTTCGGTGCCCGTCGGTGTGACAAAGGCAACGGTCTATCACCTTATCAAGAAGAAGGGGGCTCTGACGGTAGATGATTTTTCATTAGCAAAATCTGGTGGAGTCACTCCTCCTCCAATACCTGCTGCGACATTGACCTTCACGGCTTCTCCTACAAGCATCACCGCAGGACAACAGTCGACTTTGACCTGGCAGTCCGCTAATGCCACCTCATGTACCGCTTCTGGTGGTTGGACAGGAACAAAACCTATTTCAGGAAATGAAACGGTCACACCCTCGCAGACGAGCACCTACTCGCTTTCATGCACTGGCGCGGGAGGTACTATGTCTAAGCAAGTTACGGTAACGGTAACTGCAGTCGTGCCCCCGCCCCCTCCGACCGCGGACGCTTTTTCTGAAGGTATGGTGACACTTAGTTTTGATGACGCGTGGGTGTCGCAGTTCACCAAAGGACTTCCTATCGTTGACGCCGCGGGCATAAAATCCACGTTCTATATCATCAGCCAACCGGTAAAAGAATCGTGGGATGACTATATGATTCCTTCTAACGTCGTTGCGATCTTTGGTAAAGGGCACGAAATCGCGGGACACACGGTTACACACCCACATCTCCCCAAGCTCTCACAGACGGCTATCACACGCGAGCTAAAAGATTCGAAGACGTACCTTGAGGGACTCATCGGTGCTATGGTCACAGCGTTTGCGTACCCCTATGGCGAATACAACAATACGGTCAAAAGTCTCACGAAATCAGCTGGGTATGCCACTGGGCGTGCAACCGACGATGGACTCAATACTCCGCGACTGACCGCTACGCCTTGCGTAGTTTCTGTCCTGCCCTCTCGACACCTTTCTCAGAGATAAAGAGCTTGATCGATGAAGCCAAAGCGAAGAGGCAGTGGTTTATACTGTGTCTCCATGAGATAGACACGAACGGGCGCGAATATTCGATGACTCCGACGATGTTGACGCAGATCGTCAACTACCTCAAATCGATCGGTGTAAAGACGGTAACGGTTAAAGAGGGGACATCCCTGCTCACGAGCCCGCTCTAGAATAGTGCGAATCTTGAATTTAGATTCTATCTGTGGTATTATGTGTCGATGTTAGGAAAGAACAAAGAACTGCCGGACGTAAACGCAATCGGTACTACCACTGCGCTTTTTGTTGAATATTATAACGATAACATTCCCGATATCTTTCCGCGCGCGACACTTAAAGCACTGGAGAAGTTCCAGGCCGCACATCCGACTCTTTTTAAAGGGAGCAGTGAATGGACTATCGATAAACATCGCAAAAAGCTTATGGATTGGCTTGCTTCATACCGAGAGGAGGAGAACTAAATCAAATAGGAAAATAGCGAATAGCGAAGAAGGGGGTTGACAAAAATAAGTACCGTGCTACTATGACGATAGAGCTCTTGGCAAAACCGAGGGCAGATTGAATTAAAAAAATAAATTGAGAGTAAAGTGAGCTCAACTAATTCTTTCTGCCTCAAAACAGAAAGGAATAGTATGAGCACAAACCGTGTTGGTAGTCCGTCGCTCGATACCGTGTGGAAGTTCCCGGCGTGGGATAATTTAATGTCCTCAGTCCCGCCTTGGGTGTATCGTGGTTTTTGGTACCACGATGGAGACGGCGATTTTCTCGTCTTCATCTGGAGTTATTCGGTTGCGGAGTGTGGATGCTGTGAATCATATAGCGGACACATTTACCGTTTCCGACACGTACTGGATGCAATCAAAACTCTTTCCGCGTACAGGGATGATGTGGAACGCGGTCGGTACGATGGCGCCTTTATCTTCTACGGTAGGCGTCGCCCGTCTACTCTGGTGTTGGGGAGGATGTTTCCCGAGCCTTTGCCGGACGGACGATGGTAAATACGGAGGTCAAACGGAATGGCCTAAGAGATTTCCGAAACCCGCCAAGGTGCGCAAGCGCTTGGCGGGTTTAACATTTCAATACAAGGCTATTTCGGGAATCCCTTGACAAAAATAGGACGTTAGTATATACTTACTAAGTAACTGAATCTCACTGTTTTTCTTGTTTTTAGGGGTTTTCCTCTGAAAACCCAAAGCCAAGGCTTTGTCTAAGACTTTAGAGAACCGACCGCCCTTTTCTCATTTCCGAGACGGGCCCAGATATTGTCGTCCGCAAGGGCGGTCATCGGTTGCAGAATATATGTATACACGAAATTTTAGCCACAGAGGCGGAGTGGGAGGTTCACGAGGACCTTCTTTTCGCTTGCCTGCGCGTGGCCAGACTGCGAGCAACGCTCAGGCAGGCGCGCAAGCAAGCAGGCGCCCGTCTTTTAGTGGGCGTTCCCCTTCGCGTTTTGGCGGTGGAAATCGTGGTGGGGGACAGCGCGGAGGATTCCGTGGCGAGCGGCTTGACCCGGCTAGATTCGTCAACAAGGCGGTCATTACCGAGGAGGTAGATCGTTTTATTCCCGAACACGCGTTCAACGATTTTTCTATCGATACACGTCTTAAGCAGGCCATTGCCGCAAAGGGGTATATCACCCCGACCCCTATTCAAGATCGCACCATTCCCTATATCCTCAAAGGCGCTGACGTGGTAGGGATCGCTAACACGGGTACTGGGAAAACCGGTGCCTTTCTTATCCCACTCATCAATAAAGTATTTTCCGACAAAAAGCAAAATGTGCTCATTGTGGTGCCAACCCGTGAGCTCGCGCTTCAGATAGATTCTGAGCTCAAAGGATTCTCAAAAGGTATGCAGATCTTCTCGGTCGTATGTGTCGGAGGGGTCTCTATTGGTAAACAGCTCGCCGAACTTCGCCGTTCGCACAATTTCATCATCGGAACGCCGGGGCGTCTCAAAGATTTGGTGAACAGGAAGCGAATCCAACTTTTTCAGTTTAAGACCATCGTTCTGGATGAAGCAGACCGTATGCTCGATATGGGATTCGTCAATGACATGCGCTTCGTGGTATCTCTGATGCCTCCTGTTCGCCACACGCTCTTTTTCTCGGCAACGGTTTCTTCCGACATCGAACGTCTCATCAGAGAATTCTGTAAAGAGCCGGTTCGTGTTTCGGTAAAAACAGGTGATACCGCACAAAATGTCGAGCAGGATGTCGTACGTGTCAGCGGAGATTCTGGAAAAATAGACGCATTGCACGACCTTCTCAACCAAAAAGATTTCAGCAAAGTGCTCGTGTTCGCTCGGACCAAACATGGTGCCGAGAAGCTCTCTCGAGAGCTCATTAGGCGGGGATTCAAATCAGAATCCATCCATGGCAACAAAACGCACTCCAAGCGTCAGCGGGCACTCGGTTTGTTTAAAGAGAGCCACATCCAGATACTCGTCGCGACCGATGTCGCAGCGCGAGGTCTTGATATCGCTGACGTCTCTCACGTCATCAACTACGACCTTCCCGCCACCTATGATGACTACGTGCACCGTATCGGACGCACGGGACGAGGGGACAAGAAAGGTAAAGCGCTCACGTTCATCTCATAATCATGGACCAGAAACCAAGACAAAAACGCTCCTATGGTTATGGCAAATGGGTGTATAAAAAGACGCAGTCTCAAGTTTTTGTGTGCGAGTGCGGAGCGAAATATCTTAAAACAAGGCAAAACCAATCTGCCTGCATCAAATGCTTTACGAAGGTTATACCCCTATAAAGAGTAGTCCTTACTCCCAAGAATAGGAGAAATGCGTTGACAAGATTTATGGGGTATGCTATCCTTACCGTATCAATCAGCGCTAAGTTCGAGAAGCAGGTTCGAGTCTCGTTTTATGCTCACTGCACTTGATATCTTATTAGCTGAATAGACACTATTCTATGCAAGAAGGAACAATTGCCCGCATCATCGCTGATAAGGGCTTCGGTTTCATCAAGCGTGATGGACAGGAAAAAGATCTCTTTTTCCACTCTAACGAGCTCCAGAACGTGAAGATAGAAGAGCTCCGTGAAGGAGACAAGGTGACTTTTGAAGTAGGCGACAGCCCGAAAGGACCGAACGCCGTCAAAGTCAGCAAGGCCTAAATCCTAGGTCTTCTACCGAAACACAAAACGCCCCTCTCGGGGCGTTTTGTGTTTATTCGCTAGTGAGTGAGCGAAGTGAAAAAGTCCCTTTTTCACTTCCGAGCGATCGACCTGTCTGCGTGTCCGCACAGGCAGACGCGAACAAAGGGTTTAATATCCTTTGTTGATTTTACAAATGAAGCAAGGTGTTCTACGATTGACATCTGACCATGCAAGAAATCTTAAAACGGATATTCACCTACGGCCCCGCGCTCATTGTGCTAGCAGCTATCCTTTGGGGCATCGACGGCATATTGCGCCGTAGTCTTTTCACGCTTCCGCCTATCACCATCGTTTTTTTTGAGCACCTTATCGGAGCCCTCATCTTAGCGCCGTTCTTCTTCAGGGTCTGGAAACATGAGAAGCTGGCAAAGAAAGAGTGGGGAGCGATTATTTTGGTAAGCATATTGAGAGGCGTGCTCGGAACGCTGTGGTTCACCACGGCACTCCAAAAGGTGAATTTCATCCCGTTCTCGGTGGTGTTTCTGCTCCAGAAATTGCAGCCCATTTTCACTATCGGCGTTGCCGCGTTGGTTTTGAAAGAGACCGTGAACCGCAGGTATATAGGGTGGGCCGCGCTCGCGATTTTCTCTGCTTATTTTGTGACGTTCCCGGGAGGCGCAGTGAATCTCGCGACAGGGAGCGGCACCATCATCGCTGCGCTCTTTGCCGTGGGTGCCGCGATAGCCTGGGGTTCATCGACAGCATTTTCGAGATTCGTTCTCATCTCTCATTCGCACACCTTTGTGACGGGAATGCGCTTCTTTATCACGCTTCCTTTTGCGCTACTGCTTCTTTTCCTTTTGGGGCAATCGGCGAGCCTTTCGGCTCCAACAGGAGCGCAACTCGGCACGCTCCTCATCATCGCGCTCTCCACGGGCATGGTTGCCCTCTGGATCTATTACCGCGGTTTGAAGTTTACGCAGGCGAAGATAGCGACCATACTTGAGCTCGCATTTCCGCTTACCGGCGTTCTCATCGACGTATTTCTCTATCACACGGTGCTCGCGTGGACGCAGTACCTTGCGGCACTCATGCTTCTCTATGCCGGATACCGGGTGTCGCGGCTCAATAGCGAGAACTCATAATGCGCTACAGAGCTCGCGTCGTTGTTGGCAAAGGGAGGGGAAAGGGGATGGGATTTCCGACACTCAACCTCGAGATACCTGAAGTTTTTGATGCCAAGCACGGCATTTATGCAGGATATGTTTATATCGGTGAGAAAAAATATACTACGGCGATTCACTTTGGGCCTGTTCCTACTTTCCGCGAAGCCGAACCGACGCTTGAAGCCTATGTGCTGGATACAAAGCTCCAAGAGGCGCCCTCTGAACTCGATATCGAGCTAGTAGCCTTCATTCGTGAGATACGACAGTTTAAAGGTTCCGATGAGCTTAGAGAACAAATCGCACGAGATGTCGCCGAGGTGAGAAAGGCGCTTGCGCTCGGGAGAGTTGAGAGGATCCTGTAAAAAAGAGAAATGGTATAATGTCCCCGTGAAGCATTTTGTCCATGAAAAAAATATAGAGACGGCATTGGAGGTTGCCCTTGCGCTTGTCGTCGTCCTCCTAGGAGGGCTCGTGTATTCGTACATTCGTATTTTCTCGCTAGTTGAAGAAGTAGAGAAGCTTTCAAGTGATTTTGCTTCTACTACCGAGATGTTTGCAACCGACCTAGTAGCTTTTCAAGACCAGCTAAAAAGCCACTCCGATGCACTTACCACCTTAGGAGCCGATTTACGGAGCACGACACAGAATATCGTCAATGTGCAATCACAGCTTGGCGGGGTGGAGCAGACAGTCGGAAATATATCCGGTACGGTAACAACCTTGGAAAAACTCTCTAAGACCGATCCAGAGCTCCTGCAGAAGTATTCCAAAGTCTTTTTTCTTAACGAGCATTACACCCCGGAGCGGGTCATAGAGATTTCGAAGGAGTATCTCTACAGTGAGAATCATCCCGAAGTCATTCATGCGGGCGTCTGGCCGAATCTGCAGAAATTACTTGTCACCGCGAAGAGCGCCGGCATTACCCTCTACGTCAGCTCTGCCTATCGCTCTTTTGATGAACAGAAGAGTCTGAAGTCAGCGTACTCGGTCACGTATGGACAAGGTACCGCGAACCAATTCTCTGCGGATCAGGGTTATTCCGAGCACCAGCTTGGTACAGCGCTAGATTTCATTACTACAGGGCTTGGTGGGCAACTTGAGGGATTTGATTCAACGTCTGCCTATCAATGGCTCCTCGCCAACGCGTACCGGTTCGGTTTTACGCTCTCTTATCCCAAAGGCAACGCTTTTTACATCTTTGAGCCGTGGCATTGGCGGTTCGTTGGCACAACGCTCGCTTCCGATTTGCAGAACACAGGGAGGCATTTCTATGATCTTGATCAAAGGGAGATAGATACGCATCTACCGGGGATTTTTGATTGACAACCATAGTAGGATATGCTATGCTTATTTAATCAGTTCAGCGCTAGGTTCGAGAAGCAGGTTGAGTCTCGATGCAAGCCAACTGTACTTGATATTTTAGTCGTTTGACAACTAACCCATGCAAGAAGGAACAATCGCTCGCGTCACCGACCGAGGCTTTGGCTTCATCAAGCGCTCCAACGAGGAAAAGGATCTTTTTTTCCATTCAAAAGAGCTCAAAAACGTGAAGTTCGAAGAGCTTCATGAAGGAGACAAAGTAATGTTTGAGGTTGCGGACAGTCCAAAAGGACCGAACGCCGTCAACGTCACTCGAGTCTAACTAACAAAACACCCTCCGCCTAGGCGGAGGGTGTTTTGTGTCAGTAGACGTAGAGGATGCCGACAAAATCCCTATTTTTGTTATCGATATTGTGAAAATTCCAGACGCCCACTTCCGTTATCATGAGCTGATAGACACCCCCTTTGCCGACGCTCTTGGGCTGATTGATGCTCGCTAGGTAGAGTTTCCCGTCTGCAATGCTCGAGGCGATTCGCATGCTCGAGTCGCTTTTGTTGACAAAACGGACTTCCTCGCCTTTATGTATCGTGATGATAGTCGGTTCGAATCCTCTTGAGGTGTAGTTAACGATTGTAACGTAGACACCATTCTCGAACACTCTCGATGTGACGGGTTTCGTCTGTGTCTTTCTCACAGTAGCAGTAGCTGGGGGTGTCGTGGTTGCTACCTCTCCCGTCTGACTCGGAGTCCCCACACCTGGTGATGTGGTATCAGGTTGTTGCCAGAGGAAAAGCCCGACGAAGAGGAGTATCAGCACGAAGGCGATAAGATAACCTGAGTTTTTTGAGTTCATACAATGTACCTTTTATTTTCTAGGGTGCGGATAGTATAGCACTTTTGCCTACTGAGTCTAAGGTCTTCCGATGAAAATGCGGATGCAGGAGTTCTTTTGCTATACTACGTGTGTATCTACATTGTCTGAAGCAAGCTACATTAAGGTTAAGGTCTCGACATCCGCAAAGCGGGAAAGTATCCGTGAGCTCTCTTCGGGTTCCTATGCCATAGCGGTTCGTGAGAAAGCGCAGCGCGGCATGGCGAATAAGAGTGTGCTTAAGTTGTTGAGGCGGTACGTGGGTGGCAAGGCGAAACTCCGTATCGTCCGCGGGCACCACACGTCATCAAAGATGATATCGGTCGAGGTTTTTTCTTAGGATGTATTTGCTATACTATATCTAATGCGTATCAACATAAAAACGACCAATGTCACCTTGACCCCCGAACTCTCCGGGTATCTTTCCAAGCGCCTTGAGGCGTTGGAGAAGATGACCGAGCGTTTTGGAGAGGCCGCTATCGTTGATGTTGAGATAGGGAGGACGTCGAAACATCACCATACAGGGGATATTTACCGCGCCGAGATAAATGTCCATGTTCGTAACAGGAGCTTCCGAGCGATGAAGGAGACACCCGACCTTTTTTCATCGATCGATGAAGCGAAGGACCAGATGCTCGAGGAATTGCGGTCAGACAAGGAAAAACATCTATCCTTGCTCAGGCGGGGGAGTCAGCAGGTAAAGACGTTTATCAAGGGTATGCGCTGGTGGGATAGGGGAAGATAAAAACGCAGAAAGAGTATATAATCACATTGCCTCTATGGGATATCTGACACATCGCTTTTCTTCGCTTACGTCGCTCGTCATGCTTCTCGTTCTTACGATAGGAACGGCATTCTTGTTCAGTTTTGCCATGAGAACGAACGCAGTCGTTGAAGGAATGTTCGATGATTCGGCGTATGCGCAGGATAGTCTGACTCGATCTGGCCAATCGGTACGTGCTTCGAGCACGATGCTACGCTAATCTGTTTTTATGCCGCGGAGGAAATCTTCGTAGCTCATCTCACGTTTGTTTTCGGGTATGACCCGTTCGATGGTAAGCAGTCCATCGTTATAGCGGGCTTTTTTTATTTTTACGTTTATATCCTTGCCTCGATGTTTGACTATGAAAAAAGTCCCAGGCCACTCTCCGTAGGCCCGTATCTTTCGCCAGTTCAGAACAGGGTCGTCTCCGAGAGAGAGGAACCCGTCTTTTCTGTAAAGGTATGTGGTGAAAGACGCTTTTGTTTCATCTTGTTTGACGGGTTGCGTAGTTCCTAGGAGATACCGCTCAATGACCGATGTGACCGCTTGTGCACCCAATATATTCAATTCGGTCAGTAGCGAATCTGTTGTCTCATCTGGTTTGAGCGTGTACGGGATTTGCATAAGGATATCGCCTGCATCTACGCCGCTTGTCATGACGATGATGCTGACTCCAGCTTCCGTGTCGCCGTTGAGGATTGCCGCGGGCACTGGCGCGGGACCGCGATACTTCGGCAAGAGCGAGTGGTGCACATTGAGCGGTGCGTAGGTAGGCAGAGCAAGCAATGCCTTGGGCAAGATAAGCCCGTAGTCGGCGACGACCAAGAAATCGGGTTTATACGCTTTGATCTGCTCGATCACCTCCGCAGTCAATTTCTCGGCTTCTACGATGGGAATCCCACGGTCTTTCGCGAATACTTTGACAGGACTCTCTTTTGGCGGTTTACCCGGTTTGACGTGGTCAGGGGTCGTGACCACGGCGGAAAGCCCAAACTTCTCATGTAGCGCTTTCGCGTCAATGACCGAATACGCGCTGTTGCCGAAAAAGAGTATACTCATCCCGTTAGAGGCCCGCTTGCCATCGCACCAAAGCGACGCAGATGGGTAGAATTACGGTTGGTAATGTGTGCACTCCTTACCTCATCATACCGATACCATTGGTCTCGGCTTTGGCGGGCAGGTAGGGAGCGCGCTACGGTATCTGCGAGTCCCGTTATAGTTGCTATTAAAATGTTCTTATGAAAGTGTTTCATTGGGTGTGTATGGTACGCGTGCTCCCGTCGTATTCTAAACATTTCTTTCGTACACTTTCCGTTCCGCAGTGGTATTTTGAGGAAAACGTTTATTCATAACTAGGTGACCTCTAACGGGACTCATGGACATCATAGACCCGCTTTTTCGGGTTGCATTTCTCGGACATCCTCTGCTTTGTCGATAAATAGGATTCCTTCAAGATGGTCAATCTCATGTTGAAAGACTTGCGCCAGGAGACCGGAGGCGCCTCGTTCAAAACAGACACCGTGTTCATCGTAGGCTTTGACCGTAGCTTTTATGGATCGTTTCACTTTTCCATAGAACCAACGCACCGACAGACATCCCTCCTCTAGCAACTTTTTTTGTCTGGAGAGTTTGGTGAGCACGGGATTGATAAACACGAGGTGTTTGTAGTTCTTGGTCTCAAGCTGTTTTTGCTTCTCTCGACGTTCATGGACGTCTTCCGAGAGCTCGAATACTTTTTCAGAAACGACAAAGATGCGGAGATTTTCACCTATCTGCGGAGCAGCTATGGCGACTCCATCTTCCTGTTCATCAAGGGCTGTTTTCATAGCCCTTAGGATCCTTGCAAGGGTAGGTTTGGTGATATCCGGTATGGCTACCTCGACAGATTTTTTCCGTAAGGCCACGTTGTCTCTTTGAAGGATTGTCGTCATCTCTCAATTATACACGCACTCATCAGGCAACGCTTACAGGATCCACGTTGATCTCTGCGGCTCGGGGGAGCGTCTGTAGTATCGCGAGTATGCGCTCATCCGGCCACGTGTTCGTGCCGATTTTGAGGATGCCGGATAATCCTGTTTTTCCGTTAGGATACCTCTCTAGGGCGGGAAAGATATCAAGGATCGCAGGTTTCAGGTTTTCCGCGAGCTCTTGCATCGCTCCCTCTAGGACATTCGGTTTCCCATGCCAGGTTATTTTGAGGGGAACGGAGAAAGGCGGGAAATGTAGTGCCTTTCGTATTTCAAGCTCGTTGTCGATAAGCCCGCGCACATTTCCTTCCAGGACCGTCTGGATAACGGGGGAATCAGGGAATCTGGTCTGGAGCAGGAAGGCGTGGTCGGCAAGACTGCGCAGTTTATAGAGCAGGTACGCGATGCGTTCATGCACCCTGAAGTCGGGGATAGAGAACAGCGCGTCGAGCGAGGCGGCCGCGACCGAGTGTATCGGTCGCGTCAAGAAAGGAAGAGCCAACTCTGTTCCCACGAGGACGCTTCCCGGAGCGGCATAGAAGGTCTCCACCGTGTGCAGTGCCTGTTTTCTGTCTTGGGTCGATTCTCGGTCAAGGCGCAGGATGGTGAGGTTAGGGAAGCGTAATCTCAGAGCTTCCTCTATGAGCTCTGTGCCAACTCCGTACGTGGTGAGTTTCCAGCTGGTGCAGACCCTGCAACGTAACCCCGGGTCCATTTTGGTGCCGCAGCGGTGGCAGAGGTAAAAACGCTTGTGCCCCGTTGTTTTGTGCAGTACAACCGGATGCTTGCAATTGTCGCAGAGGAGTATCGACCCGCAGTCCCCGCAGAGAGTCGTCGGGGCAAGACCTTTCCGTGCACTAAAGATGAACGTGCGTTCTGAAGCGGCTCGGGCAGTTGACAGCATAGCGGATAGCTCGTTGCTGAGCGACGGCACCTTTCCTTTGATATCAGGTTTGTACTCCTTCATGTCGACCAGAGTAGCTTTTGCTTTTGTGGTTATTCTCCACTTTGGTATCGCCAGTTCGTCAACGACATGAGTCTGGTAGCGATAATGGGTTTCCGTTGAAAGTAAGAGATCGCCGAGGATAAGACGTATCTTTGCGTTACGCGCGAACGATTGCGCGAAAAATCGAAAATCTATGAAAGGCCTGACGAGCTGTTTGTAGGAAGGCGCATTTTCACGCTCCACGATGATGGTACCCACCTGGGGGAGGGTTAGTCCAAGGAAACCCGGCGTCGCTATCAACAGGAGCGGATGCTCCGCCTGTTGCATCCGTTGCACCGCTTTCAAGAGCTCTTTTGGCTTCTTTTCACTGTGGAGGGAGAGCGTGTAGTCGTCTATGCCCTTGGAGAGAAGCACGGAAGCCGTCTCGACTTCCTGTATGGTAGGAACCAAGAACAGTATCGATTGGCCGTGTCGGAATGACTCGCGTATGAGCGATCGATACTGCGTGAAACGGTCTTCATCATCCGTTTGAAGGATTTGGATTACCTTACGGATATTTTCCTTGGGTTCTCGTTGCTCGGTGGTTTTTAATTCACCGATTTTAGGCAAGAGCGTGATAGGGAAGATCGAGGCGAGAACGCTTCCTGTGGTGGTGGCGTAGAAGCGGGCAGACTCTTGCGTAGCCTTGAGGAGCGTATCCGTGACGACGCTGGCACAAAGCACTTTGAGCACTTTGCGCATTCCGATCCTCGACGATCGGATGAGTGCTTTTTCTCCCGCAACGTTCGCTATTTTGACCACGAGCGCAGGAATCGTCTTTAGGCGTAGAGGAACAGCGACGATAGCGCCTATGGCTATATCACGCGAGCTGAAATAGGTGAGTGTCTCGGTCCATACTCCGCGTTCAAGCGGTATGACGGTCACGACGTTCATCCCGTTAGTGAAAGATGGCATCGCTCAAGAGAGCAGTCCATTGATTTCGATTATGTTTAGTAAACAACCTGTTTCCATTGTACTATCGTAGTGAAATTATATTTCGATGCCATTTTCTACTACGGGACGCATCACTCGTTCGCTAGGTAGTAGAGCTGCCCCTCTTCATAGAGATAGAGGGCGCCGTTCTTGGTACTGCCGATCCCTGGCTGCGTCTTACCCTCATAGAGTTTTTGGAAATTTTGTATCGGTTTTCGGTCAAGTTCGAGAGCATACACGGCGTTTTCGAGCACTACGATGACAACGTCATCTCGATGGCCCCAAAACAGGATTTGCGAGAGGGGGGTCGCGATATGCCAGAATTCTATGATGCTCTGGCATTGCTCTGCGCAGAAGAAACTTGGCGGTTCTCCCTCACCGATCCAGTGCGCAAAGAGCGTATTATCTTTTTTCCATAGCGTAACCGTTTTTCCGCTTGACGTGAGGATATCGAGGGTTTCAGGGATGGGTTTTTTCTCGGTGAGCGCTACGAGAGCGTCGTACTCTGGATCGTCCTGTTGTAGTTCTTCGAGCACCGGTTGTTGCCGGAAAAAGAAAGGGGAGAGTTGAACCGCTTGCCCCTTCTCAACGGAGACTTGTTTGAGCCATGGCCAGTAACCTTCTTTTGAGATGAGCACGTCTCTTTGGCCTGGCGTAACGTAGATGAGCCTCCCGCCTGTCGTTCGCTGTGATTCTTGCGCCACGTTGTCTACGAAAATCCGTTCTTTCGCGCTCACCCCGTTCAATACGACGGCACCCCTGTCTCCACCTGAGGCAAATGGATTTTTCAACATTCCGCCGCGGGAGAGGATAAACATGAGTATCACGATACCTCCGATAATGAAAAGCGTTTGTTTTGTGTTAGTTGTCATAAGCAGCAT
>DATDXL010000092.1:0-25196 GCA_036517235.1 Minisyncoccota bacterium
TCTGGACATGATGCACGATATTTCATCGAGTCGGGTCTAATTGAACTCAAAGACTACCTTAAGCGTCGCGGAGAGAAACCTGCGGTCTACATCGGACACCACAGCGCGCAGGGTGTGTTTGTGATCGAAGACAGCGATGTCGGCTTGCCGTCGGTAGGGAAAGATGGAGAGCAGGTGTACGTGTACCACAAGTATTTTCATGAACTTCTGCTCTCGCTCGTCGCGCACGAGCTTGTGCCTCTGATGGCGTCGCACTCACAGGGTATCGATGAGGGAGCGTTGTGTGCAGCGCTTCTCGAGTCGGCACACTTGCGACTTTCTGTGACCATAGGGAAGCTTGCCGCGCAGCTTCCTAAATTTACGGTGAGCGTTAAACCGATCGTTTCTGTTAAAATGATATCGTGAAGCCATGAACGCGCGCACCCTTCAGTACATGCTTGTGGGTCTCGTCGCCGTATTTCTGGTGCTGGGTTCGTTTTTTCTCTTTCCGCTTGCTTCGCATGCTCCTACGGCCTCGCCGCAGGAGAAAAACGACGTTGAAACTGTTTCGATAGAGGCAGGTGGCGGCACTATTGTCGCGGAAGTTGTTAGAACGAGAGAGGATTTAGAGCGCGGACTCTCGGGGCGCGACTCGTTAGCCCTCGGCACTGGCATGTGGTTCGATTTTGGGAGCCCTGATCGGTGGGGGATCTGGATGAAGGACATGAGATTCCCGATAGACATCGTATGGTTCGATGAAAATCTCTCGATTGTAAGCATCAAGATATCTGTCGCACCTGAAACGTATCCTGAAGCATTCTATCCGTCGCGTCCCGCCCGCTTTGTCCTCGAAATTTCCTCCGGGGCTGTGGAAAAGTACCGTCTAGAAGTCGGAAATCAAGTTTTACTCCGATAATTTTATTGCCTCGGAACGGAAAAATATTTTTCCAACGCCTATTTACCCCTACGGCATTGTTTTCTTTCAGGGTCGCCCTTTACAGGCTATTTTTTTCGTGCGATTCATTGTTTTTGACCCTGTTTCCCACTTTCATTCCGCTTGCAGTAAGGTAAAATTGTAGAGCATTAAAAAAATTATTACTCGCTAGCACGTAACACTCACTCAAATGGTCAAAGTTGCAAAAGAGCTCAGCATGGTGAAGAAAGTTCAGAAGCGCGACGGTTCGATTGTAGACTTTGATGTACAGAAGATCGCGAACGCGATCCATAAGGGAATGATCTCGACCGGTGAAGGCTCGCAGAGCGAAGCGGAACTCGTGGCGGGGCACGTCTACAGCGAGCTTTTGCGTATTACCAAGAAGCATAAGAATTTCATTCCTACCGTTGAGGGTATTCAGGACAGCGTGGAGAAGGAACTCATTCTCTCTGATTACGTAAAAACCGCTAAACACTATATTTTATACCGCGAAAAGCGGGCCAAGCTCCGTGAAAAAGGATTGCAAGTGCCGGAGAAAGTGCGTCGTCTCTCCTCCGAGAGCAAAAAATATTTCAGGAACCCCCTCGGTGAATTCGTATACTACCGATCGTACTCGCGCTGGATCGATGAAGAGGGAAGACGCGAGACATGGATAGAGACTGTTGACCGCTACATCGCATTCATGCGTGAGAACCTCGGTAAAAAATTGAAAGATGCCGAGTACAAGGAAGTCCGCGAGACGATTCTTCGACACGAAGCGATGCCCTCCATGCGCCTTCTCCAATTTTCCGGAAAGGCGGCAAAGACGACGAATGTGTGTGCATACAACTGTAGCTACATTGCGCCGGAGAAATTTGAGGACCTCTCCGAAATTATGTATGTCTCAATGTGTGGCACGGGTGCCGGCTGGTCAGTGGAGAGTCGCAACGTGCAAAAGTTTCCTCAAATTAATTTGCAGACAGGAAAAAAACTTCCGACCCACATCATTGATGACAGCAAGGAGGGTTGGTGTGATGCCTTTACGCTCGGCATGAAGACGTGGGCAGAGGGAACTGATACTGAATTTGATTTTTCACAACTTCGACCGGCTGGTGCACGCCTCAAGACGATGGGAGGGAAATCCTCCGGACCTGATCCGCTTCGTCGGCTTCTCTCCTTCACACGCGAGAAGATGTTGAAGCGGCAAGGGAAGCGCATGACAAACCTCGATGTCCACGATATTATTTGTATGATAGGCGACTGCGTCGTCTCGGGTGGTGTGCGGCGCTCTGCGATGATCTCACTTTCGGACTTGGATGATGATGAGATCCGACATGCCAAGGACGGACAGTTCTATATGACCGAACCACAACGCTCGCTTGCCAACAACTCTGCGGTCTACCTGGGCAAGCCGACCAACGAGCAATTTCTAGAAGAATGGATGGCCTTGATCAAGTCTCGTTCAGGCGAGCGTGGCATTTTCAATCGAGGAGGACTGACGAAGCAGCTTCCGGAGCGCCGACTTAAGGTTTTAAAGAGCTACAAAGGCTATTTTGACGCTAGCGGCAACCTTATCGGTTCTATCGGTACGAATCCCTGCGGCGAAATCATCCTTCAGAGCAAGCAGTTCTGCAATCTCTCCGAAGTGGTGGCTCGCGCTGAGGACACGGAGAAGTCCTTGCTACGCAAGGTTCGCGTCGCGACGATTCTCGGCACCTATCAGTCCTCACTGACCTACTTCCCGTATCTCTCTAAGGAGTGGAGAGAGCGCTGTGAGAAAGAAAGGCTCCTCGGCGTCTCTATCACCGGCCAGTGGGACAGCCCTGTAGCACGAAAACCGGAGATTTTAGAGAAGCTCCGCAAGGAAGCGATCCGCGTCAACGAGATTTATGCGAAGCGATTCGGCATCAGCCCCTCGACGGCCATCACATGCGTCAAACCATCGGGAACACTCTCACAAATGGTTGACTGTGCGTCAGGTATGCACCCCCGCCACTCTCCTTTCTACATCCGCCGCATCAGGATCTCTGCGACCGACGCACTCTTTAAGATGCTCAAAGACCAGGGCGTGCCGTATCACCCGGAAGTGGGACAACCGGCGGACAATGCGACGACGTATGTCCTCGAGTTCCCGGTCAAGGCGCCCAAGGGTTCTATTTTCAAAGATGACGTCTCGGCGCTCACCCAGCTTGAGCACTGGAGAAATGTGAAAACGAAATATACCGAACACAATCCGTCTGTTACTGTTTCTGTCGGCGAAGAGGAATGGATAGCCGTTGCCAACTGGTTGTATAACAATTGGGACATTATCGGCGGGCTCTCGTTCCTACCTCGCGACAACCATGTCTACAAGCTCGCACCGTTTGAGCCGATAACGGAAAAACAGTATCATGAATTTGCCAAACGTTTCGCGCACATCGACTACTCGAAGATTCTGACCTATGAGAAACGAGACGAGACGGAGTTGAAAAAGGAGTTGGCGTGCGTCGCTGGTGTGTGCGAGATCGTGTAAGACACAAAGTATTCTTTTCAGAACCAGAAGACCGCTCCAGCGAGCGGTCTTCTTCGTCCTCGAAACATTTTTGCCGAAGGTACGGCAAACCATGCAAATGTTTCTGCGAATGTTCTGAAGAGAATACTTTGCGCTCGCACGCCAACGGAGAGATGGAGAGTAGGATAAGGAGAAGTCTTCGCGTGGGCACGCGAAGACTTTACTGTCTGGATTCAATAAAAAAATCGCCGTTCGCAAAAGCTACTAGGCGGTATGAGGGCTTTTGCGATATACAGCCTCCTCGGGAGATGTTGCTCGGAGGGTCTTGTTATAACAAGCCGGAGAATTGATGGCAGCCTCCACTTCGTCAACGACTCTCTTCATGGGCAATATAACAGGTGGCCTGAACGTGCAACCATTGAAGAAGTCACTCTCAATCGAACCGAATTGGAGTTCATTTACTCGAAGCTGTGGGTTTTCGTGACGCATTGCTCTGACTAGTTCATGTTTGGCAGCGCAAGCCGCTGCGTACGGCCCTATATGGAGATTTTCTGGCCAGGCGTTGTCAGGAATGTCGGTGATTGCTGAATTGATTACCGTCAGAGAACCATTATCTTTTGTGTGCTTACCAAAGAGCTCGAAGATATGCACAAGTCCGATCGCATGTCGCTGGAGTTCCTCAGAGATTTCTTTTCTGCTCAACTCTCTCGCAAGATTGCTATCGATTCCCCTAGGAGGACAGTGTCCAACTGAGTAAATGAGATGGTCAAATGGATAAGCGACGTTTTTTTGATCGCCTCCCATGCTTGTAGAAGGGAATCATAATCCAATACGTCTGCGACTTTTGCCCGGCTGAACAAATCAGCTTTAAAGATTTTTTTCTGTTCCTCGCGATGAATGATGGGAATCACAAGGAACCTCTCTGTGAACCGTTGACAGAGTGCTCGTCCAATAGAACCTGCTGCTCCGAAGATAATCATGCTTTGCATGGGCTTACCTTTCATGTTGAGTGTTTCTCTATTCTGAATGTCATAATATCTAGCCCTTTTTTATTATCAAATCAAAAAACTGTCCTTTAGACAGTTTTTTGATTTCCTTGTGTCTATAAGCCGAATTCTGTCGTTCACTCTTGCGAATGAACGGATAGCCATTTATCTAGGATGCCTGTTACCAAACACCTCAAGCGGCACTTCCGGCGCGCCCCGCGCCGAAGTTACAAGTTTGAAAGTTTTTAAAGTTTGTAAAGCAAGAACGTACTCCTACTTTATGAACTTTATAACTTTATGGACTTTATAAACTCGGCGCGAAGCGCCCAGACTCGGCCTTGCACCCGGGTAAGGATTTTGCCGTTTCACTCCTGGCGTTGCCGCCAGGACTTATCCGTCTTGCGACGGACACCCCTTTCTTTCGATCAGAGGCGTCTCTGTTCGCACCTCGCGCGTTGCCGCGGGCGGGCGTTACCCGCTACCTTGTTGCCAATTTTGCCCACCGAAGGTGGCGCAAAATCGAGTATCCTGACGAGTCTTGAGGAAGGATTATCCTTCGCTCCGCTCAGGACGCTCAATTTTGTTTTCACCTGTGGTGAACAAAATTGGCGAGTGTTCGGACTTTCCTCCCCCGACACCAACTTTAACATCGTTGCACCGTGTTTTCATAATTTTGTCGCCCTACCAAGAGTTCTTTTTCAGAGCGTGATTACGCTGACTGACGTTTGGTAGGCAACAAAACACAATGTCAAAGTTGGTATGGGGGCGACTACCTGACACAGGGCTAAGCAATTGTACCATAACTATTAGACCAGAGCAATACACGCCCTGTTAGAAGTCTGCAAAAACATGTTTCTTGAAGCGCGAGTGGCGAATAGCCACATCCCGATTTAGCCATAGCGCTTCAACCCCAAAAGCGGGTGCCTATGTAGTGCACACACTGCGCGAGAATATGCAACGGCAGACTTCTGATAGGGTGTGGAATTGTTCGTTGAATAGTGGAGGAGAAATGTATATACTCTAGGTACGTTCTGGCAATTAATGTAATAGTTTTTTAACCCATGGAAAAACTCAAAATCAAAATTGAGGAATCGGTAGATCAAGTCTCTCTCCTGGAGAATATTTCTTTTTATATCCTCCTGGCTACTGCGTTCCTGATACCTATTTTCTTCATTCCCTCTGTCGCGTTCCAGTTTCAATTCAGCAAAGCGGTTTTCATTTCGCTTGCGGTGCTGGTCTCATTCGCGCTCTGGCTCGTCGCTCGGCTTAAAGACGGACGATACCTGCTTCCCAATAATATGGTTTTCGTCGCCTCGGGCGTATTGCTGTTAGTGATGCTCATCTCTACGCTTCTCTCGTCATCAGTTCGCACCTCCTTTATCGGACAAGGGTTTGAGATCGTCACGTGGGCCGGTACGGTGGTTATGCTCATTTTGATGTTTCTCTTCTCCGTGCTCTTTAGGCCCAAAGAGCGGGTGTTCTATCTCTACCTTGCGCTCTTTGCCTCGTGTCTCCTCATCATCCTCTTCCATGTCTCGAGATTCATCTTCGGTGCCGACTTTCTCGCTTTCGGCATATTCACCGATATCACATCGAACCTTATCGGCAAGTGGAATGACCTCGGCATCTTCTTCGGGTTGGTAGCGCTCCTCTCCTTCATCACCCTCGAGTTGATGCCGCTCAGTCGCGCGTTCAAGATCCTTCTCTGGGTCATTTTCGTTCTTTCCGTCGTATCGCTTGCTATCGTCAATTTTCCCACGCTCTGGTACACACTCGCGTTCTTCAGTCTTCTCTACTATGTGTTCGCGTACGCGTTCAAACAGTCTTTCTTGACAGCGCTGGAGACGGTGCCCCCCGCGGATGTTTTAATCACAGAATCGGCTGTTCCCGTTTCTCCCGGCTCGCCGTGGAAGGGGGCCATACGTGGAAGCGTGGTAGCCATCCTTCTCATCATCCTCTCTGTGGTCTTTTTGGTTGATTACTATACGCCAGATCGTACGATGAGCAAAAAAATAGCAGAACGCTTCGGGATCTCCAATCTCGAGGTACGGCCGAATTGGTCTTCGACGATCTCTGTGGCGGGGAACACTTTGAAGAAAGACCCTATCCTCGGGACCGGTCAGAACCGTTTTGCGAATGAGTGGGTGCTCTACAAACCCGCCGGCATCAACGAGAGCATATTCTGGAATACCGATTTCTCGTTCGGCGTGGGCATTCTGCCGACACAACTTGTTACCGGAGGCATCTTGGGACTCCTCGCGTGGCTCTTCTTTCTCGGGTCGTTCGTCTACCTTGGGCTGCGCCACCTACTCTCACCTGTAACCGATCGGCTCAAGCGCTATCTCTCAGTATCCTCATACTTCGCTTCGCTCTTCCTCTGGACTTTCTTTATCTTCTATATTCCCTCGACGGTCATTCTCTCGCTCACCTTTCTTTTTACCGGCATATGCATCGCGTCGCTCTACAACGAACGGCTCCTCAAGCCCAAGACGATCTCTTTTGCCGACGAACCGAAAGTCAGCTTCCTCTCGGTGCTCGTCCTTACCGGTCTCCTTATCGGGGTGGTGACCTTGGGATACGCATTCGGACAGAAATTCGTCGCTTCAGCGTACTTCCAGCGATCGCTCATCGCTCTCAATATTGAGGGTAATACATCCAAGGCGGAGAAGCTTGCGGTCAGTGCTCTTGCTCTGTCAAAGAACGATCTCTACGATCGATTCCTCACCGAGGTGGCTCTCGGGAAAATAAACGTGTTGCTCTCCAGTACTCCCGCGTCGGCGACTACCGATGAGGTTCGAATAAAGTTCCAGGCGCTGATGGGGGACGCTGTCCGTTTTGCGCGTGAAGCCGTTACTTTCGACATGACCAACTATCAGAACTGGGTATCGCTCGGTAGAGTGTATGAAGCGGTGGTGCCGCTCGGCATCGAGGGTGCCTATGAGAGCGCCAAGGAAGCATATGGCCACGCTCTTGCGCTTAATCCCCAGGGCCCTCAGATACGCCTTATGCAAGCGAGACTTGAGCTTGCGAATAAAAAAAGAGATCAGGCAAAGGTGAAGATTCAGGAAGCTCGATCGCTCAAGAGTAACTACACAGAAGCCGTCTTTCTCCTCTCTCAAATCCAAGCGGATGAAGGTATGTTACAGGATGCGATAGGATCCGTTGAATCAGCGGCGGTGCTCTCGCCCAATGACCCTACAGTGTTCTTCCAGCTTGGGCTCCTCAAATATAATGTACGTGATTACAGGGGGGCTACAGAAGCCCTGGAGCGGGCTATGGTGCTAGCCCCGACCTATTCCAACGCGAAATATTTCCTAGGGCTCAGTTACAACAAGGTCGGGAGGAATAGCGATGCCCTGGTGCAGTTCAATGACATCCTGACCCTGAATCCTGGGAATACCGAAGTGCCTGTCATCATCGAGAACATCAAAGCTGGTCGTGATCCATTCCAAAGCATTGCGCCTCCTGCTGAGCGGCCTGAGAATCGCGAAACGCTTCCGGTAGAGGAAAAAACACCTCAGGAGTAGCAACTAACGATTCGGGCAGTACTAACATAGCTCGTTATGGTTTCTAAACTGCTCGCAGCACTTGGCAGGGAGATAAAGGGTCTGCATGAAGCAGCGTACCTTTTGGGCACATTCGCCATTCTCTCGCAGATACTCGCTCTCGGCAGAGACAAACTGCTCGCCTATATGTTCGGCGCCAGCGCGCCTCTGGACGTATATTACGGAGCGTTCCGGATCCCCGACGTTCTTTTCGTTTCTATCGGCTCACTGGTCTCCGCATCCGTGCTCCTTCCGTACTTCATCGATCGTTTTAATCTGGGTGCGCGGGAAGGGAAGGAATTCCTGCAGTCGATATTCTCGGTGTTTTTGATCACGATGATCTCGGTTTGTGTTGTGCTATTTTTTCTTTTGCCTGTGCTCCTTCGTATCCTCATCCCTGGTCTTGCCGACGGTTCTCACTTCAATGATCTTCTCGTGTCATCGCGAATAATGCTCCTCTCTCCGTTCCTCTTAGGACTCTCCAATCTCTTTTCGAGTATCACCCAGATGCGTCAACGATTCCTTGTCTTCGCGGCAAGTCCGGTGGTATACAACATAGGCATTATACTCGGTATCCTTTTCTTTTATCCGACGCTCGGTATCCCAGGACTCGCGTGGGGGGTTGCCTTGGGTGCACTGCTCCATGTGGGGATTCAGCTACCTTTTATGGCTTCTCAGAGGCTCTTGCCGCGTTTAAGCTTGTCGGTGAACTGGAGCGGTGTCCGCTCGGTCATAGCTACATCGTTCCCGAGAACGCTCACACTTTCGGCGAATCAACTCGCATCATTTTTCTTGGTGTCACTTGCGTCCCTAATGGCGCCCGGTTCCATCGCTGTCTTTACGCTTGCGTTTAATCTGCAATCGGTACCGCTCACCGTCATCGGCGCGAGCTACTCTTCCGCGGTATTTCCGGCTCTTTCTAAACACTTTGTTGACGGGAACAGGGCGGCGTTTTTGGAAAAAGTCGTGTCCGCGTCGCGACATATCATCTTTTGGGTAACGCCGATGACGGTACTCTTCATCGTTCTACGCGCTCAAATCGTGCGCGTGGTCTATGGCGCGGGGAAGTTCGATTGGTCTGACACTCGGCTCACGGCGGCGGTCCTTGCGGTCTTTATCGTCTCCGCCGTGGGGCAGAGTATGGTTACCCTCTTTGTGCGCGCCTATTATGCAGAAGGGAAGACGAGCAGGCCGCTCATCATCAATATCACTGCTGCAGTGGCAATGGTCCTTTTAGGCTATCTCCTCACTCTAGGTTTCAAGTACATCCCCTTATTCGCGTTTTTCTGGGAGGAGCTATTAAAAATCTCAGGACAGGCCGGTACCACTGTCTTGGCGTTGCCACTCGCGTTCACCTTCGGCATTTTGCTCAATACGTTATTCCATTGGGTGATGTTCGAGCACGATTACCCGGGATACAGCAAGCCCGTGCTCGCGACCGCTTACCACAGCTTTGCGTCCTCGGTCATCATGGGCTACGCTGCTTTCCTTGGTTTGCGCGTTTTCAGTTTCTTTCCCCTTGAGCAGGTCTGGGGGCTTTTCTTGCAGGGATTTTGCGCGGGTGTACTAGGAATCATCGTCGGTATCATGGTTTTGGTGATGCTCCAGAACCAGGAGATAGCCGAAGTGTGGCGTGCTTTGCATCACAAAATCTGGAAGGAGAAAGTTATTGTGCCGGAGCAAGAAGCGCTATAGCCGCTCGCGTTGCTCTTTTTCAAAACGCGCATAATTTCCTGCACCACAAGAGTACTTCCAATTTCTACACTCACCCTGCTCGTAAGAAATTTAGGTCGCTGGAAATTTGCTATGCTCGGCTCGTCAGCCTGCGCAATGTTTTGAAAAAGACAACCTCGCTCTTGAGTTTAGAAAGAAAAAATCGTGACAAAAATGGTCGCGGAAGGGTACTACCATTTCGTTATTATAATACCATGGTGAAATAACAACGAATTGCGTGGGGAAATAATCTCTACAGTGTTTTTACAAAGACACTTTTCGCTTGGAGTTTTAAAAAAGAAAATCGGCGGTCGCTTTGGGGCGACCGCCGAGAAATTTTGAGTGGCGTTTTGTTTTAGGTAACCACTTCACATACCGTTGCTTCTTTCGAAGCATATTGTGTACGTGCGCACGAGAGTACAACCTCTCGGGCCCTGCGTGGCAGTGAAAGGAACAACGTAAGCTCCTCCGCTGCTTTGGCAGCATGGTACGCTGAAATCTCCTTCACAAATTGGTCATCGGTGAGAAGATACAAACTGCAGCGAAACGTGTCATCTTTGCCATAAGGTCGAGGATCTTTGTGCATCTCCTCAACCCGATCTGCAATCAGCGCACTTGCACGTTGTGACCCGCCGAGCCAACCTCCGAATTTTTGCCCGCCGTTTTTCGGCAAGTTTCTATTCTTGTGGTCTCGCTCCCGCCAATCTTTTATGATTAGCGCGATTAAATTGTTAAAGTGGCTCATTTTTCCTTTTGTTGGTTGTTCACTACAGTTACGGCTTCCTAGTCCACAGAGTGGGTAGGGAGCTCTAATCTGTAGTGATTACCTTGGAAGTTTCTCTTCTTTAAGTATACCATATTGTATAGATTCAGTCAAGTTTTTGGAATTGAAAATAGGCCTAGAAATAAGGCATTTTTGTGATAATATGACCCAATGCAAGATATTCGAAACTTCAGCATTATCGCCCACCCCAGTAGTAGAACCTCGCAAGCTCGATTCACTACGGGACAGGCATAGACCACTACCATGGAGAACATTCGTAACTTTAGTATTATCGCGCATATTGATCACGGCAAATCCACGCTTGCCGACAGGATGCTTGAAATTACCCATACTATAGAGAAGCGGCAGATGCGAGAGCAGTTTTTGGATTCAATGGAATTGGAGCGTGAGCGGGGGATTACCATCAAGATGAAACCCGTCCGCATGCTCTATACCCTAAACGCTAAACCCTATACCCTCAATCTTATTGATACCCCAGGACACATCGATTTCTCCTACGAAGTCTCGCGCGCCCTCAAAGCTGTCGAGGGTGTGGTGCTTCTCGTTGATGCCACGCAGGGCGTACAGGCACAGACGCTTACCACGCTCTCTATGGCGCGCGAGGCAGGGCTGGTGATAGTGCCCGTGGTCTCAAAGATAGATTCGCCTCTTGCCCGCATCGACGAGGTACGACAGGAAATGGCGCGCGTCGTCGGTTGCCGTGCCGAAGAGATACTCGGTGTTTCTGGGAAGACCGGAGAAGGGGTAGAGACGCTATTGCAGGAAATCATTGTCCGCATTCCTCCGCCGAAAGTAACCGAAGGAGATCAACAAGGTTTCAGAGGTCTCATCTTCGATTTTCATTATTCCAACCACACAGGGGTCATTGTATTCCTCAGAGTATTCAATGGAACTGTGACAGCGCGTGATGGACTGTTTTTTTGCGCCGCCGGAGCTAAATTTGCTCCGATTGAAGTCGGCATCTTCTCTCCTGTGGAGACTAAGACCGAACGGCTCTCGGCGGGGGAGATTGGTTATATCACCACGGGAATCAAAGTACCCGGTCTCGCTTCTGTGGGTGACACGATAACATCAGCTAAGCATCCACTACCCGCACTTCCTGGCTACCAGCAGCCGAAACCGGTGGTCTGGGCCTCTGTGTACCCTTCAAGCCAGGATGATTTTGATTCTCTGCGTCAGGCGATATCACGGCTTAAGCTCTCTGACTCCTCGCTTTCTTTTGAAGAAGAGAGTTCCGGGTCCTTGGGTAGGGGATTTCGATGCGGGTTTTTGGGGATGCTTCACTTGGAGATTATCACCGAACGTTTGCGTCGCGAATTCAGTTTAGAGCTTGTGGTGACCTCGCCGAGCGTTATCTATGAGGTAGAACTGAAGAATGGGAAAAAGATGACCGCCTACTCGCCCATGCAATTCCCCGAGCACGGTTTAATCGCACAAATATTTGAGCCTATAGCTAACGTAAAGATAATCGCGCCGTCAGACTATGTGGGTGACATCATGACGCTTCTCTATGAGCATGAGGCGGATGTTACGACGACCGAGACGTGGAGCGATAATCGGACAGCACTTGAGCTCAAAATGCCCCTCCGTGAGCTCATGCGCAATTTCTTTGATGATATCAAGAGTGCGACATCCGGTTTTGCGTCGCTCTCCTACGTGCTTTCAGGAACGGCTCTTGCTGATGTGGTCAAGCTAGAGCTTCTTGTAGCGGAGGAATCGGTACCCGCGTTCGCGCGCATTGTCTCACGCCGGAATGTGGAACATGAAGCTCAAGCGGCAGTAGAGAAATTACATTCCATTCTTCCTCGGCAAATGTTTACGACGAAGATTCAGGGATTCGCGCTTGGGCGCATTATCTCCTCACGTACCCTCTCTGCGCTCAAGAAGGATGTAACGCAACATATGTATGGCGGCGACATTACGCGCAAGATGAAGCTCCGAGAAAAGCAAAAGAAAGGAAAAAAGAGGATGGCTGCGCACGGCAGGGTGAATATCTCGCACGACATCTTTCTCAAGATGGTGCAAAAGGAATAGCCTCTTTTCTTGCAGCAAGAAAAGAGGCTATTCCTGAGAACTCCTCTGCCTGTGCGTGTCCGCACGCAGACAGGTCCGTTCTCAACGCTCGCTTCGCTCTCCGCTCTCCGCCACGGAAAAAAATCCCTTTTTTCCGACCCCTTTCCCACTCTTTTTTACAAAAAGAATGACTTCTTAGAGAAGCGAGGGGAGGTAGAGCATGATCATGCTGACAATGATCAAGACGCATACCACCGCCCATACGATCTGGAGACGTTTTCTGTTTTTTCCGCTTGAAAACATGATTGAGATACTGTTCTTGATAACGTATCGAATTCACCTGCTATAATAGCATAATGAGACTTGGAAGGCACACGCGTACTGTAAAAAAGGTGTTATATGCACCCATAACGCTCGTCGCTCTTGTCATTCTGACCGTGGTGCTGGTGCGTGCAGCGATAGGCGCATACCAGAATGATCGTCAGAATCGCGATAATTACAGCCGAATACAGCAAGATGCGATGGATCTGCAGACTCGAGAGCAATTCCTGACGGGGGAGATAGACCGGCTCCAGTCGACACGGGGTATAGAGCAAGAGTTGAGAAACAAATTCCCTGTTGTCAAAGAGGGGGAGGACGTGGTTATAATTGTGGAACCTGAAAAGAAGGAAGCCAGCTCGTATCCTGGGGATTCAGGTGGTTTCTGGTCAAAAGTGCGCGGTTTTTTCAGGTAATAGCGGATATGGTTTAGCTTACCCTTTCAAATTTTGTGAGCATGATATGCGGAATTAGTTTAGTGGTAGAACGGCTGCTTCCCAAGCAGCAGGTACGAGTTCGATTCTCGTATTCCGCAAAATTTGTCATGGTGAATAGAACGATAAAAACCTCTCCCAGAGCTTTTTATTTCCCAAGCATCGGGTGAGAGTTCGATTCTCCCTATCCGTAGCGAATGAAATGAGTCAGGGTAGAGCAGGCAAACTGCTTTGCCTGTGGTAGGAGAATCGAAAACCGGAGCATATCACGTAGCGATAGCGAGGCGGGGTCGAGACCTTCGTTGCGAAGCAGAAGAGTTGTGACCGATTCTCCCTATCCGCATAACACGTCTCACAATATATTTTTATTGTACGCAAGAGGTGGCGATTGGTATACTGTATCCACTTATCACTTAAGTCTTCTCTATGGCCAACGTCATCATTTACTCAACTCCGACATGTGTTTTTTGCGGTGCTGCGAAGATGTTTTTCAAAGAAAACAACGTAACATACACCGAATATAACGTTGCCACTGACCTTGAAAAGAGGAAGGAGATGGTGGAAAAGAGCGGGCAGATGGGCGTTCCGGTCATCTCTATCGGCAAAGAGGTAATTGTCGGATTTGATGAGCAAAGGCTTCGGGAAGTCCTTAAAGTAAAATAGCGAAAATCCCTCCGCCGTGGCGGAGGGATTTTCTTTAGTGTTCTTATGGTATAGTTTTTACGTTCTCGGAAAGCCCCCGTAGTTAAATGGATTATAACAGTCCCGTCCTAAGGGATAGTTGTCAGTTCGATTCTGGCCGGGGGCAAATGTTGAGCAATGAGCATTGTTTTGGTAGCATAGGGAAAGCATGGACAACGAAGATAAGAGCATTTTACGCGAAATTCTCGAGGTTACACGCCAGAATGAACAAAAGATAAACAAGCTTTATCGAGGCCTCTGGATGTCTCGTATCTGGTCTATCGTGTATTGGGTGGTCGTAATAGGCGTTGCGATAGGAGCCTTTTACTTTTTGCAGCCCTATTTTGATCTTCTTAAGAAGGCAGTCCAAGAGTTTCACGACAAAGTTGGAGGAACAGGATTATTTTAGGAGAAAACGCCGAGGTTGCTCCCCAGTAGCACAGCTATGCTCGCTACGGGGCAAGCAGTAGATTTTTTATCACGTCGTCATCATTTTGTTCTGACTTTGTCAGAACAAATAATGCCGAGGTAGCTCAGTTAGTAGAGCGTCCGCCTGAAGAGCGGTAGGTCCCCAGTGCAAATCTGGGCCTCGGCACCATAGATACTCTAGGAGTCTGGGGCTTTATCACAATACTTGTCAGTATAGTGATCTCTTACGATATATCGTAAGAGATGGGGATGCTAGAACTGGAGAAAATTCTTGAAGCGATTCCTGCCGACTCGGGGAGGAATGATTTTTTCAAGTAGTGTCCAGAAGCTATACTGTTTCCTGATTTCTTCGAGTAATTCTCGATAAGCACCGCGTTCATAGTAAAGCGATAGGCGGGCTACTGTTGAGGGGCTTACTTTCAAGATATGCTCGATGGCATACATAGATTCTTTTTGGTCGAGCATGACGATGATTGCCAATCGTTTTGCAAGCATCAATTTTTCTGTTTTTGTAAAAAGCTTACCCAATGCCACGCTTGTTTTTCCGGAACGGGCGAGGCGGGTGATGACTTTAAAAAGCTCTTTATGAATATCCAGGAACTTTTTCTGCTCAAGCAGGCGTTTAGATACATGTGGCATTCCCTTATCTTACGATATATCGTAGGATAAGGGAATTTAAAAAGTAATCAAGGTTCGAACTTTTGTCTGGGATTAGAAGGGAAGAATGCAAGAATATTTTGATCTAATTTTAACCGACCCCCGACTGTTTTTTTGAGTCCATTTTCGCGAAACACCTCCCCTTTACTTTTGTGAGCGTATGTGTTACTACTACTCTAGTAAAAAAATCAGTTCAACTGAAAGGCTAAGTATATGTTAAAGATTGCACTACCGAACGGCAGTTTGGAAGAAGGCACCATGAAGCTCTTTGAAGAAGCGAATCTCCGAGTGATTCGATCACCCAGGCGACATGAAGCACGAATCGTTGATCCAAGGATATCTCAGGTGACCGTGATGCGCCCCCAACATATCCCGCGGTTGGTGGAACAGGGAACATACGACCTCGGTGTGTGCGGGTTCGATTCAGTCATGGAGAGTCGCGCAAAAGTCGTTGTCATTCAAGGTCTCTGTTACAGTTTGCGAACCCGAGGAAGTGTACATGTCGTTCTCATCGGAGCGGCTGATGATATGACGAAGTCAGCGGTAGACGTTCCTCCTGGGAGTGCCATTTTGAGTGAGTTTCCTGAATGGACGAGGAGATTCTTCGAAAAGCTTAACATCCCTGTTACCGTTGAGTTCTCGTACGGTGGCACCGAAGCCCACATTCCCAGGGATTACCGATATGGAATCTGTGTGACAGAAACAGGGGCGAGCATCGCCGCGAACGGTTTGAGAATCATTCAGAAGCTTTTTGAGAGCGGTACGGTGTTGATAACCAATCGTGCTTCCGAATCGCATAAGAAAAAGGGAGAGGCGATTCACACCCTTCGTTTGCTTCTAGTCGGCGCTCATGATGCTCACGACAAAGTCCTCCTGGTTATGAACGTTTCAGCTCGAAAAAAAGAGGCAGTTCTGAGGAATCTCTCTGCGATGAAAGAACCAACCATTGGAAAGTTGGCGCATGGCAAGGGCTTTTCCATCAGCTCTGTGGTCGATCGTGCGAACCTCAATGAGGTTATACCGAATCTTCTCAAGCATGGGGCACGGGACCTGATTGAGCTTCCCATCTCAAAGGTGATACACCGTTGGTAGAGGATTTTCGCAAATGCCACCTTTCAAAAAGGATGGCATTTTCTTTTACGTCGCCTTTACGCGGAGTTTTGTCTGGCGCCCCTTATCAACTTTAGGCAATCTAATGATGAGAAGTCCGTGTTTTTCGACTGCTTCGGCGCCTTCGACTTCAATCTCTTGGGGGAGGACGATGGTGCGCGTAAAGGTTCCCCAGTAGAGTTCCTTGAAGAAGAAATTGTCCTCGGTCACTTCGTTCGCCGCTTCGCGCGTCCCTTTTATCGTCACCATATCGCGGGTGATAGAGATATCCAGATCGTCAGGCCGCACACCGGCGACCATCGTCTTGATCACGATGTCCTCGGGCGTTTGGTATACATCAACCGCAAGCTGGCCTTCTTCACCGTTATCTTCTTCGGGGACCCACTCTTTTTCCTGCTGATGCACGGTTATGACTTTTTCTTCTTCTCGCGAATCGCGGTTCTCGCCGACATTCATTGTGCCGGTAAGTCGTTCAAAAAAAGATCTCTTTCCTTTTGCCATTGTTTATGTTAAAGCTAGTAATGAGTTTTTTGAGAAAATGCTATGCTGCAAGTTCATGTGTCATTATACCATAGACGCTCTTTTGGCTAGCAACTATTTTTTAGATGCTATCGGTACAGGTCTTCCGCTCACGGGATGGACCTTTTTTACCTTTTCAAAAAGGAGGAGGATGCAGATTATGGCGATCCATACCACTGAGGATGCGAGCAAGCTATGGTGACCGTCGCTAACCATTATAGCGACGTTGAAAGAGCTGTGCAATATTATCGCAAGGATAAGTCCGACAAGAGCATAGATATGCTTATGCACGCGGTTTTTGTAGAACGCCAAGGCCATGGCTACCCCTACGGAGGCTGAGGCGACAACGTGGAGAAGCGTAGCACCGATAAAACGCAGATCTCCGGTGAAGATAGTCTTGATCGCCAACCCTTTAGAAGCAGGGTTGAGAAGGAAAAAGATGTTCTCAAGCGCTGCGAAGCCAAGCGCCACGGTGATCATATAGATCACGTCGTCAATGGGTTCATCCACCTCTTTCCGCCGCAAGATGATCCAATAGGCAGCTCCGAATTTCACCACCTCTTCAATGGCCGCCCACCATATAAGACGCGCCAGATCTCCGTTTACGTTCGTGAATACGATGCTTTCAAGTTTGAGGGCGATGAGAACAGAGAACATGCCGAGCAAAAAGGTGAGGATGAGGAGACGTAGCGGTTCAGGATGTTTCCTGTCTTCGCGCATCCAGAATAGAAGCCAGAGGAGCGCTGGGACCAAACCGGCTGCGAAGGCTAGTGCATAGCTACTCATGGTTTTCTACCGGCCACGACTCGAGCATGATAAAGTCTTTTTCTTGTTTGCCAAATGCTGTGATTGACCACAGTTCTTCAGTAACGAACGGCATGAACGGGTGAAGCGTTTTGAGGATGATGTCGAGCGTATGGAGCAGAAATTGTTTTCTCGAGTTCTTTTCTTCCTCAGTGCCATTCTCGAGGACCAACTTGCTTTCCTCGAGGATCTGATCGGCAAACGTATGCCAGACATATTGATACAACTTTTCTGCGGCAAGATACAGACGATATGCTTCCATATCCGCGGTGATCTCAGTCACAAGCGCATCTCTTTGGCCAGATAGCGTCTGGTCGGATTCGCTCCAGGCCTTGAAATCGCTGTTCCGATCCGTACCCCCCGTGCTCTGAAGGATGAAACGGGCGATGTTCCAGAGTTTGTTGGCGAAATGTTTGTAGGCCTTGAGCTTTTCCGGCGATATCCGGCTGTCATTTCCGGGGCCAGTACCCACAATCAGGGACATGCGCATCGCGTCCGCGCCGTACTCCGCGATGACCTGTAAAGGATCTAGGTTATTGCCTAGCGATTTTGATATCTTATTACCGTCTTTGTCCCGCACTAAACCGTGGAGATAGACGTTTTGGAAGGGGATATCGCCGAGGAGATAGGTGCTCATCAACACCATCCGTGCTATCCAAAAAAAGAGTATGTCGTAACCGGTTTCAAGTATGGTTGTCGGATGATACGTCTTCAGATCTTGCGTCTCGTCGGGCCAGCCAAGGGTGGAGAATGTCCAAAGCCCCGAGGAGAACCACGTGTCCAGCGTATCTTCATCCTGCACCCACCCTTCATTTTCAGGAGGTTTCTCACCACAGTAAAGCTCAGTGCCCTTATACCATACCGGGACACGGTGTCCGTACCAGATCTGACGTGATATGCACCAATCGCGGAGGTTCTCTACCCAGTGGTAGTAGACCTTCTCGAACCGTTCAGGCATTATCTTGATCTGACTGTTTTTTACAGGTGCGAGCATGAGCTCCTTGAGGCTTATGTTGCTCCCTGGGGCGATGCCCTTGATATGCGAGCGCACAAGTTTGAATTTTTTATTGACATCTATGAACCACTGTAGCTTAGGCAGGGGTTCTACGATACCACCCGTCCTCTCCGCGGTCGCTATGTTGTGCTCTATCATCTCCTCTTTTTCTATAAAACCTTCTTTCTTGAGCCATTCAACGACTATCGCTCGAGCCTCTGCTACTTTTTTTCCATGAAGGGCGGGAGTTTCTAGGACGATGCGCGCGAACTCGTCGATGATGGGGATGAGCGGGAGGTGGTGACGGGAAGCGATATCCCAGTCAGTTGCGCTATGCGCGGGGGTCACACCGACAGCACCGGTCCCGAACTCTGGATCTACCGCTTCATCGGCGACTATCTTGATGTGGAGGGGTACGCCACAGAACTCGAGGTCATACTCTTTCCCTACGAATTTCTTGTAGCGAGCGTCAGAGGGATGTACGGCCACGGCGGTATCGCCGAGTTTTGTCTCGGGGCGAGTCGTGGCGATCGGGATAGGGAAGTCCTTGGAGTATCGAAAGGTGTAGAGTGTGGTTGTTTGCGTTTCATAAACGATTTCATCATCTGATATGGTCGTCTGTCCCTTGGGATCCCAATTGACGACACGGTAGCCGCGGTAAATAAGCCCGTCGTCGTACATCTTTTTGAACGCGGCATTGACGGCGCGGTTACGTTTTTCGTCCAAAGTGAATGCTTCGCGGCTCCAGTCTATAGAGCAACCGGTCTTTCGTATCTGCGTTACGATGACATCATGGCTCTCCTGTGCGAATCTTCTGACGCGGTTGAGGAACTCTTCACGTCCAAGGTCCTGCCGACGCTTCCCCTCCTCTTTATAGATGAGCTTTTCCACCTTTGCTTGTGTTGCGATGGCGGCATGATCAGTGCCGGGGATCCAGAGCGTCCGAAAGCCTCGCATTCGCGCAAAACGCACCATAGCGTCCTGGATAGCGAGCATAAAGGCAGACCCCATATGAAGGACACCGGTAACGTTTGGGGGAGGGAGGACGATAGAGAACACCGGCGCATCGTGCTCGGTCACACCTTCTTGTACGCAGGTATCAGGATTAAAAAAACCGCTTTTTTCCCACGCTTCATAGATGCGATCCTCCACATCTGCGGGGTTGTAAGGTTTTAGGAGTTTTTCGGGTAGGTTTGCGGGATTTTGGATGTTGTTCTCGGGCATATATATATAGAAATAGTAGCAGTTATAAGCCTTTTTTTCAAAAAGAATCTTAAATTACTCCAACCAAGCCCTTTTCTTATATGAGCTCCATCCTACCTTCTGCTACAGTCTCTAGGATTTCATCAGGAGTCTTTGGTTTAGCTCCTGCCATGAAGCGTATATACGCGGCGGCGGCTATCATGACAGCGTTGTCGGTTGAGAGCCTAAGTTCCGGAATAAGGAGATTCACCTCAGGAATGCTCTCAGTGAGTTCCTTTAGCTTTTTGCGAAGCTCGGTGTTGGCAATGACGCCGCCTGCCGCGACAAGAGTTCTTGCACCGTACTGAGTTATCGCACGTCTCGTTTTCTCCACGAGCACTTCGATGGCGGCGTTTTCGAATTCTCGTGCGATAGCCGCTTTTTGGTCATCGGAAAGAACTCCCATTTTTTGTACTTTGTAGAGAACAGAAGTTTTAAGTCCTGAAAATGAAAAATCAAAATCGCCCGAGCGAAGCATCGGTCGCGGAAGGTCAAATACGTTGGGGAGATTCTTTTCGCGGGCCTGTTTTGCGAGGCGAGAGATCTCTGGTCCGCCGGGATAGGGAAGGCCAAGTATACGAGCGACCTTATCGAATGCTTCGCCGACGGCATCATCACGGGTCGTTCCTAGGCTCTCGTAGACAAGCCACTCTTTTACCAAAATGAGGTCGGTGTGCCCGCCCGACACTAGGAGTGCGATTATCGGAAATTCGATTTTGCCTTTTGATTTTTGCCTTTTGATTTTTTCTGTAGTATCCAATAATACAGAAAAGAGATGTCCCTCCATGTGATTTGAGGGCATAACCGGTATATTCCAGACACTTGAGAGCGCTTTGGCGAAATTGATGCCAACCCATAAGGCTGGTTCAAGCCCGGGACCAGTGGTAACCGCTATCATGTCGATCCCATTAGAAGCAAAGCCACGCTGCAAGCCTTCGCGGCTCCTAACGGGACGAGTCGGCGGTTCAATTGTGGGTATATATTCTAGAAAGTCTTTTAAAAGTTCAGGTTCACGCAGAAGAATCATTCCAGTATTCTCAAGAATACTGGAATGATTCTTGGTACTAGAATAAGGTTGGGCATAGCCGGCTTTCTGCAGGAGATTTTTTAATAGGGGAATCAAATTTCTACCGTGTTCTCGTTTTGCCATCATAGGAAAAACCCCACCATACTTTTTATGGATCTCGATTTGCGAGAAGAGCTCTTCTGCTACTACCTTGAATGTTGGAGTGGTGAGATCCCCCTGACATTCAAGTAATGCGAGCGCAGTTTCATCACATGAGGTCTCAATGCCGAGAACTATCATAGGTCTACAGTATACAAGGCGATTACGCGTTTTCCACTTCTCGCCCCGTAGTGAGCTTTGCTCTACTACTCGGGGTTTCGATACTTAGTATTCTCATACCAATGACTATTGTGTCATTATCTTTTCGAGTATTGCAAATTGTTCAGGGGTATTTGCCCCCAGTGCCGTTTTTGGATCGATAGAGACCATGGTAATGGGGGATTTCTCGTCCCAGGCAATCTTAGGAAGCGTGGTGAGATAGTATTCTTTCTGGGCATTCTCGGTGGTGAGGAGCTTAAGTTTCTCCCATAACCACTCAGCGTTAAAACAGAAGTATGATGGGTTCACTTCTTTCACTTCGAGCTCGTCTTCGGTCGCGTCTTTTCTCTCGATGATCTGTTTTATCTCGCCCTTGCCGTTCCTGATGATCCTTCCGTAATCGTAGAAGCTCGCTCGCCAATCCTTAAAATCGTCTATCACCGTGGTTGCCATCGTTATAGGATTTCCGCCTTCAAGGTGCGCTTTTCCGATACGGTTGATGGTTTCCGCGTCAACGAGGGGATGATCCCCGTAGAGGACCATGATGTGTTTTGCATTTCCGCGTAATAGTTTTTCAGCGCACTGTACGGCGTGCCCTGTCCCTAGCTGTTCTTCTTGCAGTACATACTGGTAGTTAGGTCCCGCTGCCTTTTTTACGAGTTCGCTGCCCGCTCCTACGATCAGTGTTGCTGGTTTTGCGAGATTTGATTTTTCTACTGCCTCAAGGAGGAAGGAGAGCATCGGTTTTCCTTTTAACGGTAACAGCACCTTCGGAAGCTCCGAGTTCATTCGTTTTCCCAGGCCTGCGGCTAAAATCAAGGGCTTTATTGAATCCATCCCGTTAGAAGTAGGAAACGGACTAGCCGTTCTGCTTGAATCTGGTATATCGTTATTACTCATTCGACTGTTTGGTGTCATGTGTGTACACAAAGTGTGTTTTTCGATTTCCGCGGCTTCTAACGGGATCCATTCTGTTATCTCTACTTTTAAGACAAGAAGCACTCCTTCCTACAGTGATATACCCACCTTACTCATTTTCTTGAAAAAAACAACGGCATTCCATTAGAGCCGATTTAGAAGATTTTATCAAGTGGGTCCTGCTTTGACATCGGCCGTGCATAGTCGTAGGGTGGATTGGGAGTCATTTGAACCCTTTTGAGAAAGGACCGTATGACACTGAAAGAATATCGCATGTCTCAGAAAGGCCTCTGTGTCGCGGATTGGGGTCTTTGCAGTCGTTCTCTCCACGGTACATTTCGTATCGTAAAAAACAAATTCGAGATGTTCGTCGATGAGCACACGCTCTACCGTACATGGAGCACGTGTACGTTTTACAAGGGCAACTCGCCCTCATCTCCCCCTCGTATCGCCATCGAGTTTTGGCACGAGGAGAAATGGACGACATTTAGAGATGCAGAAAGGAGTCTCATCTTGACCTTTATGCATAGGATGACCGGCTGGCGCGGCAATCTCACATTCAATCAGAGGCGCAGTGAGTTTTGTCTCGCATTTGAGATCACCCTCAAGCAGTACGCTCCGTTTTGCGCCAAGCAACTTGAAATCGACCTCTTTTCTCCATTCGGCGGAAACGGCTCGCAACCCGATGTAAACAGAGGATTACCTGGGAGGTATAGTCACAGTTCAAAGTGGTGGGAGGTCTCCTATTGTCCTATCACACAGCACCAGCGGCTTCTCGGCATCGGCCCTTTCTGTTGCGGTAACACCGTTCTGCCAAAAGCATTTTGTCGCGACGACGAAGACAAAGGCCTACTTGTGGTTGTAGAGGCGTGGGAGTTTCGAGTGCCTATTCAGTTGGCACTTTCGCTGGAGGTATAGCATCGCTAAGAATCGCATTGAAGCGCGGAGTACTCCTCCGCGCTTTTTATTTTTCCTGAAAATTTTGCAAAAGTCTGATGCCGTCCTCGTATTTGTTGAACATAAAAAGCTTTGAGGCCAAAGCCTTCTTTTTTTCTTGGATAGTCTCCTCGCTTTTTGTACGTCCAACCATTTCAAGAAATTCGTCCTGTGAGATGCTGTGCTCGCCTCTCTGGAAGGCGCTAATGACGAAATCAGAGAATCGCTCCATATCGGCAGGATTTCCTGCCGTGCTCCAATTCGCGGCACACGCGAATTCTTCGAGCAGTTTCTTTGTTTTGGGGGACATGGGGTACGAATCCTTCAATTAAAGAGCTGAACAGTTTCCGCTAAACCCTTCAAGGCATTATCAATGCCAAATTGTTTTTTCTCGCGTACGCAGTAGCTTAGTATCGCCAAACCTTGATATAGTCTCCAGACGTTCTTTCTCTTTTTAAAATCGCCACCGAATAATTCCTTGTTGCCATATCCTTCCTGGATATCGGCTATTGGATAGGTATCTCCGAATTTTAATTCCCAACGGGCGAATTCTTCTGCAGGATCCGAGCCTTTAGCATGTTCAAAATCGATTATACCGGATATTTTTCCTTCCTTGACCAAGACGTGCTGTGGCGCCAAGTCGCCGTGCAACAGACGAGGGGAGACCAGAGGAAAGTTTTCCGCTTCACGGTTGAGTATTTCCTTTGCACGAAAGACGATTTCCCGATCGATGGTTAGGAGCGAATGTTCCGGCAAAGTATTCTCTTTGGCGATAGTGAGGTCTTGGGTTAGTAGTTCTTTTGCCGTTCGATATTTTCCGTTACCATTTTTGTCTAACGAGCCGAAGCCGTTTACAGGAACCGAATGGATTTTTCCCAGATTATTTCCCAACTGGCCGAGAAGAGCCTTCAGGTTTTTAGAGATTTCCGGATCGTCGCTCTTGCGTATATCGCCCATGGGAACCCCTTCAAGCTTTGATTCAACACAGATATGAAGGGGCTTTCTTTCGGCTTCGGTACTTTCCACGAGCATAACTTCGGGGACAGGCACTCCTACCTCTCGGCATTGCTCGATTGCCCATCGTTCCCTTTCGAATTTCGGTTTTTCTCCGTGGTAGATCCTGATAATCACTTCTCTGCCATTCTCTGTCCGCACCAAGTGGACTTCATTGGTTTCGCCCGCGATGATGCGTTCTTGCTCTACAATAGGCGATTTGGCGGCTTTCTCGATAGCTCCGTTGATTATTTCTTGAGGCGTATTGAATGACTTGTGTTTTTCTTCCCGAAACGTCTGATAGTCCGATTTTGGGGTTTCGTTAGGATTCATACGTACAATCTTAGCAAGAATGGGTATAACTTCCATCGGTGTCCAAAATGGCCATGATTTTGAAAAACGGAGATGGGAGGAATTTCTCTCCTTACAGGAGCAGTATACCTTGCGGATTTTTCTATCGCAAAAGCCTAGAAAAATTTTCGTACGGTCTTCGAATCCTCCACGCGAGACAAAACATGTCTTGCTCATCTCTCGAAAAATAAAAGCGCCCTTTCGGGCGCTGGATTTTTCGGAGATGGGAGGATTCGAACCTCCGATGCCCTTTCGGGCATACCGCATTTCGAGTGCGGCGCATTCGACCACTCTGCCACATCTCCAGTTGCCACAATATATAGCATTTTTAGGCTTTATTCAAAAATGCTATCATTTTCACATACCATGTTACGACGATTCGAAAATCCATTTGACGCTATACGAAAAGGCGCCGACGGCGACGAAACAGTTCTTCAGGAAGCGCGAAGGCTGGAAAAAGAGAATGCTCTTGGTGAAATTCAGATTTCACAACCCCGTACAATAAAGAACAGAGCCACTACACCCAAAAAGGAAGCGGTCTCACCTATTGTGGAGAAGGATAGCTGGATAGAGGGTCACGAAGCACGCCAAGATGAATACGCGAGCAGGTTTGAAGGCAATCTTGGTCCCGACAAAGTGTTCAAGGGAAAACACAAACCCGAAACAAATTGATTATTTTCGATTTTTGTCGTTTCACCAAAAAATGGTATATTCTCAAAACGGCCCTATCGTCTAACGGTTAGGACACGGCCTTTTCAAGGCTGGAATCGGGGTTCGATTCCCCGTAGGGTCACAAATCGAAACTTCCTCGGCAGAGAGGGCAAATGCGCCGCGCGCCTGCGGCGCGCGGCGGAGTGCGGATGCGAATTCCATGCGGCGAATGCGGGCAAAATCCGAGGGCGGGCTAAATGAAATCGAGATAGTCTTGTCTTGCATCGCGGGGTTCGTTCCGAAGGAACGGACAAATTCGCGGATTTCCGCGTAGTTTGTACTGCTCGCCAGAAACCTCGCGTGCTGTGAATCCAAAATCCACTTCCGCAGGGGTTCGACCCAATTCTTTCT
>DATDXL010000093.1:0-3385 GCA_036517235.1 Minisyncoccota bacterium
ATAGACCCTGCAATAATTGCGAGGTATTTCGCTACTTTTAGACAGTTCTGTCAAGTTATGGTGTAATTTAGTAGCATTTACACTCCTCATGGTCGCCCATGAGATCGGACTATATCTTCATCTTTAATATGATGTCTGACGTATAGTCTCTGAGGACTTTCCGCTTAATTAGTAATAACATTCTGCGAAGAGGCAAGATTATCCTTGCCTGAGGAAAGTAAGAGTTCGATCAAGAGCTTCTTTTATACTGTCCAGTTCCTTATTTATCTCTTCCGCTCTTTCAAGAGCGCCTTTCTTATCCATTTCATGTAAATCGCTGAAATCGTCTTTTTCCCATTCATTGAGATGACCGATAACTACTCCCATCTCGTACTGCGATAGTTTGTGTAGCCGTCTTCTAATGTTATGAAGGGCTTGATTGATTTCTGCTCGATTTGCCATGGTTATTCCTCGCAGAATGCTATTACCTTAAGTGGGTTGCCTGCTGATTGTCTGCTTCGATCAAAGATTGTTACTAAATGAGTACTTTGATATGCGCAGAGTTTCCAGCATATAGTCAGATTTTTTAACTACAACTGCCGATGTTTATAGTTACTGCCGTCGTTCACTGGCGCTTCGGGCGTCAGCAGTACAGATTGCTCCATACCACCTCCACCGTTAACGTTCCAGCACCGGACAAGCGTCACCCCGTATACAGCGCCTTTCGGCTTAGCACGGAGTTGTGTTTTTGATAAACAGTCGCCAGGGGTTCTTTCGCTGCGGCCATGCGTAAAGCATGGCAGGCCTTATCCCGAAGTTACGGCCGCTTTTTTGCCGAGTTCCTTAGCCAATAATCACCCGTTCGCCTTAGTACACTGATACTAGTCCACCTGCGTCGGTTTTGCGGTACGCGCCCGACATATTTTAATGCTAGAGATTTTTCTTGGAGCCCTCTTCCACTGAATCTCCCGAAATCGGGATTTCTTTCACTCTTGAGTGTGCCTTGCGGCTCCCCGCCGGATTTGCCTGGCAGGGCACTCTATGAGCAAAGACGTCAAATCCATAATGCGCTCAGTGTTATCTGACCCGTCCTCTCATCGCATATGCCGGGGGGCCGGAATATTAACCGGCTGTCCATCGGCTTCCCTTGCCCAAAAGCAAGGTTATCCTTAGGCACGCCTAACCCTCCGATGATTGTCATCGCGGAGGAAACCTTGGACTTACGGCGGTGATGGTTTTCACATCACTTGCGGTTACTCATCCCAACATTCTCCCTTCTGAACGCTCCAGCCAACTTCACAGTTGACCTTCGCAGCTGTTCAAAATGCTCCCCTACCGTTCGATGATTTCGAAAAGAATCCGAGAGGAAAGACGTTGTCACATCTCTCGGAATAAGATCTGGGAATTAATTCCGGTCCGGTTATGAGCCGGCGGCGGCGAAGCCTCGGTTGGTTGCAGCAACCTTATCTTCACCATTAATTCCCAGAAGGATTGGAGCAGGGCACCGGGATCGAACCGGTCTGGGTGTCCGCGACACCGCATTGCCACTATGCTAGCCCTGCTCACAACTTTATTCTTTTCGAAACCATCGAACCCGCGCTTTCGGTAGTATACTTAGCCCCAATACATCTTCGGCGCACCGTGCCTCCCTGTCTTGCGACAGGATCGAGTAGTGAGCTATTACGCACTCTTTAAAGGATGGCTGCTTCTAAGCCAACCTCCTACCTGTCTAAGGCACAATACTTCCTTCTCACTTAGTATACATTTAGGGACCTTAAGCTGCGGTCTGGGCTGTTTCCCTCGCGTACATGAAGCTTTGCCCTCACGTACTCACTGGTGGAGATTACATCGAGGTATTCGGAGTTTGTTTGGTAAGCCTACCCATAAGGGCACGGCAAACCATTCAGTGCTCTACCCCCTCGACTACTTTCCACCGCTGCGCCTAAACGCATTTCGGGGAGAACCAGCTATTACCAAGCTCGATAAGCTTTTCACTTCCAACCACACCTCATCCGATGGCATTGAGCGACCAACCGGTTCGGGCCTCCAGTTGTCTTTCGACAACCTTCACCCTGGGCATGGTTAGCTCGCCTGGCTTCGGGTCTTACCTAGACTGCATATAGAGCTTATAAAAATTGGCTCATAGAGATTTCTCCCTTTAACCAACTTTATAAAGTTCTATGACGCGCTATTAACACTCGGTTTCCCTTTCCGTCCGTCCCAAAGGGACTTACAGTGCAGTATAAGTAAACTCGTTGGGTCATTCTTCAATAGGCACACGGTCATCCTAAGGTCTTGCGACCTAAGGACTCCCGCTCTTTGTAAGCATACGGTTTCAGTTACTATTTCACTCCCCTCGCCGGGGTTCTTTTCACCTTTCCCTCACGGTACTGGTTCACTATCGGTCACGTAGAGTATTTAGCCTTACCTGGTAGTACAGGCAAATTCACCCAGGACAGTCTTATCCCGGGCTACTCAGGAAATAATACAGAAGTTCGATTAGCTTTCGCATACAGGACTGTCACCTTCTTTGGTTGGCCATTCCAGGGCCTTTCTGCTAGCCATCGAATTTGTAACTCCTTATGAGAATTGAGCCTTGCGAATGATGGTATCTCGCAAAGTTCAATTTTCAAGTGTACTATCCCTATTACCCTCATCTTAATTTAGTAAACTAAATCAAAATAAGTTTAGGCTTCGCCGCTTTCGCTCGCCGCTACTGACGGCATCTATGCTATTTCTTTTCCTCTGGGTACTGAGATGTTTCACTTCCCCAGGTTTGCTCCTCGCTTGCGCGAGATAATTGCGGTTTACGCAATTGGGTTTCCCCATTCGGACATCTCCGGATCACAGGCTGCTAGACGCCTCCCCGAAGCTTATCGCAGTCACGCCACGTCCTTCGTCGCCTCTCCGTGCCAAGGCATCCTCCGTACGCTCTTAATATATATGAGTAATCCTTTTTTTATAAGGCGATTCCTTGTATGTAATAACAAGGATCTTAACTAACTTTCTAACCCGCGTTCTATGACTTCAATTTTCAATGATCATTCATTGACTGTCCGTAGATGTCTCCAAAGAATTAGAACCATCTACCGCCAGTCAATCTTACCCCTAAGAAACGAAATCACCGCGTTTTCGCGGCGTTCATTCAGCACCTAAAGCTCCACAGATTAATCGCCGCGTTTTGGGGTGTTGTTTAGAGGAGTATTCATTAGCTTGGTAAGGATAGCATGGGAGCTATCCACACGTCAATAGCGATTTTTTCTACATCTTTTCCCAACCTTGGGGAACATCACAAGGCGTTGGAAATTCTCTAATCTCTCCACTTTGCGGATTGCGAGCTTTAGATATAACTTGAGTGCAAAACTCATACTCAGTAAATGTCAGGCCTTCGGCTGAACGACATTTT
>DATDXL010000094.1:0-3715 GCA_036517235.1 Minisyncoccota bacterium
ATGCACGGCGCCGACCGGATACCTCAATGAAAAGCATGTCGACAAAAAATGCCAGGTGCGACTCGACCCCAAACGTTCCGTCGCTATGCGGCAGGTATTCGAGAAAGTGGGGAACGAGGGGTGGAGCGGACGGCAAACATATCGATGGCTCACGAAAACAGGATTCAAGACACGGAATGCGAAGCGGCTCTCACTCGCTAACCTCTACGTGATTCTTCGAAACACCTTCTATTACGGCGAATTTGAGTACCCGGCGGGAAGCGGCGACTGGTACCAAGGCAAACACCAACCTATCATTACCAAAGAGTTATTCGACAAGGTGCAGGCGAATCTACAGGAACAATACATACCCAAGACCGAGAGCAAGGAGTTCGCCTTCACAAGGCTCATCAAGTGCGGGTATTGCGAGAGCGGCATTACCGCCGACGAGAAATTCAAGAAGCTCAAGGACGGCGGTGTGGACCGTCACGTGTACTACATGTGCACGAAGGCAAAGAATACCGACTGCAAGAATCAGGCGATAAATGAAAAGGATCTGGTTGAAGAGTTGGGTGGCTTGCTGGATACGCTGGACCTAGACGAAATTGGCATGAAAGCAAAGATTGAAGAAGAAATAGCTCGGTACAACAAATTCCGTATCGGGGTGCTCGGAATGAAAACGAGGGAGCGCAATACGGCGATAGACATCCGCACCTACGCGAAGTATCTTCTGAAGGAAGGGTTGATTACCGAGAAGCGCGAGCTACTTGTGTGCCTCAAAAGCCGATTGGTACTCAAAGACAGAAAGATACTATTGCAGTAGTCGAACGCAAACGAAAAATCACTCCTGAATCGGAGTGATTTTTCGTGCTAAGTGAACCTTGACTCAAGCAACCAATGCTCTCTAACTCGCTACCCGTCTCGGTCACTTGACTTAGCACTAGCGTATGCTCCCGGCAGGAATCGAACCTGCATCTCTTCCTTCGGAGGGAAGTGTTCTATCCATTGGACTACGGGAGCGTACAAGAACAATAAGTGGTATTTGCTGAAGGTGCAAGCTCTCTGTCTTACTGCAAGATCGCTCCCGCCACCGACACTAACGCCCAAATCCCAAAAAAGTGCAGAACGAATGTCAGCAGAAATAAATGTCTGGGTCTTATTTTTGAGAACCCGAGTAGGGCGATTCCGATTTCATCCGGTAAAGGAGACATGATCATAAACGCTCCAAGTACAATAACAACCCACTTCAAAAAACCGAAGTGGAACAAGGAGATTACCTTGCGACGCAATGCAGGCTTCATCAAACCCTCCACGTCGCGCTCCACGCCATTCCGCACAAAAGAGAGCAGTATATAGTCCACGATTGCGGCACCGCAGGCGCCCCAGAACGCAACCAAAAATCCGGGCATTGACTGTGAAATGGCAACGAGCGCCACCGATGCGGGAGCGATAGTCAGCACGGAAGTGAAAAACATCCCGCTAATAATGCTGGTAAAAATCTGAAAATTCCTCGTCGCTTCTATAAATCGCTCAATAGAGCCCAGTTGCACCAGAAGCACCGCAACAAAAATCCCCCCGATAAGAATAAAAGAATCCTTAAAAAAATGCCGTATATATGTCTTGCGAATCATAACAAAATTACCAAGCGATTTTCTTCCCCTTAAACCAAAACTGTCCCGTTTCGGGCTTTGAAACAGCTGTCTTATAAACGTCGTCAGCCGCTTCTTCCGGAGAAACATCGGCATCGTCCCCTCCCATCTCCGTGCGCACCCAGCCGGGGTGCACAGACGAAACAATTATCTCTTTTCCTTCATATATCATTCGTCCGGCAAGTGTACGCGTATACATGTTGAGCGCTGTCTTGGAGATTTTGTAGCAGGGATAATGGTAAGGAAAATGACTTGCCTTCTCCGTCTCCGGATCGGAAAGAGCAAGCGACCCCGCAGTCGAGGAGATATTCACCACGTGGCCGTTCGCTACAACGAGCGACAGTATCTTCTCCGTAAAATCTATGGTGCCGATCAAATTCACTTCAAGCGTTGAACGCAATGTATCGATGAAGACCTGTGTTTCCTCGTCGTCAAAGAGAGCGCCTGCATTGTTGATGAGAATATCTAGCGATGCCCCTGCTTTCACTACGGCATCTGCACATGCCGCAATGCTCTCGGGAGAAGAAAGATCAAGCGTAAAAACAGTGAGATCTTGATGCGTAAAATCAACAGTCCCCGAAGTAGACGTACCAAAGACCTTGAAACCTTCCGCGAGGAATTTCTGCGCGAGCGCTTTTCCAATACCACGCCCGATGCCCGTAATCACTACCGTTTTCATGTATTCATTATAACAGGACGAAAAAAGAAAAACCGGACTCCTAAGAAGGTTGTCCGGCTGTAAACTATCCCCGATTTCTATTGAATCACTCGCAAACGGTAGAACTTCTTCTGGTCGCAATCACCAGTAAGCCGGTCCTCAAAGGTGACGTGAACAGGTCTCGCATCCGAGAGCGGAACAGACATCCTGCTGAGAGGAATCGCCATCCAGTCCGTTTGATTGGTTGACCAAAGCATCTCAGTCGTAACCGTGTTGGTTACGCCGAGGTTAAGACTAATGGTCCCCCTATTGAGAACGATCTGGGGAATAGGGTTGGTGGTACCAATCCCGTTCACAGAGAAGCTCAGCTCCTCTATATTGGTACTCAACCCGTGCCTCATCCGGTACTCGTCTTCGTACACCGGCCTCATAGGAGGAGAAGGCTCCAGTGATATAAGTCCCGGTACCACCGAAGGGGTGAGGGTGTAGCGCAGGATAACCGGCGCAGGTCCACACCCACAATCCGGAAGGTCGTTGGTTAATGGTCGGGTGAAACCGCCGTTAAATGACGCGGCGAACTCTGACATCTCGCTTCTCGTTCCCCGTGGGGGAACGAACGTTACCGATCTAGTCGAGTTGGTACCGTCTTCGTCCTCTTGTTTCTCTCTGACCTTCGGCCCGAGTTTTTTGCAAAACTCTTTGACCTTGTAGTACACATAGATACCGCCGGCGATCACCAACACAATGACTATCACGATAGCGATGCAGGCAAGTAGTGTCACTCTCGTCTGGTACTGGTACTCATCGCCCACGAGAGTGAACCCGTTGGGGAACCCAGCGACTACGGCATCAACTGTTGCGTCTATGGCCTGTTGTTCCTCGGCAGTGAGAAACTGCCTGGTGGTTTCATTCAGAGCGAATATCCCGCCTTGCTTTTCCACCGTGACCATGACGTTCATGGTAACCTGCCCTGCTGTCGCTTCCGACGGCAAGCAGAGTATGGCGATTGAAACCAGGAACGCGATTACCATCCGTGCCACACCTCCTGCTCCGCCACTTCCTCGCTTCTTTCTTGTGCAACAGAGGACAACAAGAAGACCCGTACCTGCCACAGCGAGGATATACATCCCCAGTACGATCTTCGGGAGCACAGCTTCCGAGGTTGTGCGGAAGACTTTGACCATCCAATGGAGAAAGACCGGATCATCACCTGTCACCAACAGATAGAACGTCAGCGTCACTGCCAGTACCCAAAAGCTCACCCAACCGGTGACTTTTATTGCTTTCATACTGTGAATTACGAAACTCCCTTTTCACCCATTTTCATATACAATGACCACGGACGCCTTCAGGCGTCCGTGGTCATGAATACGAGTATTCAAATCTACAACGATATAGTAACAAAAGTCACCTTCTTCTTCAAACAGCT
>DATDXL010000095.1:0-4961 GCA_036517235.1 Minisyncoccota bacterium
AGCAGTTTTTTACCCGTCAGGGCTCATTGCAAAAGGATGGCTTGACCCAAAGCGTACCGAATCAGATTTCATCTTCAAAGATATGGTTGACAGCGTTGCGGCCGGCTTTTCAACCGCTGAAAGCGCGATAGGAAAAGTCACACAGCAGCTGCAAAACTTGGCGAATCAAAACCTAGTACGATGATGAAGACATATTTTAAAACCACGTTCGCACCACTCGTTCTCTCCGCGCTTTCTTTTGCTATTCCGGCTCTCGCGTGGAGCCCAGGACAACCGATCGTGCCTAATTGCCTTGGCACATCGTGCGGTTGGCAAGACCTCGTCATACTTGCGGACAACATCTTGAGCTTTTTTCTGTACATCGCGGTTCCTATCGCGGCGATAGCGTTCGCATGGGCGGGATGGCTCTACCTCTCCGCTCGCGGTAATATGACCCAGATACAGAGTGCACATAGCATTTTCCTCAACGTCTTTATCGGGCTTATCATCGTATTGTCGGCTTGGCTTATCGTAGACCTTATCTTCGAAGAACTGGTTGATCCTAATACATATCTCCCGGTGCTGACGAGTTAAACCTCTTACTTAATGTATGACTAAAAAAACAACAACAATCCTCTCAATTCTCACTACGCTCGGGATTCTTATTCCTTCTATGCTCTACGCTGCTCGATTCGATACGGTAGTTGGTAGATACGTTGATGGGCTAAAGACATTCGGAGGAGTGATGGTCGCCCTCGCCGTCTTTTTTGTTATGGTTGGCGTCTTCCGCTACATCGGTTCCGGTGATGACCCTCAAGCCCGAGCTGAATCTTCCAAAGTCATGTTTTGGGGAGTTATCACCATAGCGGTGATGATGATGATGTGGGGTTTGGTGAATATCGTTATCCGCACGTTCTTTTCTCCGAGCGAACTCAATAGTTTTCAGATAGACAACCGTTTGTGGAATAGCCAATAAATCTGAACAGTATGCAAAATACTGGAGTATTTTGCTCCATATTCTAACTTCCAAGTGAGGAAGGGCCTTTTTCAGACCTCGCGCAGCGCCCTGCCTGCTGGTAGGCAGGGCGCGAGCGGAGCAATTCGCCTGTTGGCGAATATGTCGTGTCTGAAAAAGGCGTTCCGAACGCCTATTTATCCACAGGCCTCTTGTCTTCATGTCCTTATATGGTACGCTGAAAGACGAGTTAACAGCTTAAAGGGTCGTTTATTTAGTAGTTTTATTAGTTTTTGTATCAAATGAAAAAAGTTATAGTGTTGGGAGCTGCTTTGTTTGCGCCAGTGGCAGCATTCGCGCAAACAATCAACGTTGATGCCACAGGCGGTATTAGCGGTCTGGTGACGGCGATTCAGAGCGTTATCAATGTTGTGATGCCTCTTATCGTGGTCATTGCGGTTGTTGTCGTGATTTGGGGAGCATTTCAGATTATTCTGGGTGCCAGCGACGAAGAGGCAAGGAAGGCAGGACGTTCTAAAATTCTGTGGGGACTTGTCGGCGTCTTTCTGGCGCTGTCAGCGTGGGCCTTGGTAGCTATTGTGGTCAACTCATTGTCTATAACGGCTCCGGCTAACGTAAACTCTGTAGTAGGTAACGTATTCTAAGGATTTCCTAGCACTTTCTCTTCAACGCTGTGCTACTTGATCGTATTATCACTTATATCCTCAACCCGATTGTCTACCTGCTTATCGGGATTGCGGTCATTGTGTTTCTGCAAGGAGCAATCGAATTCATCGCGAAAGCGAATGATCCTGAAGGCAGAAAGAATGGACAGAGGCATCTGATTTGGGGAATCGTAGGACTTACCGTGATAGCATCAGCTTACGCAATCATGAGTTTTATCCAGAATTCTCTCGTCGTACTCTTCAAGTAAGCATTGGGAAGAAAAGGAAAAATTGAAACAAAACACCACTGGTCTGCCAGTGGTGTTTTGTTTTGGTGTGGGGTATCATTATCTTCATGAAATTAGCCTACAGAAGCCTTGTGTATGCGTCTGGCTGTATGGTTTTGCTTGCCCCGCTTGCAGTAAGTGCTGCTCCCATCCCCATCATCGATGGATTGGTTGCGCTGGGACCGGCTATCCTGAAGGTTCTGAGCATCTGTTTTCAGATTATGATAGCGATAAGCGTCATAGTCATACTGTGGGGCATAGTGCAGATGATGGTGAATGCAGATAAGGAAGAGGCGAGAACAGCGGGACGATTGAAACTGATGTGGGCGCTGGTAAGCATTCTAATGATCGTATCCGTGTGGGGGCTGGCCTACATGGTGGTAAGGACGTTCACGGTGGATACGAGCGTACCGCTCAATGCCGGCAACTTTTTAGGAGGAATCAATCGGTAACGGGGATTAGTTTTGCAGATAAAAAAGAACGGGAAGTTTCTGCTTAGCAGAAACTTCCCGTTTTGAAGTTCAACCCGTCGAGGTCAATAGAGCGCGAGTAGCTGTATCTGGAGCCTTGTGCCGCAATCGGTACGAAGCTCGCCGGAATATTCGCCCCGTCGCCCTGTTTCGCGGATGAACCACGACCCGACATTCCTTTTTCCCGGTATGTCCCAAACCCAACTGCCTTGGTTCCCGGAGCCGGAGTATGTACAGGGATACCACGAACCGTTGTACGGCAGCATGGTGGAGAAGGATTGGACATTCGCGTCCCACTGCAGGACTTTCACGTCCTGGCGCTGGAACGTATCGAGCGGTTGCTGTTGCGAATCGCAGATCTGGATTTCCATGATTCCGCTGCGGTACGTGTGGGAAACCGTTGCCGTTCGTGCTTCGGGGTAGAGCACAACCATTTTTCTGCTCAATACTACCGAGGCGATGATAAGTGTGAACGATATCACCATGAATGCGGCGATTTTTGATCCCGCTCCTCCTCGTCCCCAGAGGATGCCGAAGCACAGTACGCCAGCGAGTATCGGAAGCGTGGCTTTGGCCTCAGAGATGACATTCCAGACATCCATTCCTGTGAACTGCTCTGCACCCCAGAGGTATATCCAGAGGGTGACGAGTACGAAGCCTATCGGCAATACGATTTTTCCAATCCCTACCCCGCCTTCTCTTTCTGTTCCCCCACCAGTCATACCGCCTCTGTATCGCCAGATAAGCCAACCAAGAACACCGACAGCTGCAACGATACCAAGAATGAAGAGGGTAGTTACTCCTACGCTTTTCCAAGGTATTTCTTTCAGCATGCGATAGCCCCATGGTAGAAGGAGGACTGGTACCTCGATAGCAAGGAACGTAGCAAGTGCTGACTGCCATCCTTTACGAACCCATACGATAAGGGTGATGAGAACAGTGATGGCACTGAACATGCACCAGAATGCAACCTTACCTACGAACTGGTTTGCGGCGGTCGTGATGATAAAACCGATTATTGCAAGGGGGACTGCGATTTTGACGATTCTACGAACCGCTATAAACCACCTTTTCCTCTTTGTTGGTTGTGAAGCACCTCTTCCTGCATGAGCTGCAGGTGGTGTAGGTGTCCCTGCTCCGCTTGATGATGGCGCAGGTGAATGGGTTGCAGAGCGTCCAAATGTGTTCCAAATGGTCGCGTAAGGGTCTGTGAAGAGTCTGTTTATTTTTTTGAAGAACGTATTCATAATTTGTTTTCTGTATTGGTTTAAGATTTTCGGAGATTCTACCGGTATATTACTATTATTTATAGTATTTGTCAAGCTTTGTATGAATATAAAAAAGAGCCGGTTGAGTGCTTACTCAACCGGCCTTGACTGTTTTGTTTATTTCTTCAAGTCTTTGAACTGTTTGTTGGGACTAAGACGTTTGCTGCCGGAGCACCACTTTCTATGATGGTAGTTACTCCGGTGCCTTTGAGCGCCTCGCGACCCTTGACTTGCTGTTCTGCGACTGCAACAGGAACGCTTGCCTTCGCCTTTTCTTGGAGAACCCATGCTTCCTGCTCACCAACTGCCTTGATAGCTTGAGCTCTCTTTATGGCGTAAACAAGTTCTGCTTGCCCTTTCTTTTCCTGTTCGATGATGAGGGCGTCGCCTTTGAGGCGGTTAAGCTCCGCTGCGCGGAGTGCCCCCCCGATAGTGTTTAGGTCAACTGTACCTTCGAGACCCTCATAGTCGTGAATCCAGGAGTCTACGAGTTCCAATCCGATGGCCTCGATAATCCCTTTGCCCCCGAGGTCAACTTTTGCGCCAATCGTCTCACCGGTGAGACTAATTGCGGTACGAACGTTGATCCTGCTCAACCACTTGAGGTGCAGACCCGAGCCAGGACCCTTCCTGACTTTTTTTACGAAGTCTACCCACTTGACGAGCTGAGCGAAGCTCAGGAACTCGGAACCGAGTTGCGATTCCAGTGCCTCGTAGAACTTCTCTTTCCAGGTGAAGACTGGCGTATACGGCATAACTACTCGGAATATCGCATACGGCACAATATCTCCTTGAAGACGATCATTGAACTCTACGTTTTCAAGAAGCGTTGGTCGTGGTGGTTGGCGCAGTAGGAATTTCGTCGGGAGCGTTTCTACCTGAATAAGCGTTCGGAGCCGATACTGACCTCCTTGACTTGGTTTTTTGTCAGGTAGGCGTTTGTGGACGATGAGGAACTCCATGATGTGTCGGGCAGGCCAGAAGATAGAAACCCAGAAGAATCCCCACCTCTGCTCGAGCCAGCGCTTGATTTTGTAGCGCACGTCGCTCCAGATTTCCGACTTCGTTTTTTCGGAAGTGAACGCATCTTGGATGAGTTTCCACCATTCCCGCGGCGAATCCAGGTTGGTTTCTTCTTCAAGCAGTCGCTCGATGTACACGCGTTGCTTGTAGACGGCTTTCAATTCCTTTTCCGCCGCTATCCTTTGAGGATCTCGCGGGTCAAGTCTTCCCGCATCCCTTGCCGCTTCTTCTGCTCTACTCAGTCTTTTTCCTTTGAATAGCCGTGGTCCCTGTATTGCTTCGTCCCAAGTAGCTTCACCTAGGACATACTCTTT